>JAYVNN010000151.1:0-16305 GCA_043758435.1 Chthoniobacter sp.
CGCGGTATTCCCACATCTCGCGCCAGTCGATCCGCAGCCAGCCGCGCGAGGGCTGGATGACGATCTCGTAGCTCGGCGGCGCGGTTACTTCTGCCATGACCAGCACTCCAGTTGAAAATCCCCGCCTTCCACCGCGAGCGCGGCGGCATACCCGGCGGCGGGTGTGAGTTTGAGCAGCGACCAGCGGTCGGGTTCGACGACATGCAGGCCGTCGGCGAGGCCCACGCCGTGCGCCTTCAGCCGCGCCTCGGTGCAGGTCCACACGTCGTAGAATTTCCATGCGCGCTGCGCCGCCGGCAGCAGGCGCAAATCCCACGCATCCTCCGGGTCGAAGTAGTGATCGGCGAGCGTTTCAAACGGCATGTCGTGCCGCATGAATTCGAGATCCACGCCGAGGTCGCGCGCATGCGTGACGGCGAGCAGCATGAGCCCGTCGGAGTGGCTGAGATTGAAACGCAGTGAGGTGCCCGCGGCGTCGAGTTCCGGTTTGCCGTGCGGGCCGGTGCGGAAAAGCAGCTCCCGCGGATCGGTGTCGAGATACTCCGCGAGGATCGTGCGCAGCAGCCCGCGCGTGGCGATGAACCGCTCGCGGTCGCGCGCAAAATGAAAGCGTTCCGCGCGAATCCATTCCGCCGGCGAAAGCGTGCCGCGCAACTCTGCGGTGGGTTCGAGCGGCGCTCGCCAGAGGTGGACTTCGCCGGCGCGGAGCGCGGCGGGCTTGCGTGCAGGCTGCCAGTTTTCGAGGGCGGTAATCATGCGGGGATTTGGTTGGCGGTGTCGATCAGCGCGCGCAGTTTGGCGGCAGTGAGGGCGGCGTTTTCGCGGATGTAGGAAAGGTGGTCGCCCGGCAGGACGTGCAGTTCGATCCCGCCATTTTCCATGCTGTCCCAGCCGAACTTCCCGTATTTCGCGTGCGATGTTTCGTCGATGAGCAGCGTGATTTTCCCGCGATACGCGCCCACGGGATGCGCCATCAGCAGCCGTGGATAATGTCCGAGAGTTTTGCGCGCATCGAGCGGCGTCGGCTCCGCGCCGGGCGGCGCGCTGAGGCTCCGCTTCCGCGAGGCCCGCTGCCAGATGTAGGCGATTTTTTTGCCGAGCGTGAGGCGCGAAAGATTGTGCATGTGGTCGCGAAACGGCTGCGCCACATGCGTCTGCCAAAAGGCCCGCCGCCGCGCGCTGCGCTCCTCCGCGCAGAACTGCCGGAGCGCCGCCCGGTGCGGGAGTTCGGTGTCGAGCAGCACGAGCAGATCGGCCTTTTCCCCGATCTCCTCCAGCCGCCGCGCCATCTCGTAGGCGAGCACGCCGCCGATGCACTCGCCGCCGAGGAGATACGGCCCGTGCGGCTGCACCGTGCGGATTTCGTCCACGTAATCGACGGCCATTTCGCGCACACTGCGGTGCGGTTTTTCGATGCCTTCGGAGCCGCGAGCATTGAGGCCGTAGATCGGCAGATCGGTGCCGAGATGCAGCTTGAGCTGCCCATAGACGAGGAACTCGATCTCGCCGCCCCAGCCGCCGGGCACGAGGAAAAACGGGCGCTGTCCCGCCGCACCCCGCTGGATGGAGATGAGGCTGTGGACAGGCTTGGCGGGTGGCGGCGGTGGCAGGTGTTCGGCGATGAACTGTGCTACGCCCTCGATTGTCGGCGTGTCAAACAAGCGCCGCACCGGCACGTCCACGCGGAACTTTTCGCGCACCCGCGCGAGGAGCTGGATGGCGAGCAGCGAGTGGCCGCCGACGGCGAAAAAATCGTCGTGGATCGAGAAGCTGTTGCGCCCGAGCAACTCGGCCCAAAGCAGCGAGACGTCCTTTTCCAATGCGGTGCTCGGGGCGGTCACGCCGTTGGCAGAAGTCTCCGCATGCGCCGATGGCGCGGGCAGCGCGGCGGCGTCGAGTTTGCCGTTGAGATTGAGCGGCAGCGCGTCGAGCAGGACGAAAGCGGACGGCACCATGTAAGACGGCAGGCGCTCCTGGACGAAAGCGCGCAACTCGCGCTCAGCCGGTGCCGCAGACGCGGCGCGCACGTAATACGCCGCGAGCCCGCTTTCCCCGCTCAGCAGTGCGCGCACCACGACCGCGCACTGCGCCACGCCGGGATGCCGGAGCAGCGCGGCCTCGATTTCGCCAAGCTCGATGCGGTAGCCGCGCACCTTCACCTGCAGGTCGGCGCGTCCGAGATATTCGAGATCGCCGTCCGCCGTCCGTCGCGCGAGATCGCCGCTCTTGTAAAGCCGAGCGCCCGCTCTCCACGGATGCGGGATGAAGCGTTCGACGGTCAGTCCCTCACGCCGCAAATAGCCGCGCGCCACACCCGCGCCGCCGACGTACAGCTCGCCCGCGAGGCCGATGGGACAAGGCGCAAGCGCGCGGTCGAGGACGAAAAGATCGAGGTCGGGAATGGCGCAACCGATGCGGCTGCCGCTCGGCGCATCGAGGTCGGCGAGCGTCACGGGGCGGTAGGTCACATGCACCGTCGTCTCGGTAATGCCGTACATGTTCACGAGCTGCGGCTGCGCCTCGCCATGCCGCGTGAACCACGGACGCAGCGCCGGAAAATCCAGAGCCTCGCCGCCGAAGATGACGAAGCGCAGCGCGAGTTCGCGCCGCGCGGTTGCGTCGTCCTCGACGCGGATGAACTGCTGGAAAGCGAGCGGCGTCTGGTTGAGCACCGTCACCTTTTCCTCCGCGAGCAGCGCGTAGAATTGCGCTGGGCTGCGGCTGAGCAGATAGGGGACGATCACCAGCCGCCCGCCACACGCGAGCGCACCCCATATTTCCCAGACGGAAAAATCGAAAGCCGGTGAGTGGAAGAGCGTCCAGACATCGCTCGCGGTGAAATGGAACCAGTCGTCTGTCGCTTGGAAAAGACGGACGACATTGTGATGCGTCACGACCACGCCTTTTGGCACGCCCGTCGAGCCCGAGGTGTAAATAACGTAGGCGGCGGCCTCCGGCCCCGCTTCGCGCGCGGGATTTTCCGTGCTCCGTTCCGCGAGTGCGGCTCCGTCGCGATCAAAGCAAAAAACTGCCGCGGTCGTCCCGCCGATTTTCGCGAGCAGCTTTTCCTGCGTCAGCACGACCGGCGTCTGCGCGTCGGCGAGGATGAGCCCGAGCCGTTCACCCGGCGAATCGGGATCGAGCGGCACATACGCGCCGCCGGCCTTGAGTACGCCGAGGATCGCGACGAGCAAATCCGGCGAACGTTCGAGGCAAATGGCGACGAGCGTTTCTGCCCCGACGCCGAGCGCGCGGAGGTGATGGGCGAGCCGGTTCGCCTGCGTGTTCAACTCGCCATAGCTCACGCGTTGCTTTTCAAAAACCAGCGCGACCGCGTCTGGTGTGGCGCTCGCATGCGCCTCGAAAAGCTCATGGATGCAGCGCTCCGGCGCGAAGCTGCGCGTGGCAAGGCTGCCGTCGGTGAGCGCGCGCTGCTCCGCCTCGCTGAGCAGTGGCAGGCGCGAAAGCGGGCGTGCGGCATCCGCCACGATCCCGCCGAGCAGCGTGAGATAGTGCGCGAGCCAGCGATCAATCGTCGTCGGTTCAAACAGGTCGCGATTGAACGCGCAGTAGAGCTGTGTGCCGTGCTCCGTCTCAAGGAGATTGAAGCTGAGTTCGAGGCCGAGGCGCAGCTTCGGGTTGATGTCGAACTCCGCGCCGAGGCCCGCGAAATCAAGGCCCGTGCTGCTCCGGTCGATATTGAAAGTCGCGCCGAGCAGCGGCATGCGGCTCGCGTCGCGCGGCAGCGCGAGCTTTTGCAGCAGCGCGCCGAAGGTCAGATTTTGGTGGTCGAACGCTTCGAAGATCAGCGTGCGCATCGCCCCGAGGAAGCCGATGAAATCAGGATCGCCGGTCATCCGCGCGCGGATCGGCAGGAAGTTCAGGCAGTGCCCGGCGATGTCCTCCCGCCCCATCGCCGCCTGGCCCGCGGCGGCAATGCCGACCACGAGATCATCCTGCCCCGTGAGCCGGTGCAGCAGCACTTGAAACGCCGCCAGCATCGTCGTGAAAAGCGTGCAGCGCTGCGCTGCGCTGAACCGCTTCAGCGCCTCGTGCAGCTCCCGCGGCACCATCGTCGCGCAGCGCGCCCCGTGGTAGCTGCGCTGACTGCCGCGCGGGTGATCCGACGGCAGTTCTATCGCCGGCGGCAGCGTGGAAAATTGCTTCAGCCAAAAGTCTTCCGTCGCGGCAAATTCCGGGCTCGTTTGCTTCTCGCGCAGCCAGCGCGCGTATTCGCGAAATGCACCCGGTGCCGCGAGCGGACGCCCGCTGGACAACGCCGCCAGATCGCTCACCACGTTGGCGAAAGACCACCCGTCGCAAACGATGTGCTGCACCGTGAGCACGAGATCGTGACGGTCCTCCGCGAGCCGCACGAGCGCCGCGCGCAGCAGCGGCCCGCGCGCGAGGTCAAACGGGGTTGTCGTCTCCGTTTCGATCCGTCCGGCAAGCGCGCGCGTTTGCGCCTCCGGGGCGAGTGCAGACAAATCCACCAACGGAAGTTCGACCGCCAGCGCCGGCGCGACGCGCTGCATTTTGCCATCGTCGGCAAAGGTCGTGCGCAGGGCCTCGTGCCGCGCCACGAGCCGGTTGAGCGCCACATCCAACGCCGCCATGTCGAGAGCGCCGCGCAGATGAATGGTGATTGATTCGTTGAACGACGCCGACGCCTCCGGCCCCATCCGCGTGGCGAGCAGCAGTTCCTGTTGCGCGTCGGTGAGCGGAAATTCCGCGCTCGAAAAACTTTCCGTCACCGCTGCGCCGCCCGGCAGAAATCCCGCGTCCAGCAATTCATCCACGCTCTCGCGAAACGCCGTCACGATTTTTTCCACATCCGCGTCGGTGTGTGCCGTGGAGAGAAAACTCGGACGGCTTTCCCAAGCGTGAATTCCGCGCAGACGCAGGTGATACCACAGCAGCCCGGCGTGTTTCATCTCCGGCGGAATCGCCAGGAAATACATCGAGGCAAAGCGCGTCCATCGGAGCGGCACGCCGCGCGTGGCGAGGTGTGCGTTCAACTGCGCGACGAGTTCCGCCGTGCGTTCGTTGAGCTTTTCCTGAAGTGCGGGGCCGGCTTCACGCAAATGCTCCAGCACCGCTTTCGCCGCCGCCAGCGCCAGCGGATGCCGGACGAAAGTGCCCGCGAAAAAAGTCACGCCCGCCTCGGGAAATGAGTCGTCGCCGTAGTTCCACGCGCCGCCGTCGAGCGCATCCATGAAACGCGCCGCACCGGCGACAATCCCGATGGGCAGCCCGCCGCCGACGACCTTGCCATATGTGGCGATGTCCGCCTTCACCCCGAACCACGCCTGCGCGCCACCGGGATGAATGCGAAAGCCGGTGACCACTTCATCGAAGACGAGCGCGCTGCCAGCCTCGGCAGTGATCCGGCGGACTTCGTGGAGAAAGTCGCGCGGCTGGAGTTCTGGGCGACGGCTTTGCACGGGCTCGACGAGCACCGCGGCGAGTTCGTGCGCGTGGGCGCGCAGGACGGCGAGCGCTTCGTCGGTGCCGTATTCAAGCACGAGCACGTTTTCAATCGCGCCCGGCTCGATGCCCGGCGCGATGGGCAGCGCCGTGTGATCCGCGCCGGGCCGCACCAGCACTTCATCGAAAATGCCGTGATACGCGCCGGCAAAGAGCGCGATCTTGCTCCGCCCCGTGACCGTGCGCGCGGTGCGAATCGCCGCGGTCACGGCCTCCGATCCCGTGTTGCAAAAGGCCACGCGGTCGAGCCCAGTGAACTCGCGCGTCAGCGCCGCGACCTGCCCGGCGAGCGGGGAAGTCGGGCCGATTTCGATGCCGCTGTGGAGTCGCTCGCTGACCGCCTCGATGACGAACGGCGGGCGATGGCCGAGCAAATTTTGTCCGAAGCCAAGCGTCACATCCACATACTCGTGACCGTCTGCATCCCAAAGTTTCGCGCCGAGCGAACGCTCCGTGACGAGCGGATAAACCATCTCCTTCCACGCCCGCCGAAAACCTGCGACCGCCCGCGGATCAGCCAGATACGGGCGATGCGCGGCGGTCACACGTTTGGATTCCGCGGTGCGTTTCGTGTAGCGGGCGATCAGGTCATCGAGATGCGCACGCTGCGTCGGCGTGAACTCCGGCGCGCTGCTCGTGTCGATGCGGCGGAAGGGGCCGTGGGCTTTCGCCGTCGCAGAAGGCGAGGTGCTGTAGGGGAAGCTGCCAGCTTCCCCTACAGCACCCGCCGCCTCGTTGCGCTCGTCACGGAGTTCCATCTCGACCGGTGCGTCGTCGTCCGGGAGTTTTTCATCCAGCCATGCGGCGAGTTCGCGCGGTGTGGGCACGTCTTCGAGCAAACGGCGGAAAGTGATTGGAACGCGGAAACGCTTTTGCAGCGCGAGACTCGCCTGCGTGAGAAACAGCGAATCAAAGCCGAGTTCGGTGAACGAGGCGTCGGGGCTGGCGTCCCGCAAATCAAGGCCCGAGCACTTCTGCAACTCCTTGATGACTTCCGCGAGCAGCCGCTCGCTTCTGCTCTGGGGAGCGCACGCGTCCCGCGTGCTGGTCTCGGCGTCCCGCCGAGACGGACTTTCATCCGCGTGCGAAAGCGGAAGGGCGTCCACAGTTTCCCCGCTCCCGGAAATCAGCGGCAGCGCGCCGCGCGGTTCCGCCCAGTACCGCTGCCGCTCGAAAGGATATGTCGGCAGCGAAACCCGCCGCGGATTTTCACCCGCATGCACCGCCTGCCAGTCGAGGCTCACGCCCGCGAGCCAGAGCCTGCCGAGCGCGGTGTTGATCGCATCGTTTTCATCCGCTTTTTCCGGGAGCGTGGCGATCGGCTCGTGATGCTCCGCGCGGCACGGGTGCTGGCGCGCGAGCGTGGCGAGCGTCTGGCCG
Source organism: Chthoniobacter sp. (assembly GCA_043758435.1). Classification (GTDB taxonomy): domain Bacteria; phylum Verrucomicrobiota; class Verrucomicrobiia; order Chthoniobacterales; family Chthoniobacteraceae; genus Chthoniobacter. The sequence continues at coordinate 6,868 of JAYVNN010000151.1, forward strand.
GGACCGCACTCCAGCAGCGCACGCGGCGAGGAATCGAGCAGCCGCGCGACGCTCGCGGCGAAGCGCACCGGCGCGCGGACGTGCGCGGCCCAGTACGCCGGATCAGTCGCCTGCGCGTCGGTGATCCAGTCGGCGGTGACATTCGAGACGAACGGGATTTTCGGCGCGTGCAAACGGACGCCGCGGACGATTTCCGTGAATGGCGCGATCACGTCATCCATCATCCCGGAGTGAAAGGCGTGGGATGTTTCCAGACGCCGCGCCGCGACTCCGCGCTCGCGCAAAATGACTTCGAGATTCTCGACAGCATCGAACGGCCCGGAGGCCACGCAGAGGTTCGGCGCATTGATGGCGGCGATGGAAAGCTGCGCGTCCAGCAAGGGCGCGAGTTCGGCCTCCGGCAGACGCACCGCGAGCATCGCCCCCGGCGGTTGCGCTTGGACCAGAGCCGCGCGGCGGGCGACGAGCGCCAGCGCATCCTCCAGCGAAAAGACTCCCGCGAGACACGCGGCGACGTATTCGCCAACGCTGTGCCCGATCATCGCCGTCGGCGAAATGCCGCGCGTCATCCAGAGCTGGGCGAGTGCGTATTCGATGACGAAGAGCGCGGGCTGGGTGATGCGCGTCTGCGCGAGTTGCGCCGGATCGCGCATCGCCTCGCGCAGATCGCCGCCGAGGTGCGGACGGAGGATTTCCGCGCACCGCGCGACGATGTCGCGGAAGACCGGCTCCGTCTTAAAAAGCCCCGCGCCCATGCCCGCGAACTGCGCGCCCTGGCCGGGGAACATGAACGCCACCGGCACGTCGCGGCGCTGCTGCACGCGCGTCATCATGCGCTTCGGATCGCCGAGCGCGGCGATGGCGTCCCCGACCGAATGGGCGATGACGGCACGGCGATGATTGAAGGCGTGGCGACCGGCTTGGAGCGTGAGAGCGATGTCGGAGAAATTCCGGGGAGCGCACGCGTCCCGCGTGCTGGTTTCGGCGTCCCGCCGAAACGAACTTCCTGCGGCGTCCGTCTGCAAACAGGCGCTCGCGGCAGTTTGGGCGGTTTCCGAAGTTCGCGATGGCGGGACGCCCTCGCCAACACTCGGGACGAGTGTGCTCCCCAGAGCTTCGCCGAGCGCGCGGGTGCTTTCTTCGAGAGCGGGTGCAGTGCGGGCGGAAAGGACGATAAGCTGCGAAGTCTGATGGCTGCTTGCTCGCGGAGCCGCGGGCGCTTCTTCGAGGACGACGTGGGCGTTTGTCCCGCCAACGCCGAAGGAACTCACGCCCGCGCGGCGCGGGGCATCTCCGCAATCCCATGCGTGGGTCGCGGTGTTCACGTGGAAGGGGCTGTTTTCCAAATCGAGTTTCGGATTCGGCGCGTGAAAATGGAGGCTCGGCGGCAGCACGCCATGCCGCAGCGCGAGCGCGGTTTTGATGAGCCCCGCCACGCCGGCGGCGACATCGAGATGGCCGATGTTCGTTTTCACCGAGCCGATGGCGCAGAAGTTTTTCGCGTCCGTGCCCGCGCGAAAAGCCTGGGTGAGGCCGGCGATTTCAATCGGATCGCCGAGCGGCGTGCCGGTGCCGTGCGCCTCAATGTAGCTGATCGTCTCCGGCGCAAAGCCCGCTAGGGCTTGCGCGAGCGCGATGACCTCGGCGTGACCATCCACGCTCGGCGCGGTGAAGCTGACTTTTTGCGAGCCGTCATTGTTCAGCGCGGAGCCTTTGATGACCGCGTAAATCTGATCGCCGTCCGCCAGCGCTTCGGCGAGCCGTTTTAAGACGACGATGCCGACGCCGCTGCTGAAAACCGTGCCCGCCGCGTCCGCGTCGAAGGCGCGGCAATGGCCGTCCAGCGAAGTGATGCCGCCGTCCTGGAAAGTGTAGCCGCGCTCCTGCGGAAAGGTGATCGAGACGCCGCCCGCGAGCGCGGCGTCGCATTGGAAATTGAGCAGCGCGGTGCAGGCCTGGCAGACGGCGACGAGCGAGGTCGAGCACGCGGTGTAGATGCTGAGTGCCGGGCCTTTGAGGTTCAGCTTGTACGCGACGCGCGTGGCGAGGTAGTCCTTCTCGTTGCCCATCATCGCGGTCAGCGCGCCGACCGCGTCGATGAGTTCCGGGTGCCCGGCGACGTTGTTCGCGAAGTAGGTGTTGTTGCTCATCCCCGCGAAGACGCCGATCGCGCCGGGGTAGCGCGCGGGGTCGCAGCCCGCGTCTTCGAGCGCCGTCCAGGATTCTTCGAGAAAGACGCGCTGCTGCGGATCCATGACTTCCGCCTCCTTCGGCGTGATGCCGAAAAACGCGGAGTCGAACCATTCGGGCCGCTCCATCAAGCCGCGCGCGGCGACGTAGCTGGAATCGGCGCGGAGCTTGGCGGCATTGAGTCCGGCAGCGGAAAGTTGCCCGTCGGTGAGCTGCGAAATCGTCTCCGCACCAGCGGTGAGATTTTGCCAGAACTCCGCGATATTCCGCGCGCCCGGAAAGCGCCCGGCCATCCCGATGATGGCGATTCCTTCGTGCTGGCTCTCAATTGGACTCATGGATTGCGCGTGATAAGCCGTTGACGTGCCAAGGCGGCCTTCTGCCGCTCCGCACGCGCCGCGATCCCTCCGGGCACGGTGTTTTGCGCCGGGCCGCCGTCGAGATGGCGGGCGAGGGATTCGATGGTCGGATGCTGAAACATGTGCACCACCGAGATGTCGCTCTTGAGCGCCTCGCGCAAGCGGGCATGCACCCGGATCATCAGCAGCGAGTGGCCGCCGAGGTCGAAAAAATTGTCCTGAATCCCCACGGCGTCCGTGCGGAAAGCCTCGCGCCAGACGGCGGCGATGGCGTGCTCGGTGGGCGTGCGCGGGGCGACGAAAGTGGCGGAACGGGCGCGTGCGGCTGCGGTTTCAACGCGCGGAGGCGCGGGGATGAGGGACTGGAATTCCGCTGAGGTCTGACCGCTGCCGGTGGCCATCGCATCGAGCAAGGCGGCGAGTTGCGCGAGCCATTGGGTGAGCGAGGTCGGTGTGAAAGTGGATGCGGGGGCGATGGCCGTGAGCGTGAGTTCCGGGCCGGGGACGGCGACGATGGTGAGCGGGTAATTCGTGCGAATCGGTGCGATGAGATCGTGGATCGTCACGCTGTCGCCGAGACGGCGCGAGGCGTCATCGACGAGGTAGTTTTGGAAAACAAGCAGGCTCGAAAACAGACGCGCGTGCCACGGCATTTCGCTCCATTCCTGAATCTGCGGGAGCGGCGTGGACTGGTGTTCGTTCAGCGCGAAAAGCTGCGCCTGCACGCGGCGCAGCAGGCTGGAAAGCGGCTCGGCGCCTTGGATGACGACGCGGACGGGGAGGTTGTTGACGAAGGGGCCGGCGATGTTTTCCACGCCGGGCAGATCGGCGGGCCGGCCGGAAAAGCTCGCGCCCAAGACGATGTCGTCGCGCTCCGCGAGGCGGCTGAGGAGCAGCGCCAAAGCAGTCTGGACGAGGACGTTGAGCGTGACCTGCGAGCGGCGCGCGAGGTCGCGCAATGCGGCGGTGGATTCGGTCGAAAGACGGTGCGTTTCCTCGTGAAACTCGGCGGCTCCATCCGCACCGGGTGAGACGTGACCGGGCAACGGCGTGGGCTCCGAAAAGCCGCGCAGATAATTCTGCCAAAAGTCGCGCGAGGCGGCGATGGGCTGGCGCTGCTGCCATTCGATGTAGTCGCGATACGGCGGCGCAGGCGGGAGCGTGGCCCCGGCGTAGAGCGTGCTGACTTCGCGAAAGAGCAGCGGCCACGACCAGCCGTCGATTTGCAAATGGTGGTGGCTCCAGACGAAGCGCCACTCGTCATCGCGCAGGCGCTGGAGCGCGATGCGCGTGAGCGGCGGCTGCGCGAGATCGAAGCCGCGTGCGCGGTCGGCGCGCAGAAAGTCCGCGAGCTTTTCGTCCTGCTGTGGCGTTGAAAATTCGCGCCAGTCTGCGACGTGGATAGCGGGCGTGACGGCGTCGAAAACCTGCTGCGCGTCGCCGTCGAATGCGGTGCGGAGAATGGGATGGCGGGCGAAGACTTCGCGCCACGCACGCTCGAAATGCGTGAGGTCGAGCGGGCCGCGGAGGAGGCAGTGCCATTGGTCGAAACCGGCGTTGGGCTGGGCGGATTCGAGGGTGTGGTAGAGCTGCTGGATCGGGGAGAGCGGGTAGCTTTCCGCACTCGCGGGCGCGTGCCCGGCGGAGGCGATGATGCCTCGCAGCCCTGTCAGGAACCGGCTCGCGAGACGGTCGATGGTTTCGGCGCGGTGGAGATTTTCGCTGAAAGTCCAGCGAGCTTCGAGGCGTCCGGCCACGACGAGGCAATTGATCTCGATGACGTGGGTGCGTCGCGCGCGCGGGCTGTGCCAGGGGCCGGTGGGCTCGTGCGTGACGTGAAAAAGTTTCGCGCCCGCGAGCATCTGGTCGAGCTGCCCGAGGTAGTTGAAAAGCACGGGCGTGTGGGTGCGGAGCGCGCGGGCGGTTTCGTCGTCGGTGAGGTAGCGCAGGAGGCCGTAGCTCAAGCCGCGATGCGGGATGGCGCGGAGCTGAGCCTTGACAGATTCGAGCGCGTCGGCGGTGTCGCGCGGGAGTTCCAGGCGGACGGGGAAGATCGTGGTGAACCAGCCGGTGGTGCGGGTGAGGTCGGCGGCGAAGGTGCCGGTGAGTTCGGCGAGGAGCGTTTCCTCGCGTCCGTGGCCTTCGAGATCGAGGAGGAATGAGGGCTCGCCGGTCCACTCGGTGAAGGCCGACGCGAGGGCGGCGAGGAGCGCGTCATTGATGCGGGTCTGGCGCGCGGCGGGGACGCGCTGGAGCAGCGCGCCCGTTTCGTTTTCGTCGAGAGAGACCGTGAGCGTGCGCGCGGAGGATTCGGTGTTTTCGCCGGCGGCGTGATCGACGGGAAGTGGCTTGGCCCCTTGCTCCGCGAGCGAGCGCCAGTGCGCGAAGTCAGCGCGGACGGCGGGCGATTTTGCCGCGGTGGCGAGGAGATGCGCCCAGCGGGCGGGTGAAGTTTTTGATGTGGGAATTTGGATCGTGCCGCCGTCGAGCGTCTGGGCGTAGGCGGTTTCCAAATCGTCGATCAGGATGGGCCAGGAAACGCCGTCGATGGCGAGGTGATGGGCAACGATGAGGAGACGTGCGGGGCTCGTGGCAAAATGGACGACGCGGAGAAGTGGGCCGTGGTGGAGGTCGAGGCTGGCTTGCGCTTGCGCGGAGGCGGTGGCGATGTCGGCTTCGGAGGAAGCTGATGAGCGGAGAAACGCGGGAGCGCGCTGCGCTTCGTCGCGGGTCGCGGCGGGAAGGTGGGAGGCTTCCAGCCGGCGCGCGATGGCTTCAACCGCAAGCTCAAGGGCGGCGAGGTCGAGCGGTTCATCGCAGCGGAAAACGAAGGACTGATTCCAATGGTGCGGGTCGGTGAAGTCGTGTTCCAGAAACCAGCTTTGGATCGGCGTCGGCGGAGCATCCGCAGGCTCGGGTTCTTGTGCTGGAGCCGGTTCCGGGGCGGGGATGACGGTGGCGAGGTCAGCGATGGTCTGGTGATCGAAGAGTTGTTTGGGGGTGAGCGGGAGGCCGGCTTTGCGGGCTTGGGAGATGATGAGGATCGAAAGGATGGAGTCGCCGCCGAGTTCGAAAAAGTTGTCGTTCACGCCGACGCGTTCGAGGCGGAGGACGCGCTGCCAGATGGCGGCGAGCGTGGCTTCGGCGGGTGTGCGCGGGGCGACGAAATGCGAGGCGAGTTCGGGTCGTGCGGGTGCGGGTGCGGGGAGGGCGCGGTGGTCGAGTTTGCCGTTGCCCGTGAGCGGGAGGCGGTCGAGCGGGAGGAAGGCCGCGGGCAGCATGTAGTCGGGCAGGCGCGTCTTGAGATGCGTGCGGAGTTCGTGCGTGGATGGCATTTCGCCGCGCGGGACGAGGTAGGCGATGAGGCGTTTTTCGCCGCCGGGCTCGGCACGGGCGATGACGGCGGACTCGCGGATGGCGGGGTGCTGGGAGAGGAGCGATTCGATTTCACCCAGCTCGATGCGGAAGCCGCGCATCTTTACCTGCTGGTCGATGCGGCCGAGATATTCGATGTCGCGCCCCGGCAGCCAGCGGGCGAGATCGCCGGTGCGGTAGAGGCGTTCGCTTTGCGCAAATGGGCTGGCGATGAAGCGCTGGGCAGTGAGTTCGGGGCGGTGAAGGTAGCCGCGCGCGACGCCTGCGCCGCCGACGAACAGCTCGCCGGGCACGCCGATGGGCAGCGGACCCAGCGCCGCGTCGAGGACGTAGATTTGCAAATCGGGGATGGGCACGCCGATGACGCTGCCGGCGCTCACGTCGCTGGCGCGGAGCGGGCGGTAGGTGACATGCACGGTGGTCTCGGTGATGCCATACATATTGACGAGCTGCGGCTGCGCGTCGCCGTGGCGGTCGAACCACGGCTGGAGGCTTTGCATTTCAAGCGCCTCGCCGCCGAAGATGACGAGGCGCAAAGAAAGTTGAGCACCGGCTTCGTCGGCGGCGATGAGTTGGCGGAAGGCAGATGGAGTTTGGTTTAGCACCGTGACTTTTTCCCGCGTGAGCAATTCCTGGAATTGCTCGGGGGAGCGGCTGATGCGGTGGGGGACGATGACGAGGCGTCCGCCGTACAAAAGCGCGCCCCAGATTTCCCAGACGGAAAAGTCGAAGGCGACGGAGTGGAACATGGTCCACACGTCCTGCGGGCCGAAGCGGAACCAGGCGTCGGTGCTGGTGAAAAGGCGGACGACGTTTTGGTGGGTGATGCAGCAGCCTTTGGGCGTGCCGGTGGAACCGGAGGTGTAGATGACGTAGGCGAGGGCGTCGGGACGTGGATGGTGAGTGGTGGATGGTGAATGGTGAGGAGAGTTCGCGGGGAGGTCGTCGATGCAGACGATTTGCGCGCTGCTTTTTGGCACCGATGCAAAGACGCTGCGGTGGGTGAGGAGGACGGGGGCTTGGGCGTCGGTGAGGATGAAGGCGATGCGCTCGGCGGGGTAGGCGAGGTCGATGGGGAGGTAGGCGCCGCCGGCCTTGAGGATGGCGAGGAGGCCGGTGATGAGGTCGATGGAGCGCTCCATGCAGAGGCCGACGATGACTTCGGGACCGACGCCGAGGGTGCGCAGATGCGACGCGACATGCGAGGAGCGCTCGTCGAGTTCGCGGTAGGTGAGGTGCTCGCGGTCGCAGGTCAGGGCGATGGCGTCGGGCGTGCGGGCGGCTTGCTGCTCGAAGATGCGCGGCAGGGTTTGGTGTTGCTCTCGCAAAGGCGCAAAGGCGCAAAGTGGGGCGGAATTTTGGGGAGCTGATTCGTCCGGCTTTGCGTCTTTGCGGCTTGGCGAGAGATCCGCGTTCCACTCGACGAGCAATTGATGGCGCTCGGGGTAGGTGAGCAGCGGCACTTCGCCCAGACATTCATGCGGGTTTGCGGCGAAAGATTCGAGGATGACGCGGAGGTGGCTGAGGAGGCGGCTGATGGTCGCAGGACTGAAACGGGCGCGGTCGAATTCGAGGCGGAGGCAGAGTTGCGGGCCGGCGTAGGCGGCGAGGGTGAGGGCGAAGTTGGTCTGTTCGTAGAGGCGGAATTCGCGGTTCGCCCACGCGCCGCCGGGGGCGCGGAGGGTGGCATTCAGGTCGTGGTTTTCAAAGACGACGATGCTCTCGAAAAGCGGGCGTCCCCCGGGGAGTTCGCTCCACGCCTGCACGCTGGCGAGCGGGGTGTGCTCATGCGGGCGCATGGCGATCCACTGGGCGCGAATGTCGCGGAGCCAAGGCAGCAGCGCGGTGTCGGGTGCGAGGCGGACACGGACGGGGAGCGTGTTGATGAAAAGCCCGACCATCTCGCTCGCACCCTCGACGGACGAGCGGCGGCAGGCGCGGGTCGCGCCAAAGACGATGTCGCTCTCGCCGCTGTAACGGCTGAGCAGTAGTGCCCACGCACCTTGCACGAGAGTGTTGAGCGTGAGGTCGTGCGCGGTCGCGAGGTCGCGCAGGGCGGCGGTCGTGGCGGTGGAAAGTTGCACGTCGCAGTCGGCTTGCGCGGACTCGGCGGCGCGGTCGGGGAGGCCTTCGATGACGAGCGGTGTGGGCGCGGTGAAGCCGCGAAGGGTTTCGCGCCAGTAGGCGGCGGAGGCTGATGGATGCAGCGTTTGCAGCCAGTCGATGTGCTCGCAAAACGGGCGTGGCGAGGGCAGGGCCAGCGGCGGGTCCGCGGAGAGCGCGAAGACTTCGCGGAGCACGATGGGGAAAGAGCGGCCGTCGAGCAGGGCGTGGTGAAATGTCCAGACGAGGACGGATTCGCGTGCGCCGATTTGGAAAAGCGCGAGGCGCATGAGCGGGGCTTCGTTCATCGCGAAGCCGCGGCGGCGGTCGTCGCGCAGCCACCCGGCGAGGCGGCTTTCGCACTCGGATTCGCGCCAGTTTTCCTCCACCCACGGAGCGTCCGCGTTTTCCCACACGCGCTGCTCGGGCTGCGTGTCCCAATGAAATGCGGTGCGCAGAATCGCATGCCGCGCGATGACCTGCCGCCATGCGGCGCGCAGTCTCGCGGGGTTGATTTCCTCGCGCAGTGTGCAGACCATTTGCTCCACATCCACGCCGCTGCCGGGCGCGGCGAGGGCGTGGAAAAGCATGCCGTGCTGGAGCGGCGAGAGCGGGTAGGCGGCGACGATTTTCTCCCCGCTGTCCGTGCGCGAATCCATGCGCGTCAGCCCGGCGAGCCGCTCCAGTCTTTCAGCGTGTTGAGCACGCGCTGGCCGCCGAGGTAGGCGGCGAGTTTGAGGCGCTTTTTCCGGCTCGGGTGAATGCGATAAACCTGCCGGCAAAGGTCGCGGGAAAGCATCCGCCAGTTGGAGGAATTCGCGCTGTTCACCGAGAGGGTGATGGACGGCGTGAGCATGCGGACGGTGTGCCACCAGCCGCCGGGGACGAAGAGCATTTCGCCCGCATCGAGCGTGAAAGTGAGGCCGCGCGCCTTGGCAAAAAGCGGGAACTTTTCGAGGTCGGGCGATTCGACATCGTTGAGCTGCGAGCGGTTCGGATCACCGGGCACGGGATACATGAAGGGTGTCTGGTCGGGCGCATAGACGAAGTATTGTTTGCGCCCGTAAATCTGCATGAGGAAGGCGTGGGTGTAGAGCCCGTCGTAGTGGAGCACGGGAAAGGACTGGCCGGTGCCGCCGATGAAAAGTTCGATCTTCGCGCCGCGGTTGAGCTGGGCGGCGTCGGGGTGGGTGAGCGGGCGGTTCAGCCAGTTCGGGCGGAGGTAGGCGGGCGTGGGCTGGATGTCGGGAAGCAGCTCGGGAAAAAGATCGGCGAGCGGCTCGTTGCGGAGGTAGGGCGCGGGGTCGTCTTTCGTCGAGCGCAGGACCCAGTCCATGAGTTCGCCGAGCGCGTGGGTTTGGCCGCCGGCGGTGACTTGTTTGGCGGCGTAGCGGTCTTGGAAAAACTGCGG
>JAYVNN010000152.1:0-5483 GCA_043758435.1 Chthoniobacter sp.
CTTCGACTCCACGGGCAGCCTGATTCTGCGCTATCCGCTGGAACTCGGCAGCTTCTGCATCGCGCCTTACGCCCTCGGCGGCGGCGGCGTGCAGACGGGTGCTGGCTCGACCCTCGGCTCCGTGCATGCCGGTGCCGGTCTCGAATGGCGCGTCACCCCGAAGCTCGGGATCTATAGCGAAGGCCGCTACACTTGGACCACCGAGCACAACGAGGAGAGCACCCAGGCTCGCATCGGCGTGCGTTTCGTGTTCTAAGCGACCTCAGCCCTCAAATTGAAAAGCGCCGGGATGGAAACATCCCGGCGTTTTTTTGTGCCCGGAAACCTCAGTGCGTGAGCCAGGGCGCGAGGCGCTGCTCGGATTCGGCGGTGAGGGTGACGCCGAAGTCTTTGCCCGCGCGCATCCGCAGGCGGTTGCCGCGTGCGTCGAGGAAGCAAAGTTCCAGGCCGCGCGGACCGGGAAACTTTGCCACGATTTCGCGCACCGCGGCGAGGTCGCGCTCGGTGCTGCCTTGCTGGAATGAAAGGACGACGGGCTTGTCGGCGGGCGCGGGTTTCTTGAGCGGCTTCACGTCGTTCGCGGAAAGGCGCGGCGCTTCCTCGCGGCGGTCGAGTCGGCCGGTGATGGAGACGACATTGCCGAGCACGAGATGGTTCTGCGCCTTGGTGAACGCCTCGCTCCAGATCATCACTTCGAGCGACGCGGTGAGGTCTTCGATCACGACGACGGCGAACGGTTTGCTGTCTTTCTTCGTGAATTTTTTGTCCACCGTCGTCAGTGCGCCGGCGATGGTCACGGTGCTTTTGTCCTCCTGCTCGGCGAGCCGCGCGATGGGCACAAACTTGCCGCTTTCCAGCGCCGGGCGGTAGTCGTCGAGCGGGTGGCCGGTGACGTAGAAACCCAGCAGCTCTTTTTCAAACGCCAGCTTCTCCGCCGTGCTCCACGGCGGCACGCGCGGTGCACCGCTGCGCTTCGGTTTTGCGGGCGCGGCATCGAGCGCGTCGAAAAGCGAAACCTGTCCCGAAGCGCGGTCGCGGTGCGCAGATGCGGCGGCGGCAAACGCGCCTTCGATCTCGGAAAAAAGCGCCGCGCGCTCCATGCCCGTGAAGTCAAACGCGCCGCACTTCACCAGACATTCGAGCGATTTCTTGTTCAGCTTTTTCGAGTCGATCCGCCCGCAGAAATCTTCCAGCGATTTGAATGCGCCACTGCTCGCGCGCTCCGCCACCGCGGATTCCATCGCCGCTTCGCCCACGTTCTTGATCGCCGCGAGACCGAAGCGAATCGAGCCGACGTGAATCTTCTCCCCGCCGGAAACCAAGGGCGCATCAGCCTTCGCCACCGCTTCACCCGCGCTCGGCAACTCGTCGAAGCGCACATTCTCCTCCTCGATTGTTGCCTCCACATCCGCCACCGGCAGCTTAACTTTCCGCGCCGCCTGCGCCGCGGCCACGCCCGCCGCGTTTACTTCCTCGGGCACAAATTTCAGCCCGCTCTTGTTCACATCCGGCGGGAGGATGGTGATGCCCATGCGGATGCACTCGTTCACAAAGATGCTGATCTTGTCGGTGTTCGCGACCTCGTTGCTCATCACCGCGGCCATGAATTCGACCGGGTAGTTCGCCTTCAAATACGCCGTCTGGTAGCTGACCCACGCGTACGCCGCCGAGTGCGAACGGTTAAACCCGTAGCCCGCGAACTTTTCCAGCGTGTCGAAGATCTCGTTCGCCACGTCCTCCTTGATGCCATGCAGCTTCGCTGCGCCTTCGCAGAATTTGATGCGCTCCTTCGCCATCTTTTCCTTGTCCTTCTTGCCCATCGCGCGCCGCAGCAAATCTGCGCCGCCAAGCGTGTAACCCGCCAGAATCTGCGCCGCCTGCATGACCTGCTCTTGGTAAATGAGCACGCCGAACGTCTCCTTCGTCATCTCATTCAGCAGCGGATGCGGCGCCTTCACCTTCGCCTTGCCGTGCTTGCGTTTGATGTAATCGGGAATCAGATCCATCGGCCCCGGCCGATACAGCGCCAGGATGGCGTTGATGTCCTCGATGTCCGAAATCGCGAACTGCCGGCACACCCCGACCATGCCGCCGGATTCGAGTTGGAAGACCGCGATGGTCTCGCCGCGATTCAGCATGTCAAAGGTCGCCTGGTTATTGACCGGCACCTTGTCGATGTCGAAAGCCGGCTCCTTCTGCCGGATGATCGCGACCGCATCGGTGATGACCGTCAGCGTTTTCAGCCCGAGGAAATCCATCTTCAGCATCCCGAGATCGGTCAGCGGCCCCATCGCGTATTGCGAGACGATCGAGCCGTCATTCGCCCGCGTCAGCGGGATGTATTCCGACAAATCCCGATCGCTAATCACCACACCCGCCGCATGCACGCCCACCCCGCGCGTCAGCCCCTCCAGCGTCGTGGCGTATTCCCACATCTGCTTCGTCGCGCTCTCCTCCTCGACCGCTTTTTTCAGCTCGGGATTCTTATCAATCGCCCCCGCCGTGTGCTCCACCGCGCCCGTCTCCTTATTCTTTTTGTCGAAACCGGCCAGCGTGATTCCCAGCTCCACCGGAATCATCTTCGCCAGCCGATCCGCGTCGCCATACGGCCAGCCCAGCACCCGCCCCACATCGCGCACCACCGACTTCGCGCCCATCGTGCCAAAGGTCACGATCTGCGACACCGCGCGCTCGCCGTATTTGTTGCGCACATACTCGATCACCTCGCCCCGCCGGTTCACGCAAAAGTCCACGTCGATGTCCGGCGGGCTCACACGCTCCGGGTTGAGAAAGCGCTCGAAGAGCAGCTTGTAGTGGATCGGATCGATGTCGGTGATGCGCATCGCATAAGCCACCATCGACCCTGCCGCCGAACCGCGGCCCGGCCCCACCGGGATGCCATGCTGCCGCGCCCAGTCGATGAAATCCCACACGATCAGGAAATAGTTCACAAACCCCTGCGACTCCAGCAGCCCCAGCTCCCGCTCCAGCCGCTCGCGGATCACCACGTCGTCCATCGCCCGCTCGCCGTACCGCGCGATGATCCCTTTCGCCACGATCTCCCGCAGATAGCCGTTCTGCGTCATGCCCTCCGGCGGCGTGAAGTTCGGATACTTCGGCACGTTGAACTCGATCTCCACATTGCACCGCTCCGCGATCGCCAGCGTGTTCCGCAGCGCCTCGGGGTGCGCAGGAAAAAGCGCCGCCATCTCCGACGGCGTCTTGAAATACAGCTCCGGCGTGTACTTCATCCGCCGCTCATCCGTCACATTCGAGCCCGTGCCGATGCAGATCATCACGTCATGCGCCTCATGGTGCGCGCGTTCGAGAAAATGCACGTCATTCGCCGCCACCAATTCCAGCCCCAGCTCCTTGCCGATTTTCGGCAGCACCGCGTTCACCTTGAGCTGCGCCTCGATCCCGTGGTTGTGCATTTCGAGGTAGAAATTTTCCGCCCCGAGAATGTCGCGATACTGCCCTGCCAGCTTCACCGCCTTCGCGTAATCATCTCCCACAATCGCCTGCGCCACCTCGCCCTTCAGACACCCGCTCAGCCCGATCAACCCCGCCGAATGCTGCGCCAGCAATTCGTGGTCGATCCGCGGCTTGTAATACATCCCGTCCAGATGCGCCGCCGTGACCAGCTTCACGAGGTTCGCATAGCCCGCATTATCCTTCGCCAGCAGCGTGAAATGAAACGCCGTATCCCGCCCATTCCCCGTCCCGCGATCCCGGTGCGAACCCGCCGCCATATACACCTCGCACCCGATGATCGGCTTCACCCCCGCCTTCTTCCCTTCCTGGAAAAATTCAATCGCCCCGAAAAGATTCCCGTGATCCGTAATCGCCACCGCTGGCATCCCCAGCGCCTTCGCCTTCGCCATCAACTCCGGGATGCGCACCGCCCCGTCCAGCAGCGAATACTCGGTGTGCAAATGCAGGTGAACAAACGAATCGGACGACATGCGCGGAAGTTCGCGAATCGCGCATGGCATCGCAAGCGCGCGCCGCGTTTTCATTTTGAAAACGACGACAAACACCCAACCGAGCCCCCGCGCGCGTATTCATCGGCATCATGCCATCGACTCCTCCTCAGAAAGCCCTTCTCCTCGCCCTCTCCCTCCTCGTCAGCGGTTGCGCCAGCAAACCCATCGCCTCGTTCGACCGCGGCCGGCCCGCCTTCGATCCGATGAAATACTTCGCCGGCCACACCCGTTCGTGGGGCATCTTTGAAACGCGCTCCGGGCAGCCCACGCAGGTGCTCACGACCACCACCGATGGGCACTTGGAAGCCGACGGGCTGCACTTTGAGCAGGATCTCGTCTTCGAGGGCGGTAAAACTTCGCATCGGTCGTGGATCGTCCGACGGGTGGATGCACACCACTATACGGCCACGGGCACCGGCATCGTCGGTCTTGCCCGCGCTGAAGCCCGCGGCAATGTCTTCCATCTCGACTTCACCCTCGACGCCCTGCCCGGCAATGCCTTCGGCCACCTCCACATGTCGCAGTGGATGTATCTCCAGTCCGACGGCGTCACCATGGTCAATCGCGACACCCTCAGCAAAGCCGGGGTCATCGTCGCCATGGTCACCGAGCAATTCCGCAAAGAGCGATGATTGGGTAACCGAGTGGTACCGCTGAGCGGAAGGCGGAAAAAAATCGCGCTTTTGCGCGCGCTGGCGGTGCCCTAGCCTCCCGCGTTGTCCCGATGCCTGCCACCCGCCCTTTGACCGAACGCTGCGCCGCCGTGGGCGTGCGGATTTTCCAGCACCGCCTGCAAGTCGGGCTCACCGCCGTGCTCCTCGCCACGCTGGTCTATCGGCCGCGGAATTTTTTCGGCGCTTACCAAATCGAGGGCACCGTCCTTTCCCTGCTCCTCGTCCTCGCCGGGCTGCTCCTGCGTGCGTGGGCCGCGGGGTGTGCGGGCGGGCACACGCGGCGCGCGACCATCGAGGCGCCGCGCCTCTCCACGGGCGGGCCGTTCGCCTACGTGCGCAACCCGATCTATCTCGCGAGCGTCATCCTCGGCGTCGGCATGGTCGGGCTGCTCGGCGATCCGTGGATGCTCGCGCTGTGCGTCAGCGTCTTCGTCTTTCTCTATACCGCCATCGTCCCGGCCGAAGAGCGCTTCCTCCGCGGGCAGTTTGGCGAGGCCTATGCCCGCTATTGCGCCCACGTCCCGCGCCTGCTCCCGCGCCTCCGCCCGTGGGCGGGGGCCGAGCCGCGACCCTTTGACCGCGCCGCGACCGTGGGCGACGCCAGGATCGCGCTCATCCTCGTGGCGATTTACGCCGGCCTCCGCGGCGCGGCGTGGCTGCGCATGGGCTGGCTCGGCTGGTGAAAAAAATCCGCAACCAACGGCGGCCCGCCGCCGTCTGCACTGCCATGAAAATCCTCCCCGTCCTCGCCCTCACCTTCGCCCTCGCCGCCGCCGGGGCGCAGGAGATCGCCGCCACCCCGCTCGATGAAGCGCAGAAAGCC
>JAYVNN010000153.1:0-5456 GCA_043758435.1 Chthoniobacter sp.
GCATGCTGGCATTGCCCATGCGGAAAATCGGCAGCTTGGGATTGCCGTGGGCATCCTTGCTGTAATTTTCGCCGATCTTTTCGAGCAGCAACTGGGCAAGCGAAAGGCCGCCGTCAGTTTCGCCCCAGATGATGGCGATGTCGTAGGTCTCCCCGGCCTGCACGTCGAAAGTCTCGCCCTGGCCGTGGCCGACGACGGCACCGGCGTAATAGCCGTCGCCCATCGCCTGCTCGGCCCACTTGAGCTTGTAATGGTAACCGGCTGCCGGTTTCGGTCCGCCAATGTTCAGCGAGCCGTTGTCGAGCACGATGCGGCCGGCGAAGCGGACCGCCAGCACGTTATCGCCCATCCCCACGAACCGGAACTGCCCGCTCTCCGGCGCGGTGACCCGGCCTTTGTAAACGACGCAGATATAGCCCGGTTGCGGGACGTCGCGGGCCACGCCAAACGCCTTTGGCCCTTCGCTCGCGAGAATACTCGGGGTGAAAAGCTGCGGCGCATAGAGCGTGGTCGGAGCCTTGAAGAAAGCCGCGAGCGCCCCATCGTCGCCGCCCCTCGCGAGGCAGTCCGCCAGCGCCGCGTGGAATGTTTCCACGTTCACGGGCACCGGTTTGCGGTCGCGGCTTTGCTTCAGGTCGTAAAAGTGCCCCGGCAGTCCCTCCCCCCGTTGAAAGCCAAAGAGCGTCATCCCGCCGCCACCGCCACCGCCGCTGCCCCCGCTGCCCATGCCGCCGCCGGCACCGAGGCCGCGGCCCGTGCCCATCCCGCCGATGCCGGACATCATGCCGGGCACGACATGCGTGGAAGTGGTCATCACCGGCATATCGGGCAGCACGATTTTCGCGAGCCCGCTGGTCGAGATGCGCCTGGCCTGCGGCGGTGCGCCGCCGGTTTTTTTCTTCGCCACCGAGACCTGATGCTCCAGCGCGCGCATCGCCGGATTCGTGGTCGGCGGGCCGCCTTGGAAAGTCAGCTTCCGCGCCGCCGAGTAGCGCTGCACGATGAAGTAAGTCGCGCCGAGCCCGAAGAGGAGATGCACGATGATGCTCACGAGCAGGAATTTGCTCGCGAGAATTTTCGCCCAAAACCGGCGGCGCGACGGCGCGGCGGCCGTCGAGTCGGCAGGTGCCTGCGCCTGCGCGGCGCTCGCGGAAACCGGCGGCGGCTGGGGCGCACGCGGCGCGGGCTGGGGCGGTGCTAACGGCTTCGCCACGGTTTCCGTTTTCTCCGCGGGCGGTGAAATTTCGCCGAGTTTCCCGATGGCCTTGAGCAGCAACTTGCGATGCCCGAGCGCCGCCACCCCGCATTCTTTCAAATCCGCATCCGTCAGCTCGCGCAGCGTTTCGAGCGTGATGTGGTTGCTCGCGAAAGCGTCGGCGTACTCGCCGAGGCCGAGGCTTTCGAGCCAGTGGCTGATGTTGTTTTCTGGATGGGAGGACATCGCGTTACGACCCCCCATGCAAACCGCAGACGCGCACCCGCGCAAGCCCGCTGAGCGCAGCGCCTTGGACTGCGGCAGCCCTGCTGCCGCAGTCCAAAGCGCGGCGCGCTACGGGCCGACGCTGATGTGGTAGTAGCGCTGCGGCCCGGTCGCGCCGCCGGGGTCCGTGAAGGTGAGCTGCACCGGCGTGATGGAACCGCCGGCATTGACGGTGTGCGCGACGGGCTGGCCGCCAAGTCCACCAGTCTGCGCTGCAAAGTCCGGCAGTTTGTGGCGGAAAGTCCTACTCCACGAACCCCATGCCGCGTGCTGTGGGCGGTGGGCCTGCCGGCAAGGCTCGCGCCTTACGCGGTGCGCCGCCTTTGACCGAGCAGGGCGCAGGCTCCAAAGGCGAGCAGCGCCGCACTGCCGGGCTCGGGAATGAAGTCGCTGGGCGGCGCGGCGGAAAGGCTGGCGGACGCAGGGGTGAAGGGGAGGCCGTCGCCGAAGGTCACCTCCACGCCATCGGCGATGGTCAGCGACGCCAGGGTCTGGCTGGAATAGATGTTAAACGTGGTGCGGCCAGTGACGATGAGGGAGGTGCCGAGGAAGCCGCCGTTGAGGGTGAGGCCGGGGTTGGCGTGGATAACGCCGGGGGTGAGGAAGATGCTGCCGAGGTTTCCGGCGGCGAACACGGGGTCGATGCCAAAGACGGACCCTGCGCCCAAAGTCACCACCGGGTTGACGCCGATGGTGCGGAAATCCACGTCGTTGATCCCAGCGGGGCCGGCGATGGTGGTAGCGATGGTGCCGCCGATGGTGGTCGTGGCTCCGGGGGTGATGGTGAGACGGTTGATGATCCCGCCGCTGTCGCCGGGGCCATTGAGGGTGAGGGAGCCGCCGACGGTGGCATTGCCAAGGGTGATGGGCGGGAGCAACTCGCGGAAGTTGCCGATGACGGTGGTGGCCGCGGGGGAGACTGTGAGAAAGTCGGCAGCGCTATTCACCCCGCTGCCGCCGACGCTGACGGTGCCGCCGGTGCCGCCGACGTTGAGGGTGCCGCCGCTGACGATGGCGGTGCCGAGCGCCGCGGAGCCGCCCAAGACGCCGGGAAGCACTATTCTAGAATGCGTGAAGCCTCCGTTTCCTACGCTGAAAGTGCCGGCGTTAAACACCGCGCCGCTGTCCCCGAGGTCAGCGCTGATCGTGACGCTGCCATAGGCGACCACGTTACCGACTTGGAGGGTGCCTCCGATCACGCCATCGGTCTGGGCGTGCAGCGCGGCGAGGGGGATGAGGGCGAAGAGGGCGAAGAGGGCGAAGAGGGCGAGGAGGATTTTCATATCGAGGGCGGGCGGTGCGCGAGTGTGCCGGGTGCGGCGTGAAGGGCAAGCTTTCGGTCTAGGAATAACTCCGCCGGCGTGCGGGAAGCCGGGCAGGGACGGCACGGAGTGCGGTTCCTGCCGCTGCTGCGCAGCGTTGCTTCAAGGGCTCACGGCCACGCGGTAGTAGCGTTGCGTGCCGGTCGCGCCGCCGGTGTCGGTGAAGGTGAGCAGCGTGGGCGTGATCGAGCCGTCGCCGTTCGTGACGTGCGCGCCGTTTTGTGCAGGCACGCCGGGGATGGCATTCCAGGGCCCGGCGAGCGTGTCGGCGCGCGTGAGCTGGTAGGTGTGCGCGGAGAAGCTGGCGATGGTGACGGTGAAAGTGCTCCCGCTTTTCGCCGCGCTCGCGACTTTCACCAGCTCGCGCAGGAGCACCACGCCGTTGTTTTGAAAATTCGCCGGGAGCGACGACGGCGAGGTGAGCAGGTCGAGCAGGCCGTTGTTCACGAACGCGCCGGTGGCCGTGAGCTGCGCGCCACTGAGGAAGCGCATGGTGCCGTTGTTCACCACGTCGCCCGTGCAGGCAAAGGTGCCTCCGGTGACGGTCGCGGTGCCGTCGTTGTTGAAATCGCCGGTCAGCGTCGCATTGCCGCTGGCGCTGAAAGTCGCGCCGCTGGCGATGCCGAGCGCGTCGGTGGTGAGCGCGCCGCCGGCGAGGTTCAGCGCGGCGGCGCTGGCGACCTCGGTGGCCGCGCCGCAGGTCACGCTGCCGGTGATTTTCAAAGTGCCCGCCTCGACGGTCGTGCCGCCGTTCCACGCGCAGGCGCCGCCCAGCGTCCAGGTGCCCGTGCCCGTCTTCACGTAGGCCGTGGCCGTGCCGATGTTCTGCTCCTGGATGGTGCCGGCGAAAATCGCGTCGGTGTTTTTTCCGCCGATGCGGTAGGTGAAATTGCGCCCGCCGGTCGCGCCGCCTTCGAGCACGGCGAGCGCGGTGCCGGCGAGTTCGCCGATCTCGATGGTCGTGCCCGCGCCGCTGTTCAGCGTGCCGGTATAGTACGCCCAAACTTTGTCAGACAAAACTACCGCGGCCTGCGGAAAGCCGGGAAAACTGTAGCCCGTGCCCATGCGGAAATCGCCGCCGTCGCCGTCGGTGAGGACGTTGATCGTGCCGGTGAAAGCCGACCAGTCCGTGAAGAGTGTGGTGCGGACGAAGGGCACGTAAAAGTTCAGCGTGCCCGCGCCGGTGAGCGTGCCGTACATGTCCACGCGCGCATCGGCGTTGAGGCGCGCGACCGCGCCCGCGGGCACGACGAGGTTCGCGTTGAAATTGTCGTAGCTCACCGCGTCGTCGTGCATGGAGACGGTGCCGCCGTTGAGCGTGACGGGGCCGGTGCCGAGCGCGCCCGCGTTCGCCGCGTCGTTGGCGAGGAAGATGGTGCCGGCGTTGAGCGTGAGGCCGCCGGAAAAAGTGTTCGCCGCGCTGCCCGCGAGCGTGAGCGCACCCGCGCCGTTTTTTACGAGCGTGGCGGTGCCGTCGAGCGTGCCCGTGCCGCCGAGGGTGTAGCCGAGCGCGGTGTTCACCACGATGCTGCGCGGGGCGAGGCTGCCGGTGAGGGTGAGGTTTCGCACCGCCGCGGTGTCGTCGAACACGACCGCGTCGAAATTGAAAAACGTGTTCGGCACGCCACCGGTCCAGTTCACGTCCGCGCCGTTCCACGTCCCGCTCGCCGCGCCCGTCCACGCCAGCGTCACGGGGTCGCCGGTGACGACGATCTGCACTTTGCCCACCGGCGCAGCGAGCGCAAAGGACTGGCGCGCACCGGCGGGAAAACTCGCGCTGAGATTCGCCAGCCCGCCGGTCGTCGCCGCACCGCCCACGATGAGGTCGTAGGTGCCCGCGCCGAGCAGCCCGTCGGTGAGCGCAAAGGTGATCGTGTTCGTGCCCGAGAGCGCGAGCGTGCCGCCGCCGAGCTGCACGCGGTCGTTCGCGCCCGCGGGCGTGCCGGAGAGCTGGAGCGAAAGCGTGGCGCCCTGCAACGCGAGCCCCGCGCTGCCGAGCGTGAGCGTGCCGACCGCGCCGCTCGCCGCGCCCGGCGAAAGCTGCGCGCCGGCCTGCATCGTGACCGCGCCGGCGATGCTCCCCGCGCCGCGCAGTTTCGCGCCGCTGGCGACGGTGATGGCGCTCGCGCCGAGCGCACCGTTCGCGATGAGGTCGCCCGCGCTCACGGTCGTCGCGCCGGTGTAGCTCGTCGGGCCGGTGAGGGTGAGCGCGCCCACGCCGAGTTTGGTGATGGCGGTGGAGCCAAGGCCGTTGGTGATGCTTCCGGCAAAGGTCGTGGAGTTGCCGTTCGCGCCGATTTCGTAAGTCGTCGGATTCGCCGCCGCGCTCGCGCCGGAAAGCGTGGTACCGCTCCCGCCGGTGAGCGCGCCGAGCGGGATCGTGGCGTTGCCGTTGCGGTTCAGCAGATCGGCGGTGCCGGTGCCGAGGTCGAAGGTCGCCGCCGCGCTGCCGAGCGCGCCGTTGAAACGCAGGAAGCCCGTGCTCGCGCCGAGCGCGAAAGTTCCCGCGAACGCGCTCGTGTTTCCGGTGAGCGAAAACGTGGAGTTGCCGATCGCGAGATTCACCGTGCCCGCGCCCGTCCACGCCCCGCCGATCGAGCGCGTGGCCGTGGTGCTGATCGTCGTGCTGCCCGGCACCGCGACCGCACCGGGAT
>JAYVNN010000154.1:0-16091 GCA_043758435.1 Chthoniobacter sp.
TGGCACGACGCGCAGCTCGCACGCGTGGACAGCGACCGCGCGGCGTAACAGCGCCGCTCACTTCTCGTCGGCAGCCTCACGGATGGCCTGGCGATGATCTGCGTCGAGGGCGTCGAGATATTTGTCCGCAGCCCCGTCGTCCTTGCCTTTGCGCAGTTGTTTCACATGGGCTAAAGCGGCGCGCGGCCACCACGGCGCGGCGGCGTTTGGCTGGAGCCACGCGGCGGCTTCCACGGGATTTTTCGCCGTCCATTCATCCAGAACCGTGCCGATGCCCGGCGGATATTTCGCGTCCGCCGGCAGCGGCAGCGCGACCACCCACGCGGCCGCCGCGCGCGGTTCTTCGTGGGCATAGCGCCGGACGAAATCGTGCAGGTGCTTGTCATCGCGCCACGGCTTGTCCACCTGCGCGGCAAACCAGCGCGCGGCGGTCTGAAGGTCGCCGTCCTTGATGCGCCACGCCGCGTGGTTCATTGCGACCAGTTTTGTCGGCCCGTCGAGGCTTTCAAACCACGCGATCGTGCGCGCAATGCCGCCCTGGCGGCGGGTGCTTTCCGCGATGTTGCCGCACGAAATGCCGGGCTCGTCTTTATCGCGCGCCAGCGCGAAGGCGAAGCGCGTGGCCTCGCGAGCATCGCGCAGCGCCCATCCCCAGACGATCGCCCCGTAAAGCCAGACATAGTGCGGAGCCTCGCGATGCTCGCGCAGCCAGCCTTCCGCCGCCGCGGGATCGACCGCGGCCCAGCCGTCCATCGCATCCTGAAAATGCCAGTGCCCCGCCTTTTCCTGCGTCTCATCGCTGAGCAGAAAGTCGAAAACTCCGGGGCCGTCGATTTCGCCCCATCGGAACCAAACTGCGCGCCACGCGAAATCCTGCCTCACGCCCTCGCGATCGAACTCATCGAACAGTCCGATCACGCGCGCGATGTTCTGCGGCGTGATGTAGGCCACGAGATCGAGCACGTTTTTTTGATGCCGGACATCCAGCGGATCGGCAAAGGCCGTGCGCAGCGCGACAATGAGTTCATCGTCCGTGCGCGGCACGGCAATTGGCGTCGTGGCGTGGGGATATTTCGCCGCGGCTTCTGCGAGCGTCGGCTCGGCAGCGCACGCGGCGCGGTGGGCGAAAGCGAGGGCGAGGAGGAGCAGGAGGAAGCGCGGAGTTTTCATGGGCACGGAAACCGGGGCAAAGTGCTAGCGGGCACCTCCGGCCGTGTCGCGCGCAAAGTCGGCGCGCACTTTCCCCTTCCACTTCGCGCGCGCACTTTTAGTCTCCCGCTCCCGTGGAAAAATCCTCCGCTCCCATTCCGCCGCGCTCACCGCTCGGGCTCATCTTTCTCACGCTGTTCATCGACATGGTGGGCTTCGGCATCGTCATCCCGGTGCTCCCACTTTACGCCGAGGGCTCGCGCATCGGGGCCACGAATTCGCAGCTCATGTGGATCGTTGGCATTTATTCGCTGCTCCAGCTCGTGTGCTCGCCGCTGTTTGGAAAATGGAGCGACCGCATCGGGCGCAAGCCAGTGCTCGTGGTCAGCATCCTCGGGACGGCGGTGGGCTTCGTCATCCTCGGCGCGGCGAACACGGTCTGGATGCTCGTCCTCGGGCGTATCATCGACGGCGCGAGCGGCGGGAATATCTCCACCGCGATGGCCTGCATCGCCGACGTGACGACCAAGGAAAACCGCTCGCGCAACATGGGCCTCGTCGGCGCGGCGTTCGGGCTCGGCTTCGTCATCGGCCCCGCGCTCGGCGGCGTGCTGAGCAAACATTTCGGCCTCGCTGTGCCGTTCTATTTCGCCGCCGCGCTCGCGCTGCTCAATGCCGTGCTCGTCTGGCTGCGCCTGCCCGAGACGCTCACCGCCGCCTCGCGCGAACGGGCGAAGCAGCGCGCCACCATCGGCGAAGTTTTCCACGGCGGACGCGCGGGCATGATCGCCGCCATCCTCGCCAGCCAGCTCGCGTCCGTGACCGGCTTCTCGATCATGACCGCACTCTTCGCGCTCTATTGCGAAAAACGCTTCGGCTACGACACCGCGCAGGTCGGCTACCTGCTCGCCTACGTCGGTCTGCTCGGCGTGGTTTTTCAGGGCGGTCTGCTGCGGCGCTTGTTGAAAAAACCCATCGAAAAACAGCTCGCCGTCATCGGCGCGGCGGTGCTCGCGCTGAGCATGGCGGCGCTGCCTTTCACCCACACGCTCGGCGTGCTCATGGTCGTGTGCTTCGGCATCTCGCTGGGCAACAGCTTCGTCACCCCCACGCTCAACGGCCTCGCCTCCCGCACCACCGACGCGCACTGCCAGGGCCGTCTCCTCGGCCTCATGCAAAGCGCCGGCAGCCTCGGCCGTTTCCTCGGCCCGATGATCGGCTTCGCGCTCCTCTCGCAAAACACGGGTGCCGATTACGCGCGCACGTCCTACCTCGCGAGCGCCGCCATCCTCGTGCTCGCCCTCGTCTGCATCCTCCTCGTCTCCCCCGCGAAAGCGGACCACGTCGCCGAAGCCATCCCCGAGTGACCGGGGCACGACCGCGCTTGTTGTGCACTAATTTGAATGGCTCGCCCGATTTTT
The DNA here is from genome assembly GCA_043758435.1 of Chthoniobacter sp. Classification (GTDB taxonomy): domain Bacteria; phylum Verrucomicrobiota; class Verrucomicrobiia; order Chthoniobacterales; family Chthoniobacteraceae; genus Chthoniobacter. The sequence goes on from JAYVNN010000154.1 coordinate 2,571, forward strand.
TTGTTTGCTTGCCGCACCGCCGTGCTTTCGCTACTTCCACCAGAATGCGCTCTCCTCGAACCCTCATTGCCGCCCTCTGCATTGGCGTAACCCTCACCGCAGTAGCCGCCACCGCGAAATATGTGGCGTCAAAAAATTCAGACGTTTTCCACCGACCTGAATGCCGCATCGTGGCGGGTCTGAAAGTCGGGAATTTGGAAGGCTACACCAGCAAGGGCATGGCTCACAACGCGGGCAAACACGAGTGCACGATTTGCAAGCCGTGAGACGGCAGCTTGGTGTTTTGGCGTCACGCGCATGACCATCCCTCTCGAAGACACTTTCAGCGACATCGTCGGCAAGGCGATGCGCGGACTCCAAATCAGCGACACCCAGCTCGCCGCCACCGCCGGCGTGACCGCCGAAGCCGTGAACAAATTGCGCGACGGCGCGTGGGACGAAACGACCGCCCGCGCCGTGGCTCCTGCGCTCGGTTTGAAAACGGACGCCCTCGCCGCGCTCGGCCACCGCGCCTACACGCCCGCGCCCGTCGCGCTCGACGGCCTCGCACAATTCAACACGCCCTTCGAGGACATGACCGTGAACTCCTACCTCGCGTGGGACGCCAGCGGTGAAGCCGTCGCCTTCGACACCGGCGCGGATTGCAGCAGCGTGCTCGCCCTTCTCGCCGAGAAAAAACTGCACCTCAAACTCATCCTCCTCACCCACACCCACGGCGACCACATCTTCGACCTCGACCGGCTCAAGGCCAAGACCGGCGCACCCGCCTTCGTCGGCGACCGCGAGCCGCTCGACGGCGCGGAATCCTTTGCCAGCGGGCGTTCGTGGGCCGTCGGCTCGTTGAAAATCGCGAGCCGCCTGACGTGGGGCCACTCGAAAGGCGGCATCACTTTCGTCGTCACCGGCCTCGCCCGCCCCGTCGCCATCGTCGGCGACGCCATCTTCGCCGGCTCCATGGGCGGCGGCGGCATCAGCTACCCCGCTGCCCTGCAAACCAACCGCGACGAAATCCTCACCCTCCCGCCCGAGACCAGCCTCTGCCCCGGCCACGGCCCCATGACCACCGTCGGCGACGAGCGCGAGCACAATCCGTTTTTCTAAAGCGATGCCGCCCGCCGTAGGGGAAGCTGCTTCCCCTCAGCGGGTGGCGAGTTTCAGAGGGTGAACCGAAATTCAAAAAGGCGTGTCATCCTGAGCGGAGCGTAGGCGGAAAGGCGGGCGCAGCGCAGTCGAAGGATCTCGGCGGTCCGATGACGTGCTGAAACGATTCGAACCGCCGGGATCCTTCGACTCCGTTTCGCCCCCACCTTTCCACGGCGAAACTCCGCTCAGGATGACACGCCTTTTTAATTTCGGGCATTCTCTCACCGCACCGGCCAAAGCTGCACCGCATCCGCTTCGATCACGCCATCGGCAGGCCCAGCGCCGATCGTCACCACCGCCGGTTTACCCGGCGCAAACTCGAACGTCCCCAGCGACACAAAACCCTGCGGCAACGGCGCGGCCACCCGCTGATTCACCGCCGCCATTTTCACGCCCTCGGCGCTCTCGATTTTCACCGGCGCATTCGTCGCACGGTTCTCGTGCGCACCGTAGCTGAGCCGCACCTCGTAGCGGCCCGCCTGCGCGACCGCAAACTCGTAGCGCGCCGTGCCCTCGGCTTTCGCCCCGCGGTAACGGTAGCCCGTGCCCACATAACCCGTGAGATTCGCCGCCTCCGTCCACTCACCCGCGATCTTCGCCTGCGCGTCATCGAGCACCAGTCCACCCAGCGAAGCCGGCGCAATGCCCGGCGGCCCTGCCGTCGGCTTCGGCTCCACCGGCCCCGCCGGAGCCGTGAAATTTTCCGGCTGCGTGATCGGAGCCGTCACCGTCTCCCGCCGCGCCGCGCCGTGCAGCGCGAGCAGCGTTTTCAACTCCTCGAAATACCGCTCATAAACCGCCCGCGGCGTGCAGTCATTTTTCACACACACCGACGCCGCCTTGCCCACGACCTCGCCGATCATTCCGCCCGTCTTCATCACCCGCACCGTGCCCAGCGCCTCGTGCGTCACGCTGATGTCGCGGCCCGCCATGAAGAGATTCTCGATGTTTTTGGAATACATACAGCGGTACGGCACCGGGTAGCCGTGCTGCCGGTCCACGCCTTTGCCAAACACGGCCTTGGAAATGAACGGATCGTCGGGGAATTTCTTCGCGTACTGCTCCTTCGGATAATGCAGGTCGATGTCCCACGTCGTCGGCACCGTGCCATCGGGAAAAGGCTTCTTTTCCGTGATGTCATCGCGCGTCAGCAGCACGTCGCCGATGAGCTGTCGCGATTCGCGCGTGCCGCCGACGTAAGCCACCCACTCGATCTTCGCGTTCGCATGTTCCGCCTTGCCACCCTTGTTTTTCATCGCGTTGAACGCGCCGAAAACCGCCCGCAAATTCGAGTCGCGCATATCCTCCAGGCCGGCGAGCGGATGCTTGTTGAAACCGCTTTCCCAAAACCATTCGCCGCCCCGTTTCGGATACGGAAAATCGTCCATGCTCATGTCCAGCGCCCACGGCGTCTCCGGGAAAACCTGCGGCGTGCCCGTGTCTTTCCACCGCCACATGTTGCTCATGCCGAGATGCTCCGTCTCGCGCAGCGTCAGCTCCGCACCCGCCAGCGCGCCGAGCGTGCCGTGCCCCGTGCAGTCGGTGAAAAACTTTCCTGTGAAACGCCGCCGCTCGCTCGTCTTCACATCCAGCGCCACGACCGCTGCGATGTGTTGCGCGTCCTTCATTTCGGCGGACAAAACGTGGTTGTTGAAAAACAGCGCGATGTTCTTTTCCGCCCGCACCAGCGTCTCCTTTTTCACGTCGCCAAATTCCTCGAACGTCCCCGGCGACGCCTTCGCCGTGTCCATGAACTCCTCCACAATCTCCCCGATGTTCGGATACAGCCCGCGCCGGATTCCGCCCATCGCCCACACCCGCACCTCGCTCGACCCATTCCCCCCGAGCACCGCGCGATCCTGGATCAGCGCCACTTTGCAGCCCATCCGCGCCGCGGAAAGCGCCGTGCCCATTCCCGCATAACCGCCACCGACAACCACGAGATCGTAGCTCCCTCCATCCGCCGGCTTCTCCGCAATCCCGAGCACCGCGCGCCGCCATTTCGCCAGCGCCTCGCCGTCATTCGGCAGCGCGCCGTCGCGTTCTTTCGTGAAAAAGATCGCGTCGCACCGCCCGTCGAAACCCGTCAAATCATGCAGCGCGAGCGTCGCCTCCAGCTTCGTGATTTCGACAGTGCCGCCATCCTGCCACCCCCACTCCACGCCCTTCGTCCCGAATTTTTCCGCCAGCGGTTTGCCATCAATCAGCACCTCGAATTTCCCCGGCGTCCCCGGCGCTTTCCATTTCGCCACCCAGTCCTTCGTCCGCACGAAAACGCGGTACGTCCCGGTGCTCGGAAACTTCACCACCGTCACCGCATCCCGCACCGGCTCGCCCAGCCCGTGCGCCAGCAGATACGGCGAGCCCATGATCTCGATGAACTGCGTATCCAGCACCCACCCGCCCGCCTCGCGAAAGCTCTCCGCCTCGACCAGCACTTGATCCGCGGCGGACGCCGCTACGGCGAATGCACCAGCGGCAAACAGGACGATCCGGGGAAAACGCATGGCCGTGAATGCCGGATTTACTTTGCCGCCGCCGGCTTCTCCACCGGTTTTCCAGCTTTCTCCCATGCGCCAAAACCCTGGTTCATGTGATACACGACCTTGAGCTGCTGCACCTCGGGTACCTTGCACGCGCGCCCGCTTCGCCCGCCGGCGGCGCAGTTGATGAGGTAGGTCTTGTCCTTGTCCAGCGCGGCGATCTGTTTCGCAAAATCCGCCGCCATGATGTCGATGTTCTTCGCCCCGGCGATGTGGCCGTCCTTGAACTCATCCGCCGTCCGCACATCGATCACCACGATGTCTTTCTGCGCCCGCAAAAGTTTTTCCGCCTCATCAATGGTCACGTTTTTGACCGCACTCGCGGGAGCCGCCGCGGGCGGAGCCTTCGGCGTGTCTTCAGCGTGCAGCGGACTGGCGGCAGCGAAGGCGAGAAAAATAGCGACGGGCGTATTCATAGGGCCAGAGGTTCAACCCCATTCCCCGCCGCGCGCAATACTCGAGAGGTTCATTGCTACGCGATCACTTCCTTCACCACATTCCCCGCCACATCCGTCAGCCGGAAATCCCGCCCGTTAAAACGGTAGGTCAGCTTCTCGTGATCGAGCCCGAGCAGCGCGAGGATCGTCGCGTGGAGATCGTTCACGCTCACCTTGTTCACCGCCGCCTTGTGCCCCACCTCATCCGTCTCGCCGTAATGCACGCCGCCCTTCACCCCGCCGCCCGCGAGCCATGTCGTGAAGGCGTGCGGATTGTGATCGCGCCCCGGCTTCGCGCCTTTCTGCGCCAGCGGCAGACGGCCAAACTCACCGCAGCAAATAACCAGCGTCGAGTCGAGCAGCCCGCGCTGTTTGAGGTCCGTGAGCAGCGCCGCGATCGGCTGATCCGTCTCGCCCGCGAACTGCCGATGGTTGCCCTCGATGTCCTTGTGCCCGTCCCACGAGCGCTCGTTCTCCATCCCGCCGCTGTAGATCTGCACAAAGCGCACGCCGCGCTCCACGAGCTTCCGCGCCATCAGGCATTGCTTCGCAAAATGCGCGCACTGCTTTTCCTCCGTGCCGTAGAGCTTGCGGATGTGCTCCGGCTCACCCGCCACATCGAGCGCCTCGGGCGCGGCCATCTGCATGCGATACGCCAGCTCGAAACTCTCGATCCGCGCCGCGAGTTCGGGATCATCCGCGCCCGGCTGGCGCTTGTTCAGCTTTGCGATGAGATCGAGCTGCGCGCGCTGCTGCGCGTCCGCCATTTCCGGCGGGCGTTCGAGATTGTTGATCGGCGCACCCTGCGCGTTCAGCGCCGTGCCTTGATAGACGCCGGGCAGAAAACCCGCGCCCCAGTTGCTCGCGTGCCCTTTCGGCAAACCGCGCCCCAGCGTGTCGTACATCGCCACGAAGCCCGGCAGATTCTGGTTCACCGTCCCAAGCCCGTACGTCACCCAGGCACCCATGCACGGGAAGCCCATGCGCGACATGCCCGTGTTGATTTGGAAAAGCGCAGGCGAGTGATTGTTCGTCGCCGTGAAGCACGAATGGATGAACGCCATGTCATCCACATGCTCCGCCGTCCGCGGAAAAATTTCCGACGCCCACGCGCCGCTCTTTCCATACTGCTTGAAGGCGAACGGCGACTTCATCAGCGCGCCGACTTCCGCCGGAAAAAATCCCGTCTTCGCGTCGAAGCCCGGCAGATCCTTGCCGTCGTATTTTTCCAGCGCAGGTTTGTAATCCCACGTATCCACCTGGCTCTGCCCGCCGTTCATAAACAGCCAGATCACCGACTTCGCCTTCACCGGAAAATGCGCCACCTTCGGCGCGAGCGGATTCATGGCCTCAGCCTGCGTAGCAGCCTGCGCGTTTGATCCCAGCAGCCCCGACTCCGCGAGCAGCGAAGTCAGTGCGAGCATCCCAAAGCCCGATCCCGTGCGCTGGAGAAAGTCCCGGCGCGAGCAGAAATGCGGATGCGGATTAGCGAAGTGGTGCGGGTGATTCATGGCGTGAAATGAGAGCGAGGCGCGCTCAGCGCCCCGCTCCGGGGAGCGCGCGCGTCCCGCGTGCTGGTCGTGTCGTCCCGACACGACGGACTTCCAGAAACGAGCATTTGTGAAAGCGCGTTCGATTGTTCCCCATGCGACGTCGCGGGAAGTTCGCTGCGGCGGGACGCCGCCGCCAGCACGCGGGACGCGTGCGCTCCCCAGAGTTGCACGGCGTCAGTCCACATAGACAAACTCATTCAGGCTCACGAGCGACTGGCAGAAATCGGTCAGCGCCAGCTCCGGCGCGTCGGCTTTTCCGGCGGCTTGGTAGGCCGCGGTCTGCGTGCGCAGAAACTCCGCCGCCGTCGCGCTTTCATCCTCGCCCGGCGGACGCCCGAGCGCCGTGAGATACGCGCGTTGCACCGCGTCGGTCGCCGGTTGCGATGCGAGCGTTTTCGCCCACGCGCGGACGGAGGCGCGGACCTGCGCGTTGTTCATCAGCAGCAGCGCCTGCGGTGCGACGGTGGTGCTGGAGCGCAAGCCGAGGCTGCCCAGCGTGTCCGGCGCGTCGAAGGTAATCATCATCGGCGGGAGCTGGCTGCGCTTGATTTGGAAATAGATCGAGCGCCGCTTCATCGCCGCGTCGAGCGTGCCGGGGCCGAACATTTTCGGATCGAGCGCGCCCGTGACCGCGAGGATCGAATCGCGAATGACCTCGCCCTCCAGCCGCTTGCGCGGGTGCCGCCAGACGAGCGTGTTGTCCGGGTCGGCGGCGCGGCGCGCGGCGTCGGTCTGCGCGCTCTGCATGTAGGCCGCGCTTGTCATCATCAGCTTGTGCAGCGGCTTGAGTTTCCAGCCGCCGCGGATGAGTTCGCCGGCCAGCCAGTCGAGCAGTTCGGGATGCGTGGGCTTTTCACCCTGCGCGCCGAAATCACTCGGCGTCGCCACGAGCCCGCGCCCGAAATGATGCTGCCACAGCCGGTTCACGATGACCCGCGCGAGCAAGTGCCCCGCGCCCGCATCCTTGTCGGTGAGCCATTTCGCGAGCGAGGCCCGCCGCCACGGCGTGCGCGCGCCGTCGGGCGCGGGCGTGGTCCAGCGCTCCTCGGGCGCACGCGCCAGCACGGTCAGAAAACCCGGCGGCGCTTCGCCCTGCTTCTTGTTCAAATCGCCGCGAGAGAGGAGAAACGTCTGCTCATAAAAGTCCGGCCCCTGCGTGTGATTGCGCACGGCGGGCACGCCTTCGGAGGAAATGAGCGCCTGCACCTTTTCCGGTTTCGGCTCGGTGGCCGCGTGCGCCGCGACCTCCGCGTCGAGCTTCCGCCACTCCGCATCCTGCGGGCGATACCACTGCAGCAGCAGGGCGCGCTGCGCGTCGTTGCGCTGCGTCGCGGGCACGTCGAGCGCGCGCTGCGCTTCCGCGGAACCCGCAGCGCCGTCGAGCCCCGGCTGCGCGGCCGTGGTCACCGAGAGGCGCGGACGCCCAATGCTGTGCCCCGTGTTGTTGCGAAACTTGAGCGTGAACTTCAGCGCACTCCCCGCCGGCGCGGACAGCGGCGCGTCGAGGATGAAGACCGCCGCGTGGCTTTTCCCAAACTCGGGATCGACCGCCCAGCTCGACACTTCATCCCCGTCAATCGCCGCCGCGACCGGCAGCCCCTTCTGCTCAAACGTCGCGAGCGCCTTCACAAATTTCGCCGCCACCGCCGCACCGCCCGGCGGCGTGAATGACAGCTCAATCGTGCTCAGCGCAAAGTTCCCGTTCGCCGCGCGGCCCGGCCCGCTCTTGACCAGCGACGGGTCGGCCAGCGCCTCCAGCTTCACCGCCGTAATACCCACCGCCGGCAACTGCGCGGTGAAGGTATAGGTGTCGTGCTCCACGTTCTTTCCACTCGCGAGGAAAGAGCCGTCCGGCTGCCGCGTGAAAGTCGCGCCGCCCTCGGACTTCGCCTCCGCGTTGTCGAGCGTGAGCCACTGCGGCGGCGGCGGACGCTCGCCACGTTTCTCCCACTCGGTGAGACGCGCCGGCAATTGCTCTTTTTCAAAACGCTCGCGGGCCGCGACGATCCCGGCGTGCGCCGCGTCCCACTTTGCTTTCGCCGGTTTGAATTCCGCAGCGTTCACGATCAGGTCGTAGTCGCTCCGCACGGTCTTCGTGAAAGTCGAGATCAGCCGGTAATAGTCGCGCGTCGGGATCGGGTCGTACTTGTGATCGTGGCAGCGCGCGCAGCCGACGGTCAGGCCGAGCATCGAAGTGCCTATGGTCGCCGCCATGTCGTCGAGTTCGTCGTAGCGCTCCTTCTCCGCCTGGTTCGCGGTGATCTGCGTGGCGTGCGTGCCGGCGGCGAGAAAGCCGGTCGCCTTCCACGCTTCGACGTTGTCCGGCGCGAGTTCGTCGCCCGCGATCTGCCAGCGCACGAATTCATCGAACGGCTGATCCGCATTCAGCGCGCGGATCACGTAGTCGCGGTAGTGCCACGCGTTCGGGCGGTCGTAGTCCTGCTCGTAGCCGTGGCTTTCCGCGTAGCGCGCGAGGTCGAGCCAGTGCCGGCCCCAGCGCTCGCCGTAGTGCGGCGAGGCGAGCAGCTCGTCGATCACCTTTTCGTAGGCCTTCGGCGCGGCGTCGGCGAGAAAGCGGTCGGTCTGCTCGGGCGTCGGCGGCAGGCCGATGAGATCGAAATACGCGCGGCGGATGAGCGTGCGCTTCTCCGCCACCGCGTTCGCTGCGATTCCTTTCTCCTCCAGCTTCGCGAGCACGAAGCGGTCAATCGGCGAGCGGCACCACGCCTCGTTTTTCACCGCGAGCGGCTGCGCGTTTGCGAGCGGTTGAAAGGACCACCACTTGCGGTCTTCGTCCGTCACCTTCGAGCGGTCGCGCCCTTTGCCATCGACGAGCGGTTTGCCGTACGGCGCTCCGAGATCGATCCATTCCGCAATCTTCGCAATCGCCGCATCCGCGAGCTTGTCCGCCTTCTTCGGCATCTTGAGATCCTTGTCCTCATGCCGGATCGACTTCACGAGCAGGCTCTCGCCGGATTTCCCTGGCAGCACCGCATCGCCGCTCTCACCGCCCTTCATCAGTGCCTCGCGCGTCGTCATATCGAGTTCGCCTTTCACGCCTTTTTCGCCGCCGTGGCACTTCACACAATGGTCCGCGAGCAGCTTCCCCACGTCGCTGTTGAAAAGCTCCACGCCCTTCGCCATCTGCGCCGCATGCTCGGGCGGAACCGCCGGTTCGGCGGCGAGGCAACTGGCGGTGACGAGCAGTGGGAGAAAGCGGCGGATCATGCGTTCAGGCGGACAATCCCGCGAATCTGACAAAGCTTTGGCGCGATGCCATCGTCAATCGTTACGGCAGCGTCATCCCAAAGACGCGCACGAGGAAGCTGAGCTGATCCGCTTTCTCCTCGATGATCTTCGTCATCGGCTTGCCGCTGCCGTGACCGGCTTTGACTTCGATGCGGATGAGCACGGGCGGCCCGTCCGGTGGCTGGCATTCCTGGAGGCGCGCGGCGAATTTGAAACTGTGCGCGGGGACAACGCGGTCGTCGTGATCGCCGGTGGTGATGAGTGTGGCGGGGTAGCGCGCACCGGGCTTCAGATTGTGCAGCGGGGAGTAGGCGAGGAGGGTGCGAAATTCGTCTGCATTTTCCGCGGAGCCGTAATCGCTTTTCCACGCCCAGCCGATGGTGAATTTGTGAAAGCGCAGCATGTCCAGCACGCCAACCGCGGGCAGCGCCACGCCGAAAAGCTCGGGCCGCTGCGTCATGCACGCGCCAATGAGCAGGCCGCCATTGCTCCCGCCCTGGATCGCGAGTTTTTCGCGCGAGGTGTATTTGTTTTCCACCAGCCATTCTGCGGCGGCGATGAAGTCGTTGAAGACATTCTGCTTCCGCGCCTTGATACCCGCCTCGTGCCACGCGATGCCGTACTCGCCGCCGCCGCGCAGATTCGGCATCGCAAAGACGCCGCCCATTTCCATCCACACGAGATCGGTGACGCTGAACGACGGCGTGAGGCTGATATTGAAACCGCCGTAGCCGTAGAGCAGCGCAGGCGCGGAGCCGTCGAGCGCGAGACCCTTTTTGTGCGTGATGAACATCGGGATGCGCGTGCCGTCTTTGCAGGGGAAAAAGACCTGCTTCGTCTCGTACTCGTCGGGTTTGAAATCCACGCGCGGCTCGCGGAAAACCTCGCTCTCGCCGCTCACGAGATTGAGCCGGTAGATCGTCCCTGGCGCGGTGAAGCTGGTGAACGAATAGAACGTCTCGATGTCCCCGCGCTTGCCCCCAAAGCCCTCGGCCGAGCCGATGCCCGGCAGCGCCTGCTCGCGCACGAGCCGGGCGTGCGGCGCTTTCCCGTCCCACTCCATCACGCGCACGAGGCTGTGCGCGTCGTGCAGATAATTGCAGAGGAATTGCCGGTGCACCACGTTCACGCTTTTCAGCGGCTCCTCCGCCTGCGCGATGACCTCGCGCCAGTGCGCGCGCTCCGGCTGGCGGATGTCGATGGCGATGACCCGGCTGCGCGGTGCCTCGAGATCGGTCTCGAAAAAGAACAGCGGCCCGTCGTTGTCGATGAACGAAAACGCTGCTTCGAACGCGGGGATCAGCTCCACCACCTTCGCCGCAGGATCGGCGAGGTCTTTGTAAAAGGTCAGGTTCTTCGTGTCCGTGCCTTTGCTCACATGAATCACGAGGAAGCGCCCGTCGTCCGTGACCGCGCCATTGAAGCCCCAGTCGGCATGATCGCGCCGCTCGTAGATGAGCGTGTCGGCGCTCTGCTTCGTGCCGAGTTTATGAAAGTAGAGCTTTTGAAATTCATTCACGCCCTTCTTCTCCTCGCCCACGCGTGGCGCCTCGAAGCGGCTGTAGAAAAAGCCGCTCCCGTCCTTCATCCACGACACGCCGGAAAACTTCACCCACTCCACCAGATCCTCGCGCTCGAGGCCCGTCGCCACCTCGCGCACATGCCAGTCCTCCCAGTCCGAGCCCGCGCGCGAGAGCCCGTAGGCGAGCAGTTCGCCGTCGTCGCTCACCGCATAGCCGGCGAGCGAAACGGTGCCGTCGGCCGAGAGCGTGTTCGGATCGAAAAGCACGCGCGGCGGCGCCTCGTGCCGGTCGCTCATGTAAAGCACGCGCTGGTTTTGCAGTCCGCTGTTGCGCGTGAAAAAGTAACGTCCGCCCTGCTGGAAGGGCGTGCCGAAACGCTCGTAATTCCACAACTTCGTCAGCCGCTCCTTGAGCCGCGCCCGCTCCGGCACGGCATCGAGAAAGGCCGAGGTTATCTTGTTCTCCGCCTCGACCCACGCCTTCGTCTCGTCCGCATTGTCATCCTCCAGCCAGCGAAACGGATCCGCGATTTTCTCGCCGTGGTAGTCATCGACCTGCTCCGCATGGCGCGCAGGCGGGTAGGTCAGCTTGGGTTCGTCGGCGGTCATCATCATGGGTAAAAGTAACATCAGCAGCAAAGGCAGACCCCTCACCGAACCCGGAGGGTTCAAAGAAATTAGCCGGGGGTAACACCCCCGGAACCGAACCCAAAACGAGCGCACCCCGGAGGGGTGCTGGAACCTTGTGCGCAGGCCGATCTTCCGGCACCCCTCCGGGGTGCGCGCCTCTCGTTGTTGGATTCCGGGGGTGTTACCCCCGGCTAATTTCCAGCGTCCCTCCGGGACGGCGGCGCAGTGCCAGGTCAGTTGGCAAATACTTCCAAATGAGTTCAAGCTCAGCGCTCGGTTATGCGACTTTGTTGCTGTCATAGAGTCGGTGGAGATATGTAACTGAGCCAAAAATCAGTCCAGCAATTCCAGTCAAAGATCCCGCATCACCGAACGTGGGAGGATTGAACAAATCCAGTACCCCGACGAAAAATCCAAGGAATCCGCACAAAAGCAAAAAGCGTATGTAACGCAGCTTCGGATCGCGCATGCCGACAAGGCGTGGCAACCACGGCCATGAGAAACAAAAAGCGAATAAAAAGCACAAGATGGCGAGCAAAGCGATCAATCCAAGAACGACAGGCCCTCTCGGTATCTCTCGCGCTGCGAAGCGAGTAACAGCTGTCAGCGTCACTCCGACTATAACGAATCGGATTACCGGCCATCGGCGCAGAATCACAGCTATCATACATGCTAGTTGCTTAACTCTAAATGGGGGGAACCAGCGGCTGCTTAACAGTAAGTATGCTTCGACTCCGTTGCGTTGCGATCAAGATAACGGCTTTCATTTCCCTCAAACCCTCCTCGCCAGAATGTAACCCCGGCTCACCGCCGTCGGCTGATACTCCAGCCACTCAAACCCCGCGCCGTCGAGATACCCGCGCATCTCGGCGAGCGAATAGCATTTTCCCTCGGTGATATTCATCAGCAGCGCGGAGTATTCCGCGACGTGCAGCGGGCCGGTCTTTTCGGCGTTGATGTAGGCATCGTGCAGAATGAGCAGACCGCCGGGAGCCAAGGCCGCATGGGACTTCGCGAGCAGGTCGCGCACGAGCGGCTCGTCCCAGTCGTGGAGCACGTTTGAGATGAGATGGGTGTCGAAACCTGCCGGCCACGCGTCCGTGAACATGTCCCCCGCGATGACCTCCACCTGCGCCGTGCAGTCCTGCCGCGCGATGCACTCGCGCGCGATGCGATCGACCGGCGGCTTTTCAAAAACGGCCGCGCGCAAATGCGTGTGCCGCGCCACCAGCGAGCACGCGTAGATGCCCGAGCCGCCGGCCACATCGAGCACGGATTTTTGCGCGGCGAGATCGAGTTTCTTCGCCATCGCCGGCCCGAGCAGCACGCCGCGGCAGTCCATCGCGGCGGTGAAGGGCTTGGCGAAATCCTCGCGCTCCATAGCCTGCGCCCAGGCCTGCGGATCGTAGCTGCCCCAGTTCGCGGGCTTGCCGGTGCGCAGGACTTTGAGCATGTCGAGCGTGGGCGCGCGGTCTTTCATCGAGACGTAGTACGGCGCGAGATTCCACGGCGAGCCCGCGCACAAATGCTCGCGCGCCCGCAGCGTGAGGTGGAAGCAACCGCCCGCCGAGGTGACGAGCCCCATCGCCGTAAAGAGCGTCATCATCACGTCCGCCGGGCGCGGATGGATTTCAAAATGCGCGCAGATCGCGCCGAGCGTGGACGGGTGCTCGGCGAGCCAGGTGAAAAAATCGAGATGCGCCAGCGCGGCGGCGAGGAGATCGACGGAGACGATGCCATCGCGCAGGCGGTAGAGCGAGAGCGGATCGGTGGCGGGTTCGGAGAGGAGCGAAGGATGGGGCATGGTGGGCGGGAGGTGTTGTTAGCCACGGATGAACACGGATGAAACACGGATTTTGCAATCCCATCCGTGCAAATCCGTGTTCATCCGTGGCTGATTTCTGAGTTTCGCCCGTCACTCGCCGCCCAATTCATCCAGCAATCGGCGTTCGCGCTTCGTCGGCCGACCCGCGCCTTTCGGACGGAAGGAGAGCGCACGCTGGCTGCGCTCGTCGCGCTTTGCCAGCTCCTCATGCGGCGTGAGGTCTTCGGCAAATTGCGCGACCAGTTTTGCCGCGACTCGCGAGTCCGGTGCGTTGAGCACGCGCAGCGTCCGCGTCATCACGCCCACGCGCGCGGTCACGAGTTCCCCGCCTCGGGCCTCGTGCGCAGGCTTCGTCTCCGCGCCGTTCACTTTCACCTGCCGGGCTTTGATCGCCTCCACGGCGAGCACGCGCGTTTTGAAAACACGAACCGCCCACAGCCATTGGTCGAGTCGCATGACGCGAAGCCGCAGAATCTACGGCACCTTGTACACGAGCACCGCATTCGCGTCCTCATCAGCGACGTAAACAAAGCAGCCATCCGGGCTGAAGCACAGGCTCGGGCAGCCAGGCACCGCATGATCGCCGGCGGGCTGCGTGGCAAAAACGCTCACCGCCTGA
>JAYVNN010000155.1:0-5434 GCA_043758435.1 Chthoniobacter sp.
AAAACCTCGAGCAGGAAATCGCCGTCAAAAATTTCCGCGAGGATCTTTTCTACCGGCTCAACGTCGTCCGCCTGCAGCTTCCCCCGCTCCGCCAGCGCATCGAGGACATCCGTCTGCTCGCCGAGTATTTTCTCCAAAAAGTGGCCGCGCAAAAAATGCTCCCGCGTCTCCAGCTCAGCGAGGAGGCCGTGCGCGTGCTGGAAGGCCACTCGTGGCCCGGCAACGTGCGCGAACTCGAGAACACCATCCAGCGCGCCTGCGTGCTCGCGAGTTCCGATTTGCTGACGCCACGCGACATCCCCTTCGGCCCCGGCGACCCGGCGGAGCCCAGCGCGCCAGCCGCCGGCGAGGCCGCGACGCAGACCACGCAAGCCGCCATCGAGGTGCTGCTCAAGGCCGCGCAAGTCGATCCCGACGTGCAGCTCCTGCCGTGGCTCGAGCGCGAATTCACGCTCTACGCGATGACCGCGACCAAGGGCAACCAGGTCCGCGCCGCCAAGCTCCTCGGCATCACCCGCGCGACTTTGCGCAAGCGCATCGAGCGCTTCCAAATCACGAAAGAACTGACGATCTCGTGACCGCGTGGAGGTGGACCGGCGCGGCTTTCGAGCCGTGCGCTTCGCTCCCGCTCACCGACCGTGGCTTCCGCTACGGCATGGCGGTCTTTGAAAGCCTGCGCATCGCCCGCGGCGAGGCGGAGTTTTTCGAGCAACATCTCGCGCGGCTCGTGCAGGCGTGCGCCGAGCGCGAATTCGCCGCCGATGAAACCGCCCTCCGCGCCGCGCCCACGCTTTTCCACAGCGCCGCGCGCGACGGCTTCGCCCGCCTCTATGTCACCGCTGGCGACGGCCCCCTCACCGCCCCCGCCCCGCATCCGCGCATCTTCATTTTCGTCGAAGACCGCGCCGCGCCCAATCCCGACGACGCGTGGGAACTCACCTTGCACGACGAAACCCACCACCCGCTTTTCGGCGGCCTGAAGACCGCGAACTACTGGTTCCAAGCCGACGTCCTCGCGCACGCGCAGCGCCGCGGCTTCGACGAGGCGCTGCTCTTCAACGACCGCGCCGAACTCATCTCCGCCTGCTGCGCGAACGTCTTTCTCCTCCACGGCGACCGCCTTTCGACTCCCGCGCGCTCCAGCGGTGCGCGCGCGGGCGTCATCCGCGAATGGGTCATCGCCCGCCGCAAAGTCGAGGAGCGCCGCCTCCGCCGCGAACACGTCACCACCGCCGACGAGATTTTCCTCACGAACTCCTGGCTCGGCGTCCAGCCCGTCGCCACCCTCGAAGGCCGCGCCCTCGGCCCGCGCACCACCGGCCCGAAGCTCGCCGCCGAACTCGCCGCGCGCCGACTGTAGTGGAAGCTGCCAGCTTCCCCCGGCAGCGGCGCAACAGACCGGCGCGGCCCTTGTCCACACTCCCGCCGAGTGTCAGGCTGCGCGGATGAAACTTCCCCTCATCGCCGCCGTGGCCCTTGCACTTTTCGCAACGCAACTCGGCCTTGCCCCCGCCCAGACACCCGCCCCTTCGCAGCCCGCGCCAGCGCGGGACTACGCCGCAGAGAAAGCGGAACGCACCGTGCAGTTGCTCAAGGCGCGCTGGAACGTGCGCGTGGATGTGCAGATGGTCGCGCTGCCGCAGGATCGCGCGCTGCAACTGCTGCCCGAATTGCAATCCGACCAGGACGCGCGCATCGAAACCGCCTTCGCGCAAATCCAGGAGATGATCAAAAAGAAGGAAGCCACACTGCTCGCCTGGCCCGTCCTCACGCTGCTCGATGGCGAGCGCGGCGTGAGCGAGTCGATTGTGGAAAAGAAATATCCCACCGATTTCGATCCGCCCACCGTCCCGCAAAACGTCGGTGCCGCCGTGCCCACCACGCCCTCGCCGCTGAGCGCTTCGCTCGTCCCCAACGCCTGGGAGGTGCGCAACTGCGGCGATACCCTCGAAGTCACGCCCACGGTTCTTGCCGACGGCAAGCGCATCCTGCTCGAAACCGTCCCGCAGCGCGTCGAGTTGCTCCGCTTTGAAACCTACGACACCGGCAAGACCAAGGACGGCAGCGCCACGCAGGTCGTGCAACCGGAATTCGCCACCCAAAAATACAGCGGCAATCTCATCGTCCACAGCGGACGGCGGGTGCTTCTCGGCGTTTACAAGCTTTCGGTCCCTGCCGGGCAGATCGAGTTTTTCCTCCTCAAAGCGGTCGCGACATCGACCGAATAAACGTTCGCTAAATAGTTTCCGGCTCCGCCGCCACCGGTCACGACCGCCTGCGGGAGATATTCATACCGCGCCAGCGCCAGCTTGCGCCCCCCGTGCGAATGCGCGAAATCATCCGCCCGCGGATGACCGCAAAATCCGATCTGCTCGACGAACTCGCCGCCTCCCCGCCGCTCGCGGAGAAGCTGGGAGCGGCGCGTACCGGCGTGGCGGCGGTGGCCTTTGAGCAGGTGGTGGAAAGCGCGCGGCCCGTACTCGCGGCGCTGCTCGCGCGGGCGGTGAAGGGGCGCGTGTGGATCGTCTGCGCCGACGTGCGCGCGCAGGAGGCGATGCACAATGAGCTGCTCCACTGGCACCCCGGCGCACTCTTTTTTCCCGAGGCCGAGCGCACGCTCGTCGAGGGCGCGCTGCCCGATCCCGAGACCACCGCCGAGCGGCTGGCACTGGTGCAGACGCTGGCCACTTCGCGGAAAAAGGAAATTGTCGTCCTCACGCACGGCTCGCTAGACGACGATGTCCCCTCCTCCGCGGTCCTGAAAAAGCTGGAGATCAAGCTGGCGCGCGGCGCACGGCTGGATCGCGCGGCGCTCCTCGCGCAGCTCGCCAAGGCCGGCTACGAGCACATGCCCACGGTCGCGGCGCGTGGGCAGTACGCGGTGCGCGGCGGGATTCTCGATGTGTTTTCGTTTCATCACTCGCTGCCCGTGCGCGTGGAGCTTTTCGACGACGAGATCGAGTCGCTGCGCGAGTTCGACCTCGATACGCAGACCAGCGTGCGCCATGTCGATACCGCCAGCTTTCTCCTCGGCGACGCCACGACCGACGAGCGCCCCACGGCGAGCACTACGCTGCGCGAACTCATCCGCGCCGAGGATCTGACGATGGATGCGGGGACGGATTTTAAGGACGCGCGGGTGCGGATTCTGGAAGGCTCGGCGCTCGCGACAAATGAGTTGGAAGTGGAGGAAATTGCGGAGGTGAAAACGGTAGCACCGCCCGTTGCCGAGGATTTCACCACCGCCTTCCTCGACCACGGGCTCGGTGAATTCGAGGCCGGCGATTTCGTCGTCGATGAAATGAAGCGCGAACGCTTTTTCGCCCAGCTCCGTGAGTGGCGGCTGGCGGGCTGGCGCGTCCACATTTTCTGCAACAACGAGGGCGAGATCGAGCGCCTCAACGACCTCATCCCGCCGGTCGAGACGGACCCGCTGCGCTTCACCATCGGCCCGCTCGCCCGCGGTTTTGTTTTTCCCGCAGGAAAAATCGCCGTGCTTTCCGACGCCGAGCTTTTCGGCCGCTACCGCAACAACCGCGCCCGCCGCCTCGCGCTGCGCCGCGCCCGCGATCAGGCGCAGCGGACGCAGATCGATTTCAGCGAGCTGAATGACGACGACCTCGTGGTCCATCTCGAACACGGCATCGGCCGCTACGAGGGCATGAAGTCCCTCCCGAGTGCCGATGGTAAAACCGAGGAGGTGCTCGTGGTTGCCTTCGCCGATGACGCGCGGCTCTACGTGCCGCTGGAGCAGTCGTTCCTCATCTCGCGCTACGTGGGCGTGGGAAAACGCAACCCGCAGCTCTCGCAGCTCGGCGACGGCAAATGGGCGAAGGCCAAGAAGAGCGCGGAGAAAGCGGTCTTCGATTACGCCTCGAAACTCCTCGCCATGCACGCCGAGCGCGAGACTGCCGTGGGCTTCGCTTTTCCCGCGGACACGAAATGGCAGCACGAGTTTGAGACCTCGTTTCTTTTCAAAGAGACCCCCGACCAGATCACCGCCATCGCCGCGACCAAGGCCGATATGGAGAGCGAGCGCCCGATGGATCGCCTCATCTGCGGCGACGTGGGCTTTGGCAAAACCGAAGTCGCGATCCGCGCGGCGTTCAAGGCGGTGACGGCTGGGAAACAAGTGGCCATCCTGGTTCCCACGACGATCCTCGCGCAGCAGCACTACCAGAATTTCCGCGAGCGGTTCAGCGATTACCCGATCTCCGTCGAGACGATGTCCCGCTTTCGCACGCCCGCCGAGCAGCGCAAAACGCTGGAAGGTTTGCGCGACGGCTCGGTGGATGTGGTGGTCGGCACGCACCGGCTCATCTCGAAGGACGTGGCTTTCAAAAACCTCGGGCTTGTGGTGATCGACGAGGAGCAGCGCTTCGGCGTGCTGCACAAGGAACGCTTCAAGGAAATGTTTCAGCTCGTGGACATGCTCACGCTTTCCGCCACGCCCATCCCGCGCACGCTCTACCTCTCGCTCATGGGCGCGAAGGACATGAGCACCATCGAGACGCCGCCCGCGAACCGCATCCCTACCGACACGCTCATCTGCCCGTACGACGAGCGCATCATCCGCGATGCGATCAACCGCGAACTCGCGCGCCAGGGGCAGGTGTACTTTCTCCACAACCGCGTGCAGTCCATCGAGAAAACGCGCGACCGCATCGCGCAGCTCTGCCCGAAAGCGCGGCTCGTCATCGGTCACGGGCAGATGGACGAAGGCGAACTCGAAGACGTGATGCAGACCTTCGTCATGGGCGACGCCGACGTGCTCATCTCGACGACGATCATCGAAAGCGGCCTCGATATTCCGAACGCGAACACCATCATCATCGACCGCGCCGACCGCTTCGGCCTCGCGGATCTCTACCAGCTCCGCGGCCGCGTGGGCCGCGCCCAGCACAAGGCCTACGCTTATCTCCTGCTCCCGCGCGACATGATGAGCGGCGGCGAAGCGCGCAAGCGCATCAACGCCATCAAGCAATACAGCTCGCTCGGCGCGGGTTTCAAAATCGCTATGCGCGATCTCGAAATCCGCGGCGCGGGCAACATCCTCGGCACCGCGCAGAGCGGCCACATCGTCACCATCGGCTTCGATCTCTACTGCTCGCTGCTGCGCCAGGCGGTGTCGAAATTGAAGGGTGAAAAAGTGCGCCCGCGCCTCGAAGTCATCCTCCGTACGGATTTCGTCGTGACGCGGGAGGCGGAGTGGAGCAGGGAAAAAGGCGAAAGGCGAAAGGCGAAAGGCGATGGCGCGAACGAGGAAAAAGACGCGCCGACAGCACCCGCGGTAAACCGCAACCGCCGCGGCTGGCAGCACCCGACCGAGTCCACGCCAGCGCCTTTCGCCTTTCGCCTTTCGCCTTCCACCGCTCCCGCCTTTCTTCCGTCAGCCTACATCGCCGAGTCACAGCCTCGGATTCAGGCCTACCGC
>JAYVNN010000156.1:0-5422 GCA_043758435.1 Chthoniobacter sp.
GCGCAGGATGGCGATGGTGTCCTCGACGCTCGGCTCATCGACCTGCACCGGCTGGAAGCGCCGCTCCAGCGC
This sequence comes from Chthoniobacter sp., assembly GCA_043758435.1. Lineage (GTDB taxonomy): Bacteria > Verrucomicrobiota > Verrucomicrobiia > Chthoniobacterales > Chthoniobacteraceae > Chthoniobacter. The sequence continues at coordinate 73 of JAYVNN010000156.1, forward strand.
GGCGTCCTTTTCGATGTACTTGCGATATTCATCGAGCGTGGTGGCACCGATGGTGCGCAGCTCGCCGCGCGCGAGCTGGGGCTTGAGCATGTTGCTCGCATCGACCGCGCCCTCGCTCGCGCCCGCGCCGACGATGGTGTGCAGCTCGTCGATGAACAGGATGATTTCGCCCTGCGAGTCGGTGACTTCTTTGAGGAAAGCCTTGAGCCGGTCCTCGAATTCGCCGCGGAATTTCGCGCCGGCGATCATCGAGCCGATGTCCATGGCGATGATCTTTTTGTTCTTCAAGGACTCCGGCACATCGCCACTGACGATGCGCCGCGCGAGCCCTTCCACGATCGCCGTCTTCCCCACGCCCGGCTCGCCGATGAGCACCGGATTGTTTTTCGTGCGCCGCGAGAGCACCTGCATGACGCGGCGGATTTCATCGTCGCGCCCGATGACGGGATCGATCTTCCCCTTCTTCGCCAGCGCCGTGAGATCGCGCCCGTATTTTTCCAGCGTCTGATATTTTCCCTCGGGATGCTGATCCGTGACGCGCTGCGAACCGCGCACCTGCTGCAATGCGCCCCAGAGCTTCTCCCGCGTGATTCCCGCGTGTTTCAAAATGCGCGCGGCTCCGACTTTGGAATCGGCCAGCGCGAGGAGGTAATGCTCCGCGCTGAGATATTCGTCTTTCAGCTTCGTCATCTCGCCCTCCGCGGCATTGAGCGTAGCCGTCAGCTCGCGCCCGATGCCCACCTGCCCGCCATGCACCGTGGCCCGCCGCGCCAGTTCCGCCCGCACCGCGTCCTCGATGTCGCGCGGCGCGACGCCCAGCTTGTCGAACAGCGGCCCCGCCAGCCCCTCGCTCTGCTCCAGCAGCGCGAGCAGGAAATGCTCGTTGTCGATTTCAGCATGCCCCGCCTTCGAGGCGAGATCCTGCGCTGCCTGCACGGCCTCCTGCATTTTTTGGGTAAAGCGGTCGAATCTCATATTGGGAAGTCTGCCGCGAACCCTAGCAGATTGCTGTCCCCAATTTGTCCAGAAGCGCCCCGCCTTTGCCCGCGCCACGCTGACACCCGCGCTGTGTCACCCGCCGGTCAGTTTGTCGCGGTTAGAAGTGCCGGGGGGGAGAATTGAACTCCCGACCTAGGGCTTATGAGTCCCCCGCTCTACCACTGAGCTACCCTGGCTTTTTCTAACGACTGGACGGAACGCTGATTTCAAAATCCCGTCCACCAAAAACAGGCGGCTATTTATGCACGCCTCTGCGACGCTGGCAAAGGATTTTGCCAGCAGCGCCGCACCGCGCCATTGGCGTGGAAAAAATTCGCGTAGTGGGAAAACCGCGGACTGCTATCAAAGGTGCAACCTCCCTCCCGGTATGAAGACCGCCTCATTGCTGACTGCCTTCCTGGCCCTCGCTTTCGCCCTGCAGGGACGCGCCGATCCGCTCGATGAGCGATTGGAAAAACTGCGCCTCATGCTGGCCGAGGCGGCAGCCAAAGCGGAGGCCGCGACCGGCGACGACAGCCCGCGGCAGCGCATGGTCGCGGAGACGCTGCGGCGAGGCGTGGAGATGCTTTTGCCCGAAGTGGGCGAAGGGCTCGGCAACGCACTCCGGCAAATCAGCGCAGCGGCTCCCGCCGAAGCTCGGGCGGAAGCCGATGCGCTGCTGCGCGACCTGCCGAAACTGACCGAGGAGCGCGACGACCGCACCATCGCCGCGATCGAGGAACTCGTGAAAAAAACCGGGTCGGCCTGCCTCGCCGCGAAGACCGAGGCCGAACTCGACCCGCTGCTGCGCGAGGTGAGCCGCCCGCAGCGCGGCCAGTTTTCCCGGAGCGAAGACCCCCGCCCCTCCCGTAGCTATCGCAAACTCCAAGCCGCCCAGCACACCGTCGCGCAGTGGCAGGATTACCTCGCCCAGCGCACCGCGGGAAATGCGAAGGCCGCCTACAACATTCTTCAATCCATCGGGAACCAAGGTGACTACCCGATCATCCCGCAGGAAGAAATCACGCGCCGCCTTTCCGCCCTGGCACCGACGCAGGGAGTCGCGGAGGCGGTGCGGATGCTGCGGGAAATCAAGACGCTCGACATGATTCCGGCGGTGATCGACGAATTGCGAGCCCGGCTCAATGGGCAGGAAGGCGAGTACGCAGCGCACCTTGCCACCTTGGGCCAGATAGCGAACGCCTATTCGGCGTATCGCGCCGGGCTTATCGGCGCGGCCTTTCAGACCGCGACTGCCATACAAAGTCCTCACGAACGGCCCGTGCCCGGGAATCTCAATGGCTGGACTGCGGAAACGATGCGCCTGCAAGGACTCCTCCTGCTCGCCGTCCTGCCACGCTACCTCGAACTCGCCGCAGCTCCTGCACCCGCAGCGGGAGAAGACGGCGCAACTTATCTGCTCCGGCTCGCCGATGAGAGCGCGGCAGCGGGCCACTGGCTGGAAACCGCCCGCATCGTTGAAACCTATCGCCTCGTGGCTTTTCGCAGCCAAGACCAAGTCCCGACATGGATTGCCGAGGATGTGACCGGGCTCAAGGCTTTCGCCGTCGCCGAACAGCTCGCCGCCGCCCAGGCTTTTGCCGAGGCGATCAAAAGTTTCCGGCAGGCTGCGGGAACGAATGGCAAATATGCGCCGTCAGCCCGGGCGGCAGTGCGGCTGGGGGAAATAACGAGTGCGCATCCCGAGGAGGCAAAAATCGCGGCTGCTTCGGCTCAGACGGATCAGCTACTCCAGCAGATTCAGCGCAAATTCACCGACGAAGCTGCGCGTGCCTTTGAGTCGCGGCTGCCGCCTGACATTCGCAACCGCCTGACCCCGCCGCGTCCTAACCCATGAATCCCATGCTGCGCCGTATCTTTTCCCTGCTCGCCGCCGCGCTTGCCGTCCTCAGTCACGCCGCTGCCGACGATCTCGACAATCTCGCGGAAGCCCTGCGCAAAGGCAGCGAGACGCTTGCGAGCACTGCGGCGGGCGACCAGAAACCCGACAGCGCGCACCAGCAGCGCCTTGCCGAAACGTTGCGTCTGTTCACGGAAGTCGACCAGGCGCTGGCCCGTGCCAATGCGTCTGCCGCGCAAGCGGTCGCCGGGCGTTTGGAAAACGATCCCACGCTCCTGCAACCGCTCCGCGAAACCGCTGGCCGGCTGCGTCGCGAACTCCCCGCACTGCTCGATGCGCGCGAAGAGGCCTTTGTCGCGACGGTGGAAAAGCTCGTGGCACGGACGCGCGAGCAATGCCTCGCGGCAAAAAAAGAAGCGGACCTGCAACCACTGCTCCGCGAAGTCAGCCAGCTTGACCAAAGCAAGCCCAGTTCGCGCTCCCCTTACACAGAACGGGCAGCCCGAAAGCTGAAGGCCGTGGTGACGCTGCTCCCCACCTGGATGGAGTATCTCGCCGCGAAAGAGGCGGGCAATGGATTCCGGCTGGAGGCGGTTTTTCAGCAACTCGCGCGCGACAACATGGCGGGCAACTACCCCATTTTGCCCGACTCAGAAATCACGCGGCGGGTGGATGAATTCAAACCGCGGCAGCGCTCCTACGCGGAGGCCACGGGGCAGATGCAAGAGCAGCTTGCCCATGCCAAAAGCCTCGGCGACATCGCGGCTGTCGCGGCGGAAATCAAGGCTTTGCCGCGGGTTCCGGACAACCTTTTCTCGTTTCAAATCGAGCAGCAAAACCTGCAGCTTTGGTTTGGCGGATTTGCCGCGGCCACCGCCGCGTTTCTCTCCGGCGACATCGACGATGCGTGGCGGCGCGCGACCGCGCTCAACAGCATTGGTGCTGACTCATGGGGGAACGAAGCCATCCGCCTGCGGGCGCTGCTCCTCGGCGAACTGGCCGTGAAAAGCCTCCACCTTGCTCCCGCTCAAGCGCGCCGCCCCGACGAAACCACGGCCGATCACCTCCTGCGCCTCGCCCGCACCGCCGCCCAAGAACAGCATTGGGAGGAAGTGCTGCGCATTCAGCGGCTCTACGGTGCCATCATGGGCCCGGCGTATTCCAATTCTGTCGCCCGCTGGTGGGTGGACTCATCCGAAGCGGTCACCGCCTATCTGGAGGGCCAGCGTCTGGAAGCGGCAGGCGACTCTGCGAGCGCCGTGACGACCTACCTCCGGGTGCTCCGCGCAACAGGCGACCTCGTCCCTGCGGCCGAGGCGCAAGACCGGCTCCGTGCGCTCCTGGCCGCGCAAAAAACCACGTTGCCGGAGGTCCGGTTGCGGCTTGATTCCGAACGCCTCGCGAATGTCGTGCAGTATCTCGGCACAAACCTCGCCGAAATCAGGAAGCGCAATGACGCCCTGGAGCGGGTGCCGCAAATCAAAGCCCCGCCAGCTCTTGCCGCCGCCGCGGGGGGTGCAGAGATTGCCCAACTGGATGCCCGGCTGAAAAAGCTGGAAGCCGTGGCGGAAAAATTCGGCAAGGTCGCCAGCCAGTCCGACGAATTCCAAACGCGGCTGGGCAAGATGGAAACCTTGCTGGCCCCGGCGCTGGAAGCCGATCCGGCAAAACCGGGTGCTGCGGACGGGAAGGTGCGTGTCTGGCTCGGGCCGGATTTCACCGTCTATCGCTCGGCCGTGCCGCCCGCGGTGAATGCGCGGCTGGACTGGGTTGTGCGTTTCAACGGAAAAACCGTGCTCACGCGAACCGCGAAGCGCGAGATGCAATTCAACTACGACGGCAGGAAGCCGGGAACTTATACGATTTACCTCACCGAGGGTGGCGAAACGCCGGTTAGCAACGTCATCGACTACACGCTCACCGAGGAGGCGGCAAAGAAGCTCGGCCCGCGGATTATCGACGACGATTTCGACCGCGACGGGGCGCGCAATCCACCGGCCCCGCGCGGCCAGTAGGCGCGTCCTTTTTCACTCCGCACCGAGCGCCGCCAGCACCGCATTCACGTCGCTGAGATCGTCGAAAAGAAAATCCGGGGCGTGAGTGGTGAGTTCGGCGCGGGTGAATTTGCCGGTGGCGATGGCGATGGCCTGCGCGCCGATGGCCCGCGCGCAGGTGATGTCGTGCGGGGTGTCGCCGAGGACGAAGATGCACTCGGGCGCGAAGTCGATGCCGTGCCGTTCGAGGGCGCGGGCTTTGGCGAAATGGCCGAGCTGGTCGCGGTCGTGGTGGTCGTCGGCATACGCGCCGAACTCGAAGTAATGCCACACGCCGTAGTGCAGCAGCTTGATCTCCGCGCCGCGCGCGAGATTGCCGGTGAGCAGGGCGAGCACGATGTCCTCGCGCGGCTTCAGCACGTCGAGCAGCGGCAGGATGCCGGGCAGCAGGCGGCCCGGGGTGCGCGGGATTTCGCGCGCGAGGTGGTGGAGGTAGCCGTCGAAAAAGGCGGCGATG
>JAYVNN010000157.1:0-5397 GCA_043758435.1 Chthoniobacter sp.
AAGGAATACTGCCTCAAGTGCCACTCGACCGAGGAGCAGAAGGGCGATTTGGATTTGGAAGTTTTCACCTCGCTCGCGGCGGTGCAGCGGCAGCCGAAAATCTGGCAACTCGTGGCCGAGCAACTCGTGAACAACGAGATGCCGCCGAAGAAAAAAGCGCAGCCGATGCCGGAGGAAAAGGCGCGGCTCGCCGGCTGGGTGAATGCGACGCTCGATGCCGTGGCTCTGGCCCGCGCGGGCGATCCGGGGCCGGTGGTGCTGCGACGGCTGTCGAACGCGGAATACACCTACACGCTGCGCGATCTCACGAGCGTGGAGACGCTCGATCCGGCGCGGGAATTTCCCGTGGATGGCGCGGCGGGCGAAGGCTTCACGAACACCGGCAACGCGCTCGTGATGTCGCCGTCGCTGCTCACGAAGTATCTCGACGCGGCTAAGGAAATCGCCAGCCACGCGATGCTGCTGCCGGATGGGATTCGTTTTTCACCGAGCACGACGCGGCGCGATTGGACGGAGGAAATGCTCGCGAAGATTCGCGGATTCTATCGCGAGTTCACTGAGTCGGGCGGCGAAAAGGTGAAGGTGGACGGCGCGGGGATGGTCAGCAGCGATGGCGGCCGGATCGCGCTGGAAAAGTATTTCGCGGCCACACTCACGATGCGCCGCGATGGCAAAGCTGCGGAGGCCGTGGCGAAGGAGCGCGGGCTGAATGGAAAATATCTCGCGGCGCTTTTCGCGGTGCTCGAGGCGAAGGAACCGTCGCTTTTGCTCGATGGAATCCGCGCGCGCTGGCGTGGCGCGAAGCCGGATGCGGCGGCGCTCGCGGCGGAAGTCGCGCAGTGGCAGAAGGCGCTGTGGAAATTTGGCAGCGTGGGCCACATCGGAAAAGTCGGCGGGCCGAAGGCGTGGATGGAGCCGGTGAGTCCGCTCGCGGCGAAGCAGGAGGTGCGGCTGAAAATCCCCGCGTCGCCGGACGGCAAGGACGTGACGCTTTACCTCGCGGCGTCCGATGCGGGCGATGGAAACGAGAACGATTTCGTGGTCTGGCAGCAGCCGCGGCTCGTCGCGCCGGGGCGGCCGGATTTGCTGCTGCGCGAGGTGCGCGCCGTCAGCGCGGAGCTGGCGGAAAAGCGCGCACGGATTTTTGCGGCGACGGCAAGATCGCTCGCGGCGGCGGCCGAGGCGGGCGCGGCGGCGGGGCCGGTGGAGGTCGCGGAACTGGCACGCAAACATGGCGTGGACGCGGAGGCGCTGGGCGCGTGGTTCAGCTATCTCGGCATCGGCGCGAACGGGCCGGCGAAGATCGAGGCGTATCTCACGGCCAAGATTCTGGCCGATCCGAAATACGATTTCATCAAGGGCTGGGGCAGCGGCGAGACGCCGCTGCTCATCGCGAATTCGTCGGATCAGCACGTCCGCGTGCCGGGCAACATGAAGCCGCACAGCGTCGCCGTGCATCCGTCGCCGAAGCTGCAAGCCGGCGTCGGCTGGCGCAGTCCCGTGGCGGCGACGATGCGCATCGAGGCGACCGTGACGCACGCGCATCCCGAGTGCGGGAATGGCGTGACGTGGGCGCTGGAACTTCGCCGCGGTGCGACGCGGCAGCGGCTCGCGGCGGGCGTCTCACAGGGCGGCACGCCGGTGAAAGCCGGCCCGGTGGAAAATCTCGCGGTGCAGCCCGGCGATATTGTGTCCGTGCTCATCGGGCCGCGCGACGGCAATCATTCGTGCGATCTCACTGCGGTCGATCTCGCGCTCACGAGCAGCGGGGAAAACGCGCGGACGTGGAATCTCGCCGAGGATGTTTCGCCCGATGTGCTCGCCGGCAATCCGCACGCGGACCGTTTCGGCAACGCGGGCGTGTGGCATTTCTATACGGAGCCGGACGGCGGCGGCAGCGACGGCAGGCCGGTGATCGAGCCGGGCTCGCTGCTCGCGAAATGGCAGTCCGCCGCGACTGCCGGTGAAAAGCAGAAGCTCGCCGCCGCCGTGCAAGCGCTGCTCACCTCCGCCGCGCCCGCCGACAAAGCCAGCCCCGACGCGAAGCTCCACAGCCAGCTCACCTCGCTCGGCGGCCCGCTGTTTTCCGCCGCACGACCGGCAATCGAAAATCAAAAATCGCGAATCGAAAATTCTTCCGTCGGTCTTGATCCGGCGATGTTTGGCAAGCACCTGGGCGGCCAGCCGATTGACGCCGCGAGCCTGTGCGTGCGCGCTCCAGCGGTGATCGAGATTCATCTGCCCGCCGAACTCGCCGAGGGCTGCGAGTTCGTCACGACCGGCACTCTCGCTGCGAGCGGCGCAGAGGGCAGCGTGCAAATGCAGGTGCTCACGACGAAGCCCGCAGACGTGGGATTGCAGGCCAGCGCAGTGCAGGAGAGCGCATCGGTGGGCTCGTGGGGGCAGCGGGAGATTTCCTTCGCCACACCGATTCTCACCAATGAAGGCAGCGCGGCGCGCAAACGGTTCGAGTCCGCGTTCGAGGAATTCCGGCAGATGTTTCCGGCGGCGCTCTGCTACTCGAAAATCGTGCCGGTGGATGAAGTTGTGACGCTCACGCTTTTCCACCGCGAGGACGAACATCTCGCGCGGCTCATGCTCGACGACGCGCAACGCGCGCAACTCGACCGGCTGTGGGACGAGCTGCGTTTCGTCAGCCAAGACGCGCTCGCACTCGTCGATGCGTTCGAGCAAATCTGGCAATACTCGTCGCAGGACGGCCCGAATGCGCCGAACGGCGACAAGCGGCTGGAGCCTTTGGGCGTGTTCATCAAACAGCGCGCGGCCGAGTTTAAGCAGCGGCTCATCGACACGCAGCCGCGGCAGCTCGACGCGGTGCTGGAGTTTGCGGATCACGCGTACCGGCGTCCGCTGACCGGCGCGGAGACGGCGGAACTGCGCGGGCTATATGCAAAATTGCGCGCGGAGGAATTGCCGCACGAAGACGCGATCCGCCTGACGCTCGCGCGCGTGCTCGTCGCTCCGGCGTTTCTTTACCGGCTGGAAAAAGCCGCGCCCGGCAGCGAGCCGGGCCCGGTCTCCGACAGCGAACTCGCGAGCCGCCTGAGCTACTTCCTGTGGTCGTCCGCGCCCGATGCGGAGCTGCGCGCGGCCGCCGCCACCGGCAAGCTGCACGAGCCCGCTGTGCTCGTGGAGCAGATGCGCCGGATGCTGCGCGATGTCCGCACGCGGCGGCTGGCGACGGAGTTTGCGTGCCAGTGGATTCACGTCCGCGACTTCGATCACCTCGACGAAAAAAGTGACCGTCATTTCCCAACATTCACCGCGCTACGCGGCGCGATGTACGAAGAGTCGATCCGCTTTTTCACCGACCTCTTCCAGCGCGACGGCGCGGTGCCCGACATCCTCGATGCCGACTACACTTTCCTCAACGAACCGCTCGCGAAACACTACGGCATCCCCGGCATCACGGGCGAAGAATGGCGGCGCGTGGACGGCATGAAAAAACTTGGGCGCGGCGGCATCCTCGGCATGGCCACGACGCTCGCGAAGAACTCCGGCGCATCGCGCACCAGCCCGATCCTGCGCGGCAACTGGGTCGCCGAAGCGCTGCTCGGCGACCGCCTCCCGAAGCCGCCGAAAGACGTGCCGCGTCTGCCCGAGGAGGAAAACGCCGATACGCTGACCGTCCGCCAGCTCACCGAGAAACACACCGCCGACCCGCGCTGCGCGGGCTGTCATGTGCGGATCGATCCGTTCGGTTTCGCGCTCGAAGGTTTCGACACCATCGGTCGCGCGCGCGACAAGGATCTCGCCGACCGGCCCATCGACGTGAAAGCCACGCTCCGCGACGGCACGCCGCTCGACGGACTGGACGGGCTGCGCCACTACCTGCTGACCACGCGCCGCCGCGAATTCACCGACCAGTTTTGCCGCAAACTCCTCGGCTACTCCCTCGGCCGCGCCGTGCAACTCTCCGACCGTCCGCTGCTCGCGGAAATGCGCGGCGCACTCGAAACGCATGATGGGCGCATCAGCGCGGCGTTCGAGACCGTCGTCCTCAGCCGCCCGTTTTTGCAGATTCGCGGGAAGGAATTCGCGAACGAGGAATGACGACCGCAGTTGCCGCGCCGCTGTAGGGGAAGCTGGCAGCTTCCCCTACAGCAGCAGCGGCTATTCCGCGGAGGTCGGGCGGCGCGCGGCGTCGAAAGAGTGCAGGCGCACTTTCGGGCCGCGGGTGGCATCGACGGGGAGTTCGCGCCAGCCGGCGATGTCGAAGAACAGCGGGCGGCGGTCGAATTTTGCGAAGAGCCGGGCGAGCGGTTGCGCCGCGGCGATGGGCAGCGAAACCGTGGCGGTGCGACCTTTGATCCGCACGGTGGCCCAGCGCCGCGTCGCGCCGGTCACGGCGTCGGTGATGGGCGCTTTGGCCGTGCGGCCCGGCAGCGGGAGCGACCAGCGGAGGCTGCCTTCGAGATGCGTTTCGAGCGCGAGGTGGAGCGTGGCGCCGCGGTAGCTGAGGAGCGGTCGGGGCAGCCGCAGTTTCAAGCGCAGCGCCCCGCGCCCCTGATCGGCGCTGACGATGGGATGATGCGGATGCCGGTCGTGCGGATGCAGCGCGAGGTGGAATTCCTCGATCTCCTGCGCGTGGGCGAGGAAGCGCTTTTTGGAAAGCATCTGCGTCTCGTGGGCCTGGATGGCGTCGGCCTTCACGGCTTTTTCCGCAGGCGAAAGACGGAGCGCGCGGCGGTCGAGCGCGAGCTTCGTCTTGGGCACATGCACGAGGTAGCTGAGCGCGTGGCGCACGGTCACGCCGCGGCGGCGCAGGCGGTCGAGAGCGAGCTGCACGAGCACGAAAAAGGCGCTGTGATCCGGGTGCGTGTCCTCGGCGGCGGGCGTGAAGAGATGCGTGGGCCGCCATTCCGCGATCATCGCGCAGATGGTTTCGAGCGCCGCCTCATCCGCGGCCATGAGCAGCGGCGTCACGCCCTGGTCCGGCCAGTTGAGAAAATGCGCTTCCGCCGGTTCGCCGATGCCGAGGACGCCGAGCGCATTGAGCGCCTCCTGCCGGCGGCGCGCGCCCCAGCCGCGGCGCGCGGGCGCATCGAGAAAAATGCGCTTTTCCAGCACGCGCTGCGGCCACGGATTGCGGTCGCCGCTGGTCACGAAAACGAAGCGCATCTGCGCCCCGGCAGCGATGGCTTTTTGCACCAGCCCGCCGCCGCCGAGCGACTCGTCGTCGGGATGCGGCGCGAAGAAAAGAATCCGGTCCGAGGCGGTCAGGGGAAAGGAATGGCTCATGGGTTTTCGTGGTTGGATTCGGCGTTTTCGGGGCTGGTGGAAAAGTTTGGCTGAAACCCGCGCTCCACGGCTTGCGACCACACGATCCCGAGCGCGCCCGACGGGCCGTCACTTACGAATTCGTGCCGCCCCGCG
>JAYVNN010000158.1:0-5389 GCA_043758435.1 Chthoniobacter sp.
GCGGACCGTTGCTGTTGTCAAAGCTTGTGTCGATTTTCGGCCCGAGTTCGTGCCGTCCGGCGTGGTTGACGATCTCCTCGCCGGTGCCGTCCTGATTGATCATCCAAGGCGTGAACTGATTGAACGACTGCCCCTTGAGGTTCGTGCCAAAGCGCCCCGACTGGTCGAAGTTCCGCGGCTCGGGAAAGAACTCCGGGTTCACATTGTACTGGAAAGTGGCGTTCGCCGCTTCGCTGGAAAAGATGCCGGTGCCGTTGAAGGTCTTCGCGTAGGTGTCGCCGTGCACGGTGTCCGGCGTGCGGTCGGTCACGGCCTCGGCGTCGCGCACGAGATGATCCCAGCGGATGAAAATCAGCCGTCCGAAACTGTCGATGATCGGATTGAAGGAACCCGACGGAGAATGCTGCACGAGGAAGAGATCGTTCGCCGCCGGAGCGAGGCTCCACAGGCCCGAGACCGTGGGCAGATCGAGGTATTCCTCGAGCGGTGGCCAGAGGTGCGCCGCGCCATTGTGCGGGCGGTCGCTGGCAAAAATGATGCGCCCGTTCGAGCCGTAGCACGGACTCACGTTGTTGTAGTTTGCCGGCTGGTTGGCGACTTTCGTGATGACCGGCTGCCCGCCCTGCGCCAGCGGCCCGATTTCATAAAGCTGCCAGAAAAACGGCGTGGCATCACTGGCCGACGACGGCGCCCCCACGACCATGCTGAAGACCGCCTTGGTCCCATCCCACGACACCGCCGGATTGCGCACTGCGATGGTGCCCGCCGCCGGCTGTCCGCCCGGCACGGCCCACGTCGCGGTCTGGGTCAGATTCACGAGCGTGCCGTTGGCCCCGCCTGGATAATAGACCCACAGCGCGCCGCCGCGTCCGCAGTGCGCGGTGTCGGCCTGGGCATTGGAAAAAACGGAACCGATGCCCTGGAAACTGATCGCCACGGTGCGGTCGTTCACCTCCTTGGCGATCGGCACCTGAGTCACGAAAAGGATCGGTTTGGTCGGGGCCGCTGCGCGTCCCGCGAGCGGGAGGGCGAGCAGCGACGCGGCGAGGAGGAGGGGGAGTTTCATCGGCGGTGCGAAAGTAGCAGCTTTTCAGCCAGAGGGTGTGGGTGATATCTGCGCGCGCGGCCCGCTCGCGTTTGCGGCAAAGCGGGCTGCGGGTATCGTGAAAAAACTTCGCAACGATGGACGACAACGTTTTCGACCTCAACGCACCGGAAGAATTCCTCACGCCGCTCGACCGGCTCGACCGGGTCATCGCCGCGCTGCCGCCGGGCGATGTCGTGCGGGGCGAGTTGCTCGATCTGCGGATCGAATTTGCTGAGCAGGAGGACATGGTCGGCGAGGCGCGGCAGACCATCGAGAAAATGGACGCGATCATCAAGAAGGTGACGTCGCCGGCGAACCGCATCGGCACATTCCTCGGCGCGGCGAATCGCGAGACGGCACAGATCGTCGTGGGCGGCGCGGACTACTATTGCAACATCGACCCGCGCGTGAGCATGGAGGCGCTGCGGCGCGGGACACGGGTGCTGGTCAATGAGGCTTACGTGATCGTGGGCGACCTCGGTTTTGAAAAGAGCGGGCCGGTGGTGAAGATCGCGGAACTCCTCGGGCCTGACCGCCTGCGTGTGGGCACGGAGCACGGGATGCAATCGCTCGTGCTCCAGCGCGGCGATTTGCTGATGAAGGAAAAGCTCAAGGTCGGCGACGAAGTGCGCACGGATACGAACTACAAGGTCGCCATCGAAGTCCTCGCGCGCCCGCACGCCGATGAATACTACCTCGACTCCGTCCCCGAGCTGCCGTGGGAAAAGGTGGGCGGGCAGGAGGAGGCGCTCGCGGCGATTCGCGACGCCATCGAGCTGCCGCTGCTCCACCCGGATTTGTTCCGCCGTTTCCAGCACAGCACGCCCAAAGGATTCCTCCTCCACGGCCCGCCCGGCTGCGGCAAGACGCTCATCGGCAAAGCCACCGCCTACAATCTCACCCAGCAGCTCCAGGCGCAGACGGGCAGCGAGATGCGCGAGTATTTCATGCACATCAAGGGACCCGAAATCCTCAACATGTGGGTTGGCGAAAGCGAGCGCATCGTCCGCGAAATCTTCGCCACGGCGCGGGAAAAACGGCGCGAAGGATTTCTCCCGTTCCTTTTCATCGACGAAGCCGAGAGCATCCTCGGCACCCGCCGCGCCTCCCGCCACTCGAACATCCTCAGCACGCTCGTCCCCATGTTTTGCACCGAGATGGACGGCATCGAATCGCTCGCCGAAGTCGTCATCATCCTCGCCTCGAACCGCGCCGACCTCATCGACCCCGCGATCCTCCGCCCCGGCCGTATTGATCGCAAAATCAAAGTCCACCGCCCCACCAAAGACGGCGCGCGCGACATCTACCGCATCTACCTCGCGGAAAACCTGCCCTACGATCCCGCACTCATCCGCGAGGCCGGCAGCGTCCCCGCCGCCATCGCGCAGTGCATCGACAAACTCATCGACCTCCAGTTTTCCCACCGCGACGGAAACCGCTTCCTCTCCATCACCCTGCGCAGCGGGAAAAAGGAAACGCTCTACCGCGGCGACCTCGTCAGCGGCGCGATCATCGCCAGCATCGTCGAGCGCGCCAAAGCGTTCGCCATCAAACGCGCCATCGCCAGCGCGCAGGAGGAAGGCATCAGCATGGACGACCTCCGCGCCTCCCTCGACGCCGAGTATCTGGAAAACGACATCTTCCCCCCCGACGACCTCACCGAAGACTGGCTCCAGCTCCTCGACCACGACCCCGAAAACGTCGTCAAAGTCACCCCCGTCCGCCCCTCCGGCCGCGCCCCGGCGCCGAGCGCAGTGGTGTAAACGGCGCGGGACTCAGTGCGCCCGTTCCTCTGCCCTCAAGCCGGACGCTGCATCTCCGGCTCGCGGCCCCCGGGGTGCCAGAGCTCGGGCAGCGCCGCCCGGCGCGGGTCGCCCTCGCGCAGCCGGCCCTTCACCGCGTGCCCGTAGGCCGTGGCCACCGCCACTATTTCCTCGCGCAAAACCACCGCCTCCGCCAGCGCCAGCGTCTCCTCCAGCTCGGCCTTGATGACCGCCTCCTGCGCCGCCTCAAACTCCCCCAGCGCCGCCTCGAAACCCGCCAGCGTCGCCCCGGTCGCCAGCACCGGAGCCAGCCGGCGCTCCTCCGGCGGCAGGGCGGCGATGCGCTGCCAGAGCTGCCGCGTCGTCCGCGCCATGTCCCGCACCTTTTCCGCCGCGACCCCCGGCCCCACCACCAGTGCCAGGAGCTGCGACTCCACACGGCGGCTGTAAGTCCCGCGCATCCACACATTGAAATCCCGGGTCATCCTCCGCAGCGGCACCTTCGACGCCTGCGCCGCCTCGCGGGCCAGTTGCACCGCCAGATTTCGCGGCCCGCACTGCTCCTCCGCCGCGGCGAGCTGCGCCCCGAGCGACCGGAGGGTGGAAAGGGGCAGATTTTCCAGCACCACCAGCGGCTCCAGCGGCGGGAGCAGGGCATCCAGCGCCGTCCAATGGGCGGAAAACTCCAGGAGCAGCCGGGGAAACATCGAAGGCGTCGGGAAAGGCATGGAGGTCGGCTAGTGAGGAGGGGAGGTCGGTGGATGAGAAAAATAACCCTGCTCATCAATGTCAATATTCCCGTGGGAAATTCACATTATATGGCCCGGAAACCTCTTTGCAGCGTCCCGGCACGCCGTCCCAGAGCCCCGGCACGCCATCTCACCAGCTCGGCGAGCTTTTCCCGAACCTCTGCACCCCGCCCCGCCGCCTCTCCCTGCCTGTGCATCCGCCCGAATCACCCCCCCGCGCCCACTTTTACACAGTCCGTGGTCACGAAAGCCCCCCGCTCCCGCTCGGGCAGCGGGCAGCCCGGCGGGGTGATGGGTGCCCCGGCCCCTTCCTGCGCGGCGAGCGCCAGATTCAGGGCCAGCAGCGCCGCGAGCGGGTCTGCTTTCGGCGCAAAGCCGTAGGCCATGCGCACCGCGGTGTCGAGGCGGGCTTGGGCGGTGCGGAGGGGGTTGTCGCCGGGTTCGTCGAGGGTGCGGTAGAGCTGGCGCAGGGACCAGCCGTGCGCGGCCATCACCTCGCGGCGCAAGGCGCGCAGCGCCACCGCGGCGGCGGCGACTTCGGCGATCTGCCCGCGCGCCGGGCTCTGCGGCCACGGGAAGGTGTCGAAGACGGTGTCGGAGGTGTAGTTCTGATCTCCCTTGAGCGTGGAGCCCTTCGCGACGGTCCACTGCCAATGCAAGTCGCTCGATAGGATGCCGAACGAATAGTCGTCGGCGAACGCGAACACCATCAGCTTTGAGTCGGCGTGAATCTGCTGGCTGATGAACTCGAAGATGGGGCGCTTCGAGGTACGAGAGAGCGCGATCCAACGCGGGACGCTGTTGATCGCGGCGATGGTGCCGGGGCGGTAGTCGTAGAATTGCCACCAGCGTTGTGCGATGCGCGTGTAGCGGGTCACTTCCTTGCCCTGCGCCTTTTTCTCCGCCTCGGCCTTTGCCAGCACGATGGGCATGACGCGCTCCTGCACGCGCGCCCACGGCAGCGCGTAGCTGCGCGCCGCGAACTGGTCGCGCTTGGCAAAATCTATGATCCAGCGCGTGGGGCCGTAGTCTTCGACGAGGTCGCGACCAATCATGTAGGGCCAGACGACTTCGCGGTTGCGCGCGTCGGCGCGAATCATCCCGGCGGCTTCGTCGGGCGTGAGGAAGAACCCCGCGTTGACCGGGTTCTGGCCGGTGAAGCATTTCTTCGCCTTCTCGTTGGCGACCAGCACGCGCGCGCCGGTGACATCGGTGCCGACGGAGAGCGAGGTGTTGATGAGCGGGAGTTCGTAGTTGTCCCACGGGCTGTCCACGGAGTCGCCGCGCTGAAAGGTGAGGCGGAAGACAGGCGTCCCGCCTGTCACGGCAGACGGGCTTCCAGCCTGTCCCCCGGCGGCTGGACGGGCGGGACGCCCGTCTTCCATGTCAGGCGAGACGCCTGACTTCCGCCAATTTACGATGCTCACATGCACCGCGGCTTCGCCGCTCCAGACCTGCGTGGACACGGCTTCGGTGATGACGCCGCCATTTTCCACGATGTAGTCGAGACTCGCCTCACGGCTTTCATTTTGCCGGATCGTGTTCGTGCCGACGAGGCCGGCGCGTCCGCCCGCTGGCAGCGCATCCTGCGCGAGCCGAAACCAATGCGTGCAGAAGTCGGCCATCTTCGGCACGCCAGGGAAATGCGCGTGGAGTTTGCGCGCGTAGTCGTAGCCGTGCTCCTGCGCGAGGAAGCGCGAGCCGAGATACGGCGGGTTGCCGATGATGGCGTCGGCGGCGGGCCACGGGGTGAAGAGGGCGTCGGCGCAGAGGATGTTGGCGTCGAGGTT
>JAYVNN010000159.1:0-5366 GCA_043758435.1 Chthoniobacter sp.
CCCCTACAGTTGCGCGGTCAGTAGCCGAATTTCCGCATGTCCTCGAAGGGATCGACCTTGTAATCGCGCAGCCGGAGGCGCGAGGTCTCGGAGGGTTGCGCGTTCGGATTGGTGAGCGGCGAGCGCGCGGCCGGCGCGGCCCCGCCGGCCTGCGCGGTGGCGGCTTCCAAATCCGCCGGGCCGCTGTAGGCGACGAAGGTATTGACCGGCACCGACGCGACGCGCCCGCCGCCTTCGAGCCGGGCGTGGGCGGCGACGAATTGCGTGGGATCCCAGTAGTTCGTGAAGTCGCGCGGAAAGGCGCTGCGGGCCATGCCGATGCGGAGGTTTTTGCGCATCTCGAAATGCAGGTGCGCGGGATACATGCCGTGGTTGTTGCCGATGGTGCCGATCTGCTGACCGCGCACGACCTGCGCGCCTTCGCGCACGAGGATGGAGTCGAGGTGCCCGTAGAGCGAATCCACATACGCGACCGCCGCGCCCTCCATATAGGCATGGCGGACGATAATCACATTCCCCCAGCCGAGATGAAAATCGCGCGCAAAAAGGACGACGCCGTGCGCCGTGGCGGTGACGGGTGCGCCGAGGTCGGTGTCGCCGCCGGCGTTGCCGTTCCAGTCTTCGCCGAGGTGGCCGTTCGGCTGCATGCCGCGCGCTTTGTAGTAGCCTTTGCCATCGCCCCCGACCGGGCACTGGAAACCGTCCGCGAGTTTCACGGCGGCAGTTTCCTCCGCGCGGAGCGGGGCAGAGAGGAGGGAGAAAAGTGCGACGGAAAAAAGCCAGCGCATGGGGGAGTCAGAATACGGACGCGGTTCCGCGGCTGGCAACCCCTCAGTGCGCGACCGCCTCGTGAACGAAAAGCAGGAGCAGCACACCGACGGCGATGCGGTAGATGCCGAAGCCGATAAAGGTGTGGCTCTGCACGAACCGCAGCAGCCATTTCACCGCGATGAAGGAGGCCACCGCCGCGACCACCGAGGCGATGATGAGCGGCTGCCAGAGGATGACCTCGTGATGCTTGAGCGCGTCGAGCATCGTCTTCGCCCCCGCGGCGCAGAGGGTGGGCACGCCGAGGAGAAAGGAAAACTCCACCGCCGGGCCGCGCCCGAGCCCGAGCAGGAGGGCGAAAAGGATCGTGCAACCCGAGCGCGACGACCCCGGAAAAGCCACGGCCACGAGCTGCGCCAGACCAAAGCCCGCGGCCAGCGCCCACGAAATCTCCGTGCCCGCCGTGCGTCCGCGCAACCACAGCTCCGCGCCGACAAACAGCACGCCGCCGATGAGCAGCGCGAGGGCGATGGGCCGCGGATCGTGCGGCAGCGTGAGCCCCGCTTTTTTCATCACGAGCGCGCCGACGACCGTGATCGCAAAGGCCAGCAGCAGCTTGAGAAAATAATCGCGCTGCGTCGGTTCGCGCCAGCGCCCGAGCGTGGCCAGCCGGGCGGAAAAAAGCGGCAGCGCAGCGAGCAGCGCGCCGCACTGGATGACCGCATTGAAAACCTCCGAGCCGAAAAAAGTCTGGTCGATAGGCTGGCCGCCGAACGAAAGAAAATGCTCCGTGAGCAACAGATGCCCGGTGGAGGAAACGGGAATGAACTCAGTGATCCCCTCGACCAATCCGAGAATGACGGCGATGAGCCAGAGCGGCATGGACGGATCGTTTTCGGTTCGGCGTCGCTCTCCGCTCAAGGTCAGCGGCTTTGCCCTGACACCTGCCCCCGACACCTGACCCGTGAATCAGATTGCCGAGTCGCCGCGCTCTTCGGTGCGGATGCGGATGGCGTCTTCGATCGGCGTGACGAAAACTTTGCCGTCGCCGATTTTCCCCGTCTTCGCCGCCGCCACAATCGCCGCCACGACTTTCGCCACGCGCTCATCCGCCACCACGATCTCGAACTTCACCTTCGGGAGAAAATCCACCGTGTATTCACTGCCGCGATAAATCTCGGTGTGGCCTTTCTGCCGGCCAAAACCTTTCACCTCGCTGACCGTCATGCCCTCGATGCCAGCCTCGGCCAGCGCCTCCTTCACGTCTTCCATTTTGAAAGGCTTAATAATCGCTTCGATCTTTTTCATATAGGCGCAGAGAACTACCGGGTGTTCTGCAAATGGCAAGCCCGCCCTTGCGGAAAGGCGGAAACTTTGACGGCGGCCCGCGATAGCACTTGTCGCCGCAGGGCCGGCTGTGGAGAAAGGCGCATGCCTCATCTGGCCTCATGGATTCGGGAAAGCGATGACGCCCACTTCGCGCGCTTTTTCGCGCTGCGCCCGGGGCTGCGCGTGAGCGACGCCCGCCGCGGGCCGGTCGATCTCGCCACCACCGACGGCCTGCTCGTTACCGGCGGGCCGGACATCGCGGCGGAGTTTCACCGCGAGCCGCCGCGCGATCCTGCGCTCATCCTCGATCCCGAGCCGGAGCGCGACGCGTGGGAATTTGCCGCCGTGCACGACGCCGTCGCACGCGGCCTGCCGATCCTCGCCATTTGCAAAGGCGTACAGGTGCTCAATGTCGCGCTCGGCGGCACGCTGCATCTCGACATCCGCGGCCACGATTTGCCCGAGATGAAAAGCGGCAACCTCCAGCCGTTGCGCCACGCCGCGGGGGCGCGGCACCGTTTTGAAAAAGTGAACAGCTCGCACCACCAGGCGCTCGACCGCGTGGCGGAGGCGCTCGAAGTGGAGGCTTGGCATGCGGATGACGGCATCATCGAGCAGGTGCGGCTGCGCGACTATCCGTGGGGCACAGGCGTCCAGTATCATCCCGAACGCGATATGCTCTACGCACCGCTGTTCGCGGATTTTTTCGCACAGCTAAAAAACTGAAAACCTCATGGCCCACACGCCCAACGACATCACCATCCGCTGCGGTCTGGAATTTTCCTACGACGCCGTCGCCCCCACGTCCATGATCCTGCTCATCGAGCCGCGCCTCGATCCGTGGCAGCATCTCGAAGGCGAGCAGTTTTCCATTTCCACCGACCTCACGCTCACGCAGTCCGAGGACGCGCACGGCAACATCGTCCGCCACCTCGACCTGCCGCCGGGCCGCACCACCATCCGGCATGATTTCATCGTGTCGGTGCCTTCGCTGCCGGAAAATCACGGGGCCGTGGACGGCGCGGTTCCCGTCGCCGATTTGTCCGCGGAAATCCTGCGCTACACGCTGCCCAGCCGGTATTGCGATTCCGACCGGCTCATGGATTTCGCCTTCGCGAAGTTCGGCCAGGTGCCGCAGGGGCTCCAGCGTGTGCAGGCGATTTGCGACTGGGTGCATCGCAATATCCAATACCGCTACGGTGCCGGCAGCCCGTACACCGCGGCCAGCGAAATCATTGCGCAAGGCTACGGCGTGTGCCGCGACTTCGCCCACACCGCCATCGCGCTCTGCCGCTGCTTCAATCTGCCCGCGCGCTACGTCACCGGCTACGTGCCCGACATCGCTTTTCTGGACAACGGTTCGCCCATGGATTTCCACGCCTACATGCAGGTCTATGTCGGCCACCGCTGGCAGACCTTCGACGCGCGCTTCAATGTCCCGCGCATCGGCCGCATCAAGATCGCCTGCGGGCACGACGCCGTGGACGGGGCCTTCTCCACGCTCTACGGCGCGGCGACGCTCGCGTGGTTCAACGTGTGGTCCTACCAGGTCGATCCCGCGGAGGTGCAACTCGGCGACCCCATCGACCTCGCGAAGCGGCTCGACGGCACACCCGTGCTCCGCTTTCCGCCGCGCGTGCCGGTGCTGGCGGCGTAGGTGAAAAATCAGCCGCCGCGCGGCGGGCGCACGGGCCCGAGGTGGGCAAAACGCTGCGCCCATTCCGCGGGCAGGCGCTGGGGTTTGCCCGCGGGCATCTGGATGACGGCGAGCATCTGCCGCGAGGTCACGAGCAGCGCGTCATCCGCGAGCCGGCGAATCTCGAACGCGCACCAAAAGCGCAGCCGGTCCACGGTTTCCAGCCGCCCGTGGATGATGAGTTTGTCGCCGAGGATCGCCGGCTTGCGGTAGTCGATCTCCGTGCGGACGACGACGGGGTAGGCCTGCGTGCGCGCCATTTCCACGAGGCTCATGCCGAGCTGCTCGGCGAGCAGCGTGCGCGCCGTCTCGATGAAGCGCAGGTAGGCGATGTTGTGGACGACCGCCGCGCAGTCGGTGTCGAAAAACATGACCTGCACGGGCACTTCGATGCGCGGGATTTCGGGGACGGACGGCTCGGGAATTTGGTGTTTCACGGGGCCGGAAAAAGAATCTACTTTCCGCCGGGTGAACAGCTCTTTAGCGCAAGAAAATGCGGCGTGCCCGTCGGCGTCGGGGAAAGAAAAGGCGTGGCTGCGCTGGCTGCCGACGCTGCTCATCGTGACGGCGGCGCTGGCCTACTACGGCAGCTATCTGCGCTACTGGTTCAACCCGCACGACGAGGGCGGCACCGTCTGCCTCATCGCGCAGCGGCTCATGCAGGGCGAGCGCCCGTGGGCGGATGTGGCGCTCGGCTACAACGTCGGCTGGTTCTATCCGCTCGTCGGACTGTTCAAAATCACCGGGGTGAACTACCTCGCGGCACGCGCGTTTTTTTTCGCGCTGTCCACGCTCACCGCGCTGCTCGGCGGCGGCATTGTCGCGCGGCTGAGCGGCTCGCGGTGGGTGGGTCTGGGCGTCGGGCTCGTGCTGGTCGCGCTGCCGGGCTCGCAGTTCAAAAACTACATTCCGCTCGCCGCGGTCGCGAACACCGCCTGCCTGCTCCACCTGCTGTCCGTCGATTTCGCCGCGCGGCGCAAATGGTTCGCCGCCGTCGCGCTCGGCGGCGCGGTGCTCGGGCTGACGCTGCTGGTGCGCGTGGAGATTGCGATTTTCTTCGCCGTCATCTGGGCGCTCCTGCTGCTCCTCGTGCTGCTCGACCAAAGGCTCGCGCTCGCGCCGCGCGCCACGCACCTGCTCCTCGGCGCGGCGCTGCTCGCCGCCGTGGTCGGCGCGGTGCAGGTGCCGCCGTACCTTTATCTGCGCTCGCTCGGCGTTGAGTCGATGTTCGTGGAGCAAGTCCCCGCCTGGCTCCACGGCCTGCGCGGCGGCTTGAGCGATCAAATTGGCGCATCGGAAAACCCCGCGCCCGCACCCGCCGCCGCCACGGAAAACGCCCCCGCGCAAACCGCGCCGACGGTTCCCGCCATCGACCGCTCCACGCTGCGCCGCCACCCGTTCTCGGGCATCTGGCATCCGCGCACCAACGCCGGGCTGCCGGGCGACCGCTGGGATCGCATCCTCGCCTTTCTCACCTACGCGCCGCTCGCCGGCTTCGGTGTTTTTTTCCTCGGCGGCGTCTTTGGCTGCGCGCGGCGCGTGCTGCGCGGCGACTTCAAGCTCGATGAGCATT
>JAYVNN010000160.1:0-15785 GCA_043758435.1 Chthoniobacter sp.
GTTGGGCGTTGGGCGTTGGGCGTTGGGCGTTGGGCGTTGGGCGTTGGGCGTTGGGCGTTGGGCGTTGGGCGTTGGGCGTTGGGCGTTGGGCGTTCGGCGTTCGGCGTTCTCCTTTCCCTCCTCCCCCTCACCGCCGCCCGCGCCGACGACTCCCTCGGCTACGTCGAGCCCTACCGCATCATCACCCTCTCCGCCGCCGAGACCGGCGTCATCGCCGAGGTCTTTGTGAAAGAAGGCGACACCGCGAAAAAGGGCCAGGTGCTCGCCAAGCTCGACACCGCTACACTCCAGGCCGAACTCGAAATCGCCCAAGCCGAAGCGAAGCTCCAGGCCACCCGCAAGCAGCGCCTCGACGAACTCGCCAGCGCCAGCCGCGCCTAGCCCGAGGAGTTGGAAAAAGCGCGCACCGACCTCACGATCAAGGACGCGCAGGTGCGGAAAATTCAGGCGATGATCGAGACGCGGCTCCTGCGCAGTCCCGTCGATGGCCTCGTCAATGAAATCAAACGCGACCCCGGCGAAGCCGTCTCCGTCTCCAGCCCTCACGTCCTCACCGTCGTGCAGATCGACAAACTGACCGCGAACCTTTTCCTGCAACCCGCCTGCGCGCTCGCGCTCAAGACCGGCGGCACCGCCATGCTCCTGCTCGATGACCGGGAAAAAGTCGCCGCCACCATCGAGTTCATCAGCCCCATCACCGATCCCGCGAGCGGCACCGTGCGCGTGAAATTCATGCTCGAAAACGCCGGCGGCAAACTCCGCAGCGGCGTCCGCTGCGCGCTGGCGCAGTAGGCCTCGGAGCGCCTAGTTTTGCCCATCCGTCGCGCGCTTCATCCAGCGCGCAAAGGCGCTCTGCCACCGCCCCCAGAGCGTGGACGCACGCGGGCTGCGAAACCGCACGCGCGCCATTTCACCGGGGCAAAATGTTTCGGGCGCGAGGAGCCGCGCGGTGGCGACGAAATGCGGTTCCGCCAATTCGTATTCCGCGCCGCGTTTTGCTGCCGGATCGTCACTGCGCCGCAGCGCTAGCGGGCCGCCGGAGAGCGCGGTGAGCGCAGGGTCGATGAGTTCGCGCGTGGCGCGCGCTTCGAGGCGCACAAACTCCGCGGCGAAACTTTCCCCGCGGCCCTCGATCCGCACGCGCAGCGGATGCCCCGCGGCCTCGCGCCAGTGCGGCTCGTCCTCCTGACTCACGGCGATTTTCACATCGCTGCCCGCGGCGCGTCCGAGGCGCAGCGCCTCGTCGCCGGTGCTGAAAAAGGTGCCCGCCATCTGCGCGAGTTTCCGGTTGGTCACGCGACCATCCATCGTCGCGCGGATTTCGCGCGTCGCGAGGTAGCTCTCGCGCTCCGCCATGGCCGTGCGTAGCGAAGCGGTCTTCGCCTGCTCGGCCTGATAGCCCGCGACATCGCCGCTCGCGTAGGCCATGCGGGCGCGGAGTTCCTGCTGCGCGAGATCGAGGCGGCTGCGGTCGAGCGCGGCGGCGGCTTCGTCGTTGCGCAGCGCGATGAGCACCTGCCCCTGCGCGGCCATTTCGCCGTCGCGCACGTTCACCTTTTCCACAAAGCCGGGACACTCCACGCGCAGGCTCTGCGTGTCGGCCAGCTCGACCACGCCGGGGCTTGTGACCGAACGATGGTAGGGCACAAAAAGGATCGCCGCCGGCACCGCTGCGAACAGCGCGAGGCGGGAAAAAACGCGCGCCCAATTTCCCGCCGAACCACCCGCGGAATCCGCCAGCGACACCACAAAACGCCCGACCGGCACGGCCACCCACAGCACCGCCGCGAGCGCCGCGAAGATCAGCCCGCCGCCTTTGAACATCGCACTCGCGCCGATGAACAAACCGAGCGCCACGACCGCCTGCCACCACAGCGCCGCGAGCCCGTAGGCCGCCACCAGCCACTCCTCGCGCGTGCGCAAGCGCGCGGGTTTCCACGAGCGTGCGCCGGAGAGCAGCCAGCCGAGCGCGCGCTGCGCCCAGTGGCGTCCGCGCGTGCTGAGGTTCGGGATGTCGAGCAGCTCGCTGAGGATGAAATAGCCGTCGAAACGCATCAGCGGATTCGCGTTGAAAAGCAGCGTGACGAGCGTGCCGGTGATGACCGCGTTGTGGGCCACGGTATTGAGCGGACCGGGGCCGGTGCGCGCCCACACCACGGCGGCGAGCGCGGCGAGGAAAAACTCCACGTAAAGCCCAGCGCACGCGACCATGATGCGCCGCCAGCGCGAGGCCAGCCCGAGGCTCGCCGTGGCATCCACGTAGCCCATCGGCACGAGGAGCACGAAGATCACGCCGACCTCGCGCACCGCCGCGCCGAAGTGTTTGCAAAAAATGCCATGGCCGAATTCGTGCGCGATTTTCAGCCCGGCCCAGACGAGGAAAAGCCACAGCCAGTTGTCGCGCGCGAGGATGCCGTCGAGTTCGCCGGTGAAGCGCCGCCAGTCCATGCCGATATGCGCCGCGCCGGTGAGAATGACGAGCAGCCAGACGGCGAAGCCGAAGCCGCCCAGCGCCCAGCGCAACGCGGGCTCCACGGCGGTGAAAAAGCGGTCGGGCCGCGCGAGCGGGAGCTTCAGCATGAGCGGATTCAGCCACGTCATCGCCGCGCGATACGCCTGCTCGTTGTGCTCGCGGTCGCCGCCCGTGCGCGTGCTCTCGACGGCGAGCAGGTGCTGGTCTTTCAGCCAGCGCACCATCTGCAGCGCCTCGCCTTCGGTGAAAGATTCGCCGCCGCCGTCGTGCGCGAGCCGCGCGAGGATCGAGGCCATGGACTGCGATCCGTCGAGGGCGCGGAAAAAACGGTACTCGGCCAGTCCCACGCGATGAAACCGCGAGGCGTGCGGGTCCTCGATCACGCAGGCGCGCTGCCCGCCGCTTTCCTGGATGGAAAAGCGCAGCCCGTCGCGCAGCCGCGGACGCAGCATCTCCGCCTCGCGCACCGAACGGTTTTCATCGCCCGCGCTCATTTACCAAAAGACCGACGTGACCACGAAATCCCACAGCCGGTGCGTGAGAATCCAGATGAGCGGACGACGGTCGCCCTCGATCACCGCGCGCCCGTGCATGCCGGGCCGCAGGTCGAGCGCGCGGTTTTCATTCGCGATGCCGGCCTCGCAGACGAAGACGTTGCGCCCGTCGCGCTGCTCGCTTTGCGGATGCAGTTTGTCGAGCGTGCTGCTCCAGCGCTCGCCGCTGAAAGCATCGAGGCGAAAACGCATCGGCAGCCCCGCGCGCACGCGGCTGATCTCGCGGTCGGGCACGTCGATTTCCACGATCATCCGGTCGAGCGGCGCGACCTCGAAAAGCACCTGCCCCTGCTGCACCGGCAGCCCTTCCGAGCGCCGCAGATCGCCGGAGACGACCACGCCCGCGAGCGGCGAGGACAGCGCGAGCATGGCGATTTTCCGCTGCACCAGCTCCAGTTCGCGGCCCACGCTCTGCGCCTCGAAATTCGCGACCTGCGCCGCGGCGAAACCGCCGTCCTCGCCCTCGCTCGACAGCGCCTTGTCGCGCTGCTTGAGCGCCTTTTCACGCGCCGCGGTCAGCTCGGCTTCCTTGAGTTTCAGCTCGCGATTGTCCATCTCCGCGAGCGGCTGGCCCTCGGTCACGCGGTCGCCGGGCAGCACGAAACTCTTTTTCAACTGCCCCTGAAACGGCGCGGCGATGACGCGCTTCACCGTCGGCGCGAGGCGGCAATCCGCCTTGATGGAATAATGAAACGGCCACGCGAGCAGTACGCCGAGCGTGGCCAGCGCGGCGAAGACGGCCTGCCGTCGGCGAGTGCTGAGCTTTGTCCAAACGCGCTGAAATCCGAAGACGGCGGCGTTGGGCCGCGCGCGTTCGAGCAGGTCGAAAAGCGCGGGCAGAAAAGGTGCGGTGGCATCGAGGAGTGCGGACTCGCTCGCGTCCAGCGGGGCGCTCCAGTCCAACACCACCGCGCCGCGCTGGCGGATGAAAGGAACCGTGGTGAGCTGCGCCGCGCCGGTTTCGCGCTGGAGGATTTCGTGCGCCACGGTCTCCGCCGCGGGCACGGTGTCCGCGCGAAAATCCATCCGCGTGCCCGCGAGCAGCGCCTCGCTCATCGCCGCCTCGAAGGCCGCGTGACCCGTGCTTTTCGCATCGAGCCGCGCGATGCCGGAAATCGCACGCACCTGCACACCCGCGCCGCGTTTCGTGCCGAGAAAAACGCGGCTGCATCCGAGGTAATCGCGCAGGTCATCGACAGCGATGCGGCAGGCTTTTTCAAAATCCAGCTCCGTGCCTGCGCGGCGAAAAATCTCCAGCACGCCGGAGGTGCGTTCGAGCGCCCAGTGGATCTCCTGCGTCGCGCGCCGCTGCTCGCGGTAGAGCACGAAACCGGAGAGCGCCTGAAGCAGCGCGAGCATCGCCTGAAGGTCGCGCGGGTTCGGCACCGCGAGCTGCGCGAGGAGCCAGTAGAGCGCGGCGTTTTCCCGCACCACCGGCACGGCGAGCGTGTAGCCCTCGGCCCCAAGCGCTGGCGCGGGCTGCACCGCCGCGCGCTGCGGCTCGAGCGCGGCGGCGATCCGCACGAGTTCGCCCGCGGCCATGCCGCGCGTCGTCACCACGCAGCTCACGAGGCCCGGCAAATCGCGCACCGGCAGCAGCGCGACCGCGCGGGCATTGAGCAGCGCGCGCACGAATTCGAGCAGCGGGCGCAGTTCGCCGACCGGCGCGGCGTTCACGCCAGTCTCCGCCAAAGCGGCGAGCTGGCTCTGGAGCTTCTGCCCGTCAGGCGCGGACGCCTCCGCGGCGACGGGCGGCGAGGCGGACTGCTGACTCATGCGGCAGACGGCGACGCGGAAATAGTGGCGGGGAGGCGGGGCATGGCGCAGTGCGTAGCAGTTCGCCATGCCATTGCAAAGACCGCGCGCACCCACCGGCGCTGCGCCACTTTTTCGCAGCCGCTTAATGATTGCTGATCCGCGGCGGCGGCGTCGGCCTCGCTTTGACGGAAACGGAAATCGCGGGCGCGGGTGCCGTGACCGCGGCTTTTTTGGGCGCGGCGGCTTTCGGTGGTTTCGCGGAGGAGCCCGGTTTGCGCGGAGTTTCCAAATCGGGCGCGGGGACAGGCGCGGGCATCGAGTCGAGATATTTTTCCAGCTCCTTTTGGCTGAACGACCGGTCCACCAGCTCGGTGCGGTCCATCTCATCGGCCGTGGCGCGGGTGAGACCCTCGGCGTTGTTGAGGATGTAGGGCGTGAGGAAAATCAGCAGCTCGGTTTTGGTGTCGCTGTTGATCGTGCGGCGGAAGGCATTGCCCAAATACGGAATGTCCCCGAGCAGCGGGATTTTCTGCACGGACGAGGTTTTCTGCGTCTGCATGAGCCCGCCGATGACCACGGTCTGCGCGTGCGGTGTGACGACCACGGTTTCCGCCGAACGCTTCGAGATGACCGGGGCAAAGGTGTTGTTGCCGATGGGCACGGTCTGGTCCGTGAGCGCGGAAATCTCGGGCGCGACGATCATTTCCACGGTGCCCTCGGAGGTGATGAAAGGCGTGACGCGGAGGATGATGCCGACGTTGTCGTAGCGGATGGTGTTGTTCGTCTGGCCGGTGGAAGTGAGCGTGCTCGCGGTGATGAACGGCACCTCGGAGCCAACGACGATGACCGCTTCCTGATTGTTGCGCGCCATGATCGAGGGGCGGGACAAAATCTCGACTTTCCCCTTTGTGGAAAGCGCGTGCAGCGTGGCCGACCAGTCGTCGCTCGCGAGCCGGACAAAGCTGCCCTGGGTCAGCGAGGAGAGGCCGAAAAGATTTTGCAGCGTCGCGGTGCGCCCGGTGTTGGCGGCGGTGCCGATGTTCGTGACGAGCGAGCTGTTGACGGCGTTCGTCGTGGTGTTGGGCGCGGTGCCGGTGGTGGCGGTGGTGGCCGAGGTCGCGGTGCTCGTGCCGGTGGTGGCGGCGATGGGATTTTTGAGATTGAAGGTGTAGCTGCCCTCGACACCGACATCGAGGCCCTTGTTGTACGTGACTTCGAGAAAGACGACCTTGATGAGCACCTGCGGCTTCGGCTGGTCGAGTTGTTTGATCACACTGGTCATCTCGCGATGCGTGTCCTCGTCGGTCACGATGACGAGCGAGCGCGTCTCGGGATCGATGGTGATGACGGCGTCACCGAGTTCCGTATTGCGCCGGTACTGCTGCGCGCCGCCACTGCTGCGACCGCCGGAATTTCCGCCGCCGCCAACCCCGCCACCGCCAGTGCCGCGCGTGTTCGTGCCGGTGGTGCCGCGCGCATTGCCGCCGGGCCGCGCGGTCTGCTGGGCGTGGAGCAGAGCGGTGGGGAGCGCGGCGAGGAGCAGCGCGGAGAGGAAAAATCGTGGGTTCATGGGATGTAAAAAAATTTAGCGACCGGCGCGACCGCTGCTGCCGCCGGAGCCGCTGAGGTTGCTGGTCGCGCCGCTGGTGTCCATCGTCGCACCGCTATTGCTGCGCTGGTTCAGGCGGCTGGCGTTGGATTGCGCGCTGCCCGTGGTTTGCTGGCCGAGCATGCCTTTCAGCACATTGGCCACGCTGTCGGCATCGGCATGCTGGAGGGAGTGGATATAGACGTGCTGCTTTTTCGCATCGCTCGCATCGAGGCGGCCCACGGTCTCCGCGATCTGCGCCATGGTGTCGGGCGCGGCGGTGACGATGAGCGAATTGGTGCGCCCGTCGCCGACGGCCACGACTTTCGATTGCAGGAGCGCGCGGTCGCTTTGGCCCGCGCTCGTGGACTGTTGCTGCGGGCCAGAGGGATTGAAGCCGCCAAAGCCGCCGCCCTGCCGTCCCTGCCCGCGCTGGTTGTTCTGCGAAGTCTGCGAAGTGGTGCTGTCGCCGTAAAGGGTGGTGAGGATCTCCGCGGTCTCCACGGCATCCGCGCGCTGGAGCCGGAAAATGCGGGTGACGGTCACGTCGTTGGTGTTCGTGTCGATCTTGTTCACGACCTCCGTGATGTTCGGGATGACCTCCTCCGGCGCGCTGACGATCAGCGAATTGCTCTGATCGTCGGCGACCGCGATGACGCGCGAATTCGCCTGCCGCGCCTCGCTTTGCGGCGAAGCCTGCTGCCCGCCGCCAGGGCCGCCTGGCCCGCCAAAGCCGGGAAACCCGCCGCCACCGCCGCCGCCGAAGCCGCCGCGTCCGCGTCCGCCGCCGCCGCTGCCGCCCGCGGTGTTCGCGGCAAAAAGCTCCGTGATGACCGACGCGACCGCCTTCGCGTTCGCATATTTCAGCGGATAGACGTGCAGTGTGGAAATGCTCGCGACCGAGGTATCGATGGCTTTGATGATCTCCGCGATGCGCCGGATGTTCGTTTGCGTGTCGGTGAGGATGATGGAATTGCTCGAGTCGTTCGCGCTGATCGTCGCGTTGTCCGCGAGCAACGGGCGCAGGTTTTCCACGAGCTTCGCGGCTTCGCCAAAACGCAGCGGGAGGATTTGCGTGACCATTTCATCCTTGCGCGGGATCAACTCGGGATCGCTGCCATTATGCACCGGCAGGTCGCGTTTTTGCGCGCCGTCGCGCTTCACGATTTTCAAAATGCGCCCGTTGCGGATGGCCACGTAGCCTTTCTCGATGAGCACCGCGTTGAGCAAATCCACCGCGTCCTCGGCGGTGATCGGCTGGCGGCTGACGACGTTCACGGTGCCGCTGACCGGCGCTTCCTGCACGATGACAAAGCCCGCCGCCTCGCTCAGATAGTTCAGCACATCGGTCAGCGACGCGCCCTGGAAGTTCAGCATGATCGTGCCTTTCACCGCGACCGGTGCGGGCTTGGCCTCGGGCGCGGGCGGCGTAATTTCCGCGCGGATGGGCGTGAGTTCTTTTTGCGCAAGCGCGGGATCGAGTTCCGGCAGCGCGACATTCGGGGTGACGGGCGCGGGCAGGGGCGCGCGGAAAGGCGCGGGCGTGGCGGCCGGCGTATTGCCGTTGCGGTTGCCACGCCGGTTTTGTTGCGCGTGGACGAGGCCGGGCAGCAGCAGCGCGGCGGCGAGAAGGAGGCGGAGGGCGGTGTTCGGGCGGGTGGTTTTCATTTGTTCATTTCTTTTTCGCGGCGCTCCATCATGCGGCGGAGCACGTCATTTTTGTCATTGGAAGGCGCCGGGCCAGCGGTCGGCCCGGCGGTCGCTGGTGCGGCGGAATCGGCGGGAGGTGCGCCCGGCGCGGCAGGTACGGCGCCCGTGGGTTCCGGGCTGGGTACGTCGGAAGGCGCACCGTCGATCTGGAGTTGATGCCCGACCGCGAGCGTGCCCGGTTTTCCCCCGCGCTCCATTTCGACTTCGGTCGCTTTGATCGCCGTGATTTTGCAATCGGCGATTGTGCCGCCGACGCTCAGCACCTTGCTGTAGTCCCCCCGCGTGCCACCGAAAAACGCGAGGACTTTGCCCTCGGTGACCATCGTGCCGGTGAGCGTGAGCGTGCTCGATTTATTCTCCCGCACCGGCGCGGTCGTGCGCGCGGATGCTGTCTCCGTGCGGGCCGGGCGGCGGTTCGGGTCAAACATGTTCTTCGTCCGCATGAGACGGAAGGCGTCGAAGCCCGCGACTTTTTCCGCAGCCTGCGCGCCCGCATTTCCTGCGCAGAAAAGCGCGAGCGCGGCGGCGAGATGAATAATCGTCTTCATCGCGCGCCCCTCCCCTGCTCCTCGATCCGCACGAAGCTGAAGCGCAGCGTGAGGGCGAGCTGCTTGCCCTGCGCGTCGCGCGCGGTCAGCTCGCATTCCTCGATGCGCGCCGGCAGCGGATCGGTCTCGATTTCATAAATAAGCCGCGCCAGCGCCGCCTGCTCGCCCACCGCCGTGGCGCGGCACTCGAAAGTCGTGAAACCCTCGTCGTTATGTTCGCGCCAGTTCGGATTCAGGCTCGTAAAACTGACCCGGCTCTCCGCCGTCCACCGGCTCAGCGACTTGTAAACGTCATTCTCCGCGGACGAACGGTCCTGCGCCAGATTCGCGCGCTGCATTTCGTCCCACCGCGCGCGCAGCGATTTTTCGCGCTCGGTGAGCTGCCGTCCGTTCTGCACTTTCAGCCGCAGCGCGGTCAGCCGCTCGCTCTGCGCCTTCCAGCCGGCAAAGGCCGGCGAGATCACCATGCGGTCCAGCAGGAACAGCGCGACGACGGTGCCGACGCCTATTTTCAAAAGTGTTTCGCGACGTTTGGCAGTCATCACTGGGCCCCCCATTTGTAGATGATGGAAAATTGCACGGGGTTCTCGCCGCGCTCCTGCTGGAGCTGCACGCCGGAGATTTCCGGGTGCTTGCGCAGGCCGTCTAGGAAGCCGAGCAGCGCCGTGTGATTCCGTGCGAAGCCCGTGCAGTTGACCTTCGCGCCATCGGTGATCTGCACGCTTTTCGCCCACACCTCGCCCTGCTCGGGAAAGGACGCGTCGAGCGTCTCCATGATCTGCACGCTCTGCGGCGCCGGGTCGAACCACCCGCGGAAAAGCCGGATGCGCTGCTGCAGTTTTTCCAGGTCCGCGACCTTGCCCTGCATGCCGCGCCACTCCGCGGTCAGGCTGCTCTCCATGTGCGAGCGGACGAGGAAAATGAGCACTGGCAAAACGAACAGCGCGGCCACGGCCATCGCGAGCCAGCGGCGGCGGCGGTCGTCGAACTGCCGCGCCATGAGCTGCCAGCGGTTGACCTGCGGCGGGAGAAATTCAAACGCCACCGGCTGCTGCGCGAGATGCTGCCCCGCGGCCTCGATGGCCGCCGCCGGATGGGCCGCGGATGCTGTGCCCGCAGGCGTTTCCAGCCGGCTCTCGATCCCCATGCGGCTGAGGTGCGGCCGCATTTCCTGGCAGAGATTTTCCGCCGAAGCCGGCGTGCCGCCAAAGCGCGCCTCGCGCACCTGCTGGCGCAGCGCCTCGGGCAGCCGGCCGAGCGTAATGCGGACTTCGCGGGAAAAACCCATGGCATCAAACGCCGCCGTCTCCGCGCTCGCGGGCGCGGGCAGCGTGCGCACCGCGGCGATGCCGCCACCCGCGGCGATGACCACGTCGATGTGGTTGCCATTCGCGAGGAAATGCAGCGCCGCGGGCACGCCGCGATTCGGCAGGCACGCATCGAGCCCCAGCGACACGGACACCGCGCGGCACTCCGCCGCGGCGAGCATGCGCTCGATGGCGTTCATCCTTTTCGCGGGCACCGCCGCGAGCGTGGCGCACTCCTTTCCATCCGGTAAAACGTAGGCGCAATGCGCGAGGCGCAGATCCGCAACGGGCACCGGAAACTCGCGCTCGGCGCGCAATTCAAGGAAGCCGCGCAGGTCGTCCGCCGCGATGCCGGGCACCTCCGTGGAAGTCGTCATCGCCCAGCCCGCCGGGATGCACACCACACAGCGCCGCTCGCGGATGCCCGCGGACTCCAGCTCCGCAGCCAGCCGCTGCCCCGCACGCTCGGGATCGGCCAGCACCGCCTCCGCGCCAATCGGCAGCGTGAACGAGTTCAGCACGCGGCTCGTGTTTTCCTCCCGCCGCACGAAATCCACCGCCACACGCCCGGACTCAATCGTGATCGCGAGCGCCGCGCGCACTTGGAAACGTTTCTGCAAGGTGGCGAGTTCGAGTTTCATTTCGTCCCTTTCTGCTGCGCCAAAGTCTGCCGCACCTCGCTGCCCAGCGCCCAGCCGAGCGGCGCGAGGTTGCGCCGGTAAATGATCCGCGGCGCACCTGTGCTGGTATCGATCACAAATTTCGTCCGCCGGTAGCCGCGCCCATGCCGCCCGACCGCCGCCACATCCGCGCTCGCCTGCCAGCTTTGCCCCGTCAGATACGGCCCGGCCTGCACCGCGCCTTGCGCGCCGAGAGCGTCCGCGACCCACGCGATATTCGTGTCCGTCGTCGTGCGGCTCTGCCGCGCGCCGATGAGCTTCGCGGAGTTGTCCGTGCCAATGCCCGGCACGCACGCGAGCACGGCCGCGCCCGCCGTGTTCACGTTGATGAGGCCGGTGAGATAGTCGCCGGTCTTTGTGGTCAGGGCGTCCGCGATTTTTCCAAACTCATCCGCCTTCATCCCGCTGCGCACGTAGAGTTCGAGCGTGCTGCGAA
This sequence comes from Chthoniobacter sp., assembly GCA_043758435.1. GTDB lineage: Bacteria > Verrucomicrobiota > Verrucomicrobiia > Chthoniobacterales > Chthoniobacteraceae > Chthoniobacter. The sequence goes on from JAYVNN010000160.1 coordinate 11,055, forward strand.
TGGCGCCGCCAGGCCCGATGCGCGCGAGAATTTCCGCGGTAAGGCTCGCTCCCAATTTGTCGGTGAGCAGCTTTCCCAACGCGTCGTTCGGCCCCGGTGGCGTGATGTTGATCCGCGCGGTCCCATCGCTCTGCTTGTTCGGCTCGCGGCTGAAAACGGTCACGTAGGCGAGAATCCCCGCGTCGAGTTTTCCGTCGGAATTGTCCGCGGGCAGATTCTTGTCGCCGTCGTCCTCGTTCGGATCGGACACGCCGTTCAGGTTTGCATCCTCGCCGAAGAGAATCTCCCGCGTCGCGCCGCTGACCAGCGCCAGCTCTTCGATGGACTCGAAAGGCGCGTTCTTCGCTTTGTAGGCGGGCCGCTTTTGCGCGTAGGTCGAGGACTCCGCGCCGCCCGGCGTCACGTCATCGTCCGCGTCGCGCCAGTCGATGATCGCCGCCGCAAAATCGTCCGTCATTCCCGGCAGCAGCTTGAGCATTTCGAGCGTCGCCGTGTTGAGGTTCAGTTTCGACGCTTCATCGACCAGCCCGTACTCGCCCTGCGTGCCGCTCGTCGTATCCGCCGGCTTGCCGAAAAACCAAAACTGCGCCTCGCCCACCGGCACCGCCTCGCCTTCGTAGCTCGTGGCCTCCGGCAGCACGCCCGGCACCGTCGGATTCACGAGCAGCGATTCCGCATACCGCACCGCGCCCTCGATTGCCAAATCCGCCTGGTGTCCCGCGAGATCATTGTCCGCGCCGCGCGACGCCATCAGCATCGAGTGCCCGAGCAGCAACGCCAGGCTCACCAACCCCACCGACGCCCACAGCACCACGATGAGCACCGAACCGCGCTTGAAAAATGGAGGTCGCCGATTCATGGGGTTGCTCCCGTCGTTGTCGTCGTCTCAACCGCCGCTTCGACCATCCACGGCACGAGCACTTCGATCGGCGGCGGCACGAAATCGCCCGCCGTTTTCCGTGCCGGATGCAGGCGCACGCGCACGGCCTCGGGCAGCGTCTTGTCGTCGGTCGTGACCGACCACGAATCCTGCCAGCTCGAACCGTCGTAAAATGAAATCTCCATCGACTCCATGCCCGCCAGCAAAGGCTCTTCGACCGCCACCTCGGTCGTCGTCGCGAGCAGATTGCGGTCATGCGCGCGGACGAGCATCCCCGCTTTCGGATCCGTCGCCGCCGGGTCGGTGACGATGTAATACTCGATCTGCTGTACGTCGGGATTCGGCACCTCGTCGGCGTCCGGCGCGGTCGTGGTGGTGAATTTCAAATAGCCCGGAAAACTCCCGCCGCTGCTCTGCTGCGAGCCTTCGAGAGTCGCGGCCAGCGTCCCGCCGGAGACGATGGCGTTGCGCAAATCATTGCGGATCACGCTCGTCGCATGCGCACGCACGCGGGCCTCGCGGGTGCGCTCCATGAGGTCGTTGCGGAGATGCACAGCCGTGGAAAAAAAACTGTAGATCACCGTGAGCAGCGCCGCACACGCGGCCAGCGCGAGCGTGAGTTCGATGAGGGTGAAGGCGCGGCGGTTCATGGCGTCGTGGTCGTCGCTGCCGTTGAGAGCGATTCATTGACCAGCGTGCTCAGCCGCACGTCCTGCTCCCGTCCCTGCACTTTGAAAAAAACGTCCAGCGCCAGCTCGGTCATCGCCCCAGTTTGCCAGTCGGTTTTCTTCAGCTCCCAGCGGTACTCCGGCCAGTCCGTGCCGAAATCGCCGCGGCTCTCCGCCGAAGTCCACGCGTCGCCGAGCAGCAGTTCGTTGAGCCGGTTTTCGCCGAGCTGCACCGCGACCGTGGTGCGCTCCGCCGAGGAGCCGACGCCGCTCGAAACGTGCAGCGCCGAGACGAGCACCGGAAACAAAATCGCGATGAACGCCATCGCGGCGAGCACTTCGACAAAGGTGAAAGCCGCGCGCCGGTTCATTTCGCCTCCTTCTGAATTTCGTAACCCCAGCCGTCCTTCGTCCGCACGACGATGACCTCCGACTCGAACCGGTCCATGAGCCGCACCGTCTCCACGCTCGCCACCGTCGGCACGCCGTCCGGCCCAAACTCCACCGCCTGCACGATGCCCGCCGCCGCGTTGTCCATTTCAAAATGAATGTCCGCGTTCACCGCAAACTCCCGGTTGCGCGACTCGACGCCCTCGAAACCCGCGCGTGGCTCGACGCCGAAACGCTGCGACGCGGGGTCGATCCACACGGTCATCGGCACGCCCTGCGACACCGCCTCATCGCGCCCGTACTCCGTCGCGGCGATAAAGCGCACGGCCTCGCCTTTGAGATTGCGCGCGCGAATCGAGCGCGACATCGCGGGCGCGGAAAGCGCCGCCGCGATGGCGAGCAGCGCCATCACGACGACCAGCTCGACGAGCGTGAAGCCCGGCGGAATCCGCGTTAGATTACTTCTTCGCATCCCAATTCGTAATGTCGTCGCCGGTGCCCGCCTGGCCGTCCACGCCCTGCGAGCTGAGGTCGAAATGCTTCGGGTTGGCCTTGCCCGGATAGCTGTAAATGTAGGCGTTACCCCACGGATCGAGCGGCACCTTGTTGAGATACGGGCCTTTCCACGACTGCAAATTATTCGGCTGCTCGACGAGAGCGGTCAGCCCCGCGCTGCCCTGCGGGTAAAAGCCGTTGTCCACCTCGAAGGCATCGAGCGCGACGCTGAAATTGGAAATGTCCGCCTTCGCCGCGGACTCTTTCGCCTGCTGGCTGCGGCCTGCGAATTTCGGAATCACGATCGCGGCGAGCACCGCGAGGATGACGAGCACGAGGAGCATTTCCACGAGGGTGAAAGCGCGGCGCTGGAACGTTGAACGTTGAACGTTGAACGCTGAACGCTGAAGTGGAAAAGGGCGTGCGATGCGTGCTCCGAAAGTTCGACGTTCAGCGTTCAACGTTCGACGTTCGACGTTTTCTTCGGCGGAGATTGGCGTGGTCTTCATGGCGATATGCGGTGGTTATTTGATGTAGTCTTGGATGGTGAAAATCGGGATGACCATGCCGATGAAAATCGTGCCGATGAGGCCGGCGATGACAAAGAGCATGAGCGGCTCGGCGAGCGCCACAGCGGTCTTGAGCTGGCGGTCGAGCACGATCTCGGTCACGCCCGCGAGCCGCACCAGCTCTTGATCCAGCCGCCCGCTTTCCTCGGCGACCGCGATCATTTCGAGCGTCGAGCCGCCGAAAAGCGCGCGGCAATCCGCGAGACTCGCGCCGAGCGCCTCGCCTTTTTTCACGCGCTCCGTGGAGTCGGTGACGAGATCGACGAGCGTCTGATAACCCAGCGAACGGCGCGAAACGGACAGCGCGCTGATGAGCGAAACGCCCGCGCCGAGCAGCGTGCCGAGCATCCGGCAGAACCGCGCCATCGCGATCTTCGCCGCGAGCGGGCCGATGACCGGCGTGCGCATTATCCATGACTCCCAGAGCCGGCGGCTGCTTTCCTTTTTGAACCAAATGCGCCCGTACCAAACCGCGGCCCCCATGCCTAAGAGCATGTAGAGGCCGTAGCTGCGGATGGCGTCGCTGATGCCGACGATGACCTGCGTGAGCATGGGCAGCGCGGCATCGAAGCCGGCGAAGAGCGTTTGGAAACGCGGGATGAAAAAGACCATCAGGAAAATGAGCACCGCGGTCGCGAGGCAGAGCAGCACCGCCGGATACATCATCGCGGAAATCACCTTGGCGCGCATTTCCTTTTCCCGCGCCTGGAAGTCCGCGATCTGCGCGAGCACGACATCGAGAAAGCCGCCCGCTTCGCCCGCCTCGACCATCGCGACATAGACGCGCGGGAAAACTTCCGGCGAGCGGTTCATCGCCTCGGCGAGCGGCACGCCGTCGATCACGAAATCGTGCAGCTCCTTCCATTTTGCGGACGCCACGGGGTTCGAGGATTCCTTGTAAAGAATGGTCAGCGCGCGGCTGAGCGGGACGTTGGCCGCGAGCAGACTGGAGAGCGAGCGGGTGAAATCTTCGAGAGCATCGAAGCTGACGTTTTTCGACTGGAACAACGCGCGGCGCGGCGGCGGCGCGGGTGCTTTGACCAGGCGCGCTCCATTCGCCGGTGCGGCGTCTTTTTCCGTCAGGCGCAAAGGCGTGAGGCCGCGCGATTCGAGCGTGCGCGCGGCGTCCTGCCGTCCCCCGGCTTCGATGCTGCCTTCCGTGGCGGCACCGTTGGCTTGCATGGCTTTGTAGGCGAAAACGGGCATGGCGTTATGCGCTCACGGCGAAGCCGTCGGTGCCTTCGTCTTTGGAAACGCGGAGCACTTCCGCGGGGGTGGTCACGCCGTCGCAGACGAGCCGCCAGCCATCCTCGATCAGCAGTTTCATGCCTTCGCGTTTCGCGGCGTCCTTGATCTCGATGCTCGATCCGCCGCGCAGCAGAATCTCGCGGATCGCGCCGCTCATCGTCATCAGCTCGAAGATCGCGCGGCGTCCGGTGTAGCCGGTCATGCGGCAGTTCTTGCAGCCGACCGCGCGGAAAATTCTCACGCCGCGCAAAGACTCGATGCGCCGGGCGAGCGCGGTGGCCCGCGCGCCCGTGTCCTCCGCTTTGCAGTCTTCGCAAAGCACGCGCACTAGTCGTTGCGCGATGACCGCCTCCAGCGACGACGCCACGAGATACGGCTCCACACCCATATCCACGAGCCGCGTGAGCGCGCCGGGCGCGTCGTTCGTGTGCAGCGTGGAAAAAACCATGTGGCCGGTGAGCGACGCCTGCACGGCGATCTG
>JAYVNN010000161.1:0-5330 GCA_043758435.1 Chthoniobacter sp.
GCCCGCCGCCCGCGTCGCGGATGAAGGCGAGTTCGTTGTGCAGATGATGCTCGGCGTAGTTCTTCGTCTCGCCTTCCTTGAACTCGATGTAGCTCTCGAGCGCGAACTCCTGCGTGAGCAACTGGCCGAGCAGCAGCACGATCACTCCGGCATGCGTGAGGTGGATGCCGAGCTTGTCCCAGCGCCAGGTGAAGCGGTGGATGAAAGCCGCGGTGAGCCCCGCGAAAAGCGTGAAGCCAATGAGATAGCCGCCGGGAAAAATCGGGACGGTGAATTTGCCGCCGAAAAGCTGCAGGTGCTGCCCGGTGACGACCCAGCTCTCGAACCAGATTTTCTGCGCCTTCCACAGTCCTTCATCGACCTGCGAGAGCGTGCCGAAAAAAATGAGCAGCACCGACAGCGCGAGCAGCACCACGGTGAGACGGAGGGAGGTGAAAAACTTCCAGAGCAGCTTCATGGCGCGGTTTGCACGAAGCGGACGAAAGCTTCGCGTTCCGCGTTCACGGCGGGGGCCTCGCCCATGAGTTTGTAAAACCACCAGCGCCCATCGCGCGGGACGATGGCCCCGAGCATGGCTTTCGCGTCCGCTTTCAAATCGACGAGCTGCGCGCCGGCTGCGCCTTCGATTGGCGAGACGAGCGGCTTCAGCCCTTCCTCATCCACGGCTTCGAGCCCGAGCTGCCGGCGCCAGCGGTTCACATTCGCCAGCGTGCCGCCGCTCTCGCTGGGGAAGACGCTGACGAAGACCTCAGCCTTCGCGCCGTCCTTGGTGGGTACGGAGAATTTTGCGACCTGCATCTGCCCGGCGGGCAGAGTCTGCCAGCCTTCGGGCACCTTCCATTTGAACTGCGGTTCGGCGGCGGCGTTCTCGGCGGGCGGAGCGACTGGGGTGGCCTGCGCGACCTCCGCCGCCGGGGCGCTTCCTTCCTCGATCCGCACGGTTTTCAAGAACTCGGTGAACACCGGCTTCTGTGCCGCGACCAGCGCCTCGGGCCCCTGCAATTTGTAAAACCAGCTCGCCCCGTCGCGATGCGCAAACGCCGTGACGATGCGCACCGTCTGCCCGTCGCGCGTGCCCGTGATTTCAAAAAGCTGCCCCTGCGCGCCGCTGATTTCGACCGGCGTGAGCGTGCCCGCGAGTTCGCCTTGCGAGAGAGGTTTCTGCCCGACCTGCTCGCGCCACATATTCACAATCGCCGCCTCCTGCCCGGCCATGCTGGCGAGCGGGGTGATGTTCACGCTGCCCTCGCCCGCGTCCGTCTTGATGCGGAAATTCGCGAGGCTCATCGAGCTGGCGCCCGCGTCCTGCCAGCCTGCGGGCAGGGTGTAGGCGAGCTGTGGGCGCGCGACATTCGCGGCGGGCGCAGGCGTCTGCGCGGCGCTTTCCGCCGTCGGCGCAGCGGTTTCTTTGGCCACGGAATAGACGCGGATTTCCTCGCGTTTGCAGGCGCTGAAACCGACGGCGGCGAGCGCGGCGAGGATGGAAAAATGGGGACGGCGGATCATGCGAAAGGGGTGGAGAGGTAGCCGAAGATAGGCACCCCCGCCAATGGGCAATTCGAGCGCGGAGACAATCCGGTTGCGGCGGGCTTCTTAGCGCGGGGCAGCTCTGCGTCCGGGGAGCGCACGCGCGGCTTCAATGATCGCGAGCGTCTGCCGCACGTTCTCCGCGATGCTGAATTTTGCGCCGCGGGCGAGGAGGCGCGGGCGGACGGCAGCCCGTCGCTTGGCGTCGCTCCATTTTTCCAGCGCGGCGGCGAGGGCGGCGATGTCGTCGGGTTGTGCGACGACTTCGCCCTCCACGCCGGGCGCGATGATCTCCGCGAAACCATTGTACGCCGTGGTGATGACCGGCAGCCCGGCGGCGAGCGCTTCGAGGCAGGCGTTGGAAAACGGCTCGTAGAGCGTGGGCAGAATGAATGCGTCCGCCGCGGCGAGGTGGCGCGGCATGTCCTTCACCGGGCCGAGAAAGCGCACGCGCTCGGAGCGTGGCACCGCTCGCTCTTTGCCGCGGCCCGCGACGAGCAGCGTGGCGTGGGGCAGGCGCGCGGCGTTCATCGCCTCGATGGCAAAGCGCAGCCCCTTTCGCTCCCAACCCGAGCCGGCGAAGAGCACGGCGAAATCGTCGTCACGAAGTCCGAGTTCGCGCCGCGTCTGCGCGCGCGCCTCGGGCGGGAGGGTGAAAGGCGGCACGCCATTGTGGACGATGTGAATCTTCTCCGCCGGATAGCCGAAATGCTGCGCGATCTCCGTCTGGATCATGCGGGAATTTGCGATCACCAGCCCCGCGCCATCCGGGCCAAAGAGCTGCTTTTCCAGCGCGAGCAGTTCGCGGTGTTTCGCATTGTACCGGCGCAGCCACGGTTTCCAAAACGGCTCGAAGCGCGCGCGCCGCTCCAGCCACGCGGCATGCACACCGTCGCCCGCGCGGTAGGCGTCGCAGGTGGGGATGCGCTCGAGGCTGAAAAGGAAATCGCACTCGTCGCGCGGGCGCAGTGCGGTGAGCGCCGCGGCGAATTTTTTCGGTGAATCGCTGACCACCTGAACGTGCGCAAAAGGCCACGCGACGCGCGGCCATTGCTCGGTGAAAAGCACGCACTCATGCCCGGCGGCGACCGCGCTTTCGGCAAAGCGCCGCAGGTACGCTTCAGCACCGCCGGTGCGCGAGTAGCCGCGGCGGACGAGGCCGATTTTCATTTGGGCTGAGCCACGGATGGACACGGATGGAACACGGATGAGGAGGGCGACAGAACCGCCATGCTGAATCCGTGTTTCATCCGTGTCCATCCGTGGCTTTTCATCCCCCGGTTCCAGCCTAGACTGCGCGTCCCTTGAGCCTGCCAAAACATCTCCTCTACGCCACCTCCGCCCGCCTCGGCGGCAGCGGGCTGGATGCTGTGGCGCTGGAGTCCGTGCGCACGGCACACGGCGCGGGCGTGCTGGGCAAGGCGCTCGCGTTTGCCGACCGGCAGACGGAAATCCCGGCGGCGCGCATCGCCTCACTGCGGTGGCATCCGGTGCGGCTGCTCTCGGGGCTGGGGAGCGAGTTTTATTACGGCGCGAAAAAGCACGCACTCGACCGCGCGGCGGCGCGGGAGCTGGCGCGGGGCGGCTACGATTTGTTTCACGGGTGGTCGGGGGAAAGCGTGCGCACTTTGCGCGCCGCGCGGCGGCTGGGTGTGCCGTCGCTCATCGAGGTGCCGACGTGGCATCGGAACAAAGGGAAGGACAAGCCCGCGCGGCTGACGAAAAGCGAGCGCGAGCGGGCCGAGGCGCGGGGCTGTCAGGGGATGAAAAACCGGCTGCTCGTGACGCGGCAACAGGTGCTCGAGGAATACGATCTCGCGGACTTGATCCTCGTGCTTTCGGAAAAGGCGGAGGAGACGTTTCTCGCGGCGGGCATCGCGCGGGAGAAACTTTTCCGGCATCAGCGCGGGGTGGATGTCGCGCGCTTCACGCCGGCGGAAAAACCGCCGGAGAAATTCACCGCGGTCTTCGTCGGCTCGCTCATCAAGCGGAAGGGCGTGCATCATTTGCTCGAAGTCTGGCGGCGGCTGAATCTCAAGGACGCGGAGCTGGTGCTCGTGGGCGCGGTGCATGATGAAATGCGGCCATATCTCGCGGAGCTGGCGGGCGAAAATGTGCGGCTCCCCGGCTTCGTCGCGCGCGTGGAGGACTGCTACCGCGCGGCGAGCGTCCACGTTTTTCCGAGCGAATGCGAAGGCAGCGCGAAATGCACCTACGAGGCGGCGGCGTGCGGTCTGCCGCAGATCACCACGCGCGAAAGCGGCGATGTAGTACGCGATGGGGTGAACGGGCTCATCATTCCGCCGAACGATCCCGATGCGCTCGCCGCGGCGATCGAGCGGCTGTATCGCGACCGCGACTTGGGCACGCGGCTCGGCGCGGCGGGACGCGCAGGCGTGGTCGAAAATTTTACGTGGGAGCATTTCCGCGCGCGGCTGCTGGAGGCATACGCGGTGGCGATGACGAAGGAGGGCGCGCGATGAAAGCGGAGACGCGGGTGAGGGAATCATGGGGAGCACAGGCCGCTGGCCTGTGCTTTCCGGCGGCCCGCCGGAAAGGTCTCGCGGAGCGAGCGGCAAGGCGGCGGCGCGGTGGCCGGGTCTTGCACGCCGGTCGGGTGAACGTGTCTTGTGGCGGCAAGACCCGGCCACTTTCCCCCCGCGGGACCGCTCGCTCCGCGAGATGTTTCCGGCGGGCCGCCGGAAACGACAGGCCAGCGGCCTGTGCTCCCCAGATTTTGCCGCCGCGCGTGCCATGAGAATCCTCGCGCTCCAGCTCAAGCGCATCGGCGACCTGGTGCTGACGACGCCCGCGCTGGCGGCGCTGCGTGCGGCGTGGCCGGAGGCGCACATCGCGCTGGCGGTCGCGCCGGGGTGTGCGCCGCTGCTCGGGTCGGTGCCGTCAGTGAGTGCGGGTGTGGTGCTGGGCAAAGGGCGCGGGTTTGCGCCGTGGCAGCAGGTGCTCACGGGGGCGTGGGATTTGTGCGTCGATTTCACGGGCACGGATCGCTCGGCGCTGGCGGCGGGGCTTTCGCGGGCGACGGAGCGCGCGACTTTTGCGTGGGTGAAAAAGTCGAAGCTGCGGGCGGTGGCGTTCAACTACTTCGTTGAGTCAGCGGTGCGGGAGCGGCATACGGCGGATCATTATCTCGACCTCGTGGACGGCATCCTCGCCGGACGGGGCGTCCGGCAGACGGACGGCGGACGAGGGCGTCCGCGCTACGCGCCGGAGCTGACGCCGCCGCCCGCGGCGCTCGCGGAGGCGGCGCGGCTGACGGGTGACACCCCGTTTGCCGTCATTCATCCAGGCACGGCGCGGGCGGAGAAATACTGGGTGCCGGAGCGGTGGGCGGAGGTCATTGCGCATGTCCGCGAGCGGCATGGGCTGGAATGTGTGCTCACAGGCGGCGCGGATGAATTTGAGTGCGTCCACCTTGCCGACATCCAAACCCGGCTCGCGAAACCCGCGCTCGATCTCGCGGGAAAAATCGACCTCGCGACTTTCGCCGCCGTCCTCGCCCGCGCGCGGTTGTGCGTGAGCTGCGACACGGGCGCGGTGCATCTCGCCGCCGCCGCGCGCACGCCGCAGGTCGCGCTTTTCGGGCCGACGAATCCCTTCCACTGGCACCCGCGCCACGACCGCGCGCTGGTCCTTTCCGCCGCGCAGCCGGACGCGCCGCTCACCGCTTTCCACCCGCGCATGAAAGGCGCGCCGATGGAGCGCATCTCGACGGAGCTGGTCATCGGTGCTATTGCCCAGCTCATCCCGACTCCCTGACCACCCGTGCCCGAGCCGTCCGCCAA
>JAYVNN010000162.1:0-5328 GCA_043758435.1 Chthoniobacter sp.
AGACGCGAAGTTCATCTGGAGCGACGACCTCGACCTCGACAATACGGTGATTTTCCGCACACGCGTCGAGAAGCCCGGATGGACGAAACGCTGGAACACGAAGCCGGACCTCGAGATCATCGGCGCGCCGTTCAAGTGAGAAAGAACGCGGGAGATCGGTTCATGGATCATTCCCTTCGTTCTCTCGTCTGCCTCGGCACCGAGTTTCTCGCTCGCAACCCGGTTGGCGCGGCAATCGTGACGCTTTCCGCTATGCCACATCAGCGCCTGATCGCGTTTCCGAGATCCGAACCCTCACCCCCTCGCATGAAAACCCCCATCCTCACCATCATCGCAACGCTGCTATCGCTCTCCGCGCTCCACGCTGCGCAGAACAAACCCAATGTCCTCTTCATCGCGGTGGACGACATGCGGCCCGAGCTTGGTTGCTACGGCAACAAGCTCGTGAAGACACCGAACATCGATCGCCTCGCGGCGCGCGGCCTCGTCTTCAATCACGCCTATTGCCAGCAGGCGGTGTGCAGTCCGTCGCGCTCGTCGCTGCTCACGGGACGCCGTCCGGATGCGACGCGCGTGTGGGATTTGGAGACGCATTTCCGCGTCGCGCTACCGGATGCGATCACGCTGCCACAGCACTTCAAGGCGAACGGCTATTGCTGCTCGGCGTTGAGCAAGGTCTATCACAAGGGCTTCGAGGACGGTCGCTCGTGGAATGAGCCACATTGGTATCCGCAGGGAAAATCCGTGGACACCGATCCGGTGGATTGGACGAAGCAAATCATCACCAAGCACGAGACGACCGTGGACGAATACTCGAAGGGCGCGTCGCCCGACGACAACGACAAGCCCGCGAAACGCGCGAATGGAAAGGAAGGCAAGTCCGGTCCCGCATTTGAAGTCAGCGCGAAGTCCGAAGACCAACTGCCGGATGGTGCGACCGCCGCTGAGGCCGTAAAGCGATTGCATGATTTGAAAGCGAAGGGCCAGCCGTTCTTTCTCGCCGTCGGATTTTTGAAGCCGCATATGCCGTTCGTCGCGCCGAAGAAATACTGGGATCTCTACGATCCGGACAAAATTCCGCTGCCCGCCATTGATCATCTACCCGAGGGCGCGCCCGAGTTCGCGGGCCACAACAACAGCGAGTTGCACAACTACATCGGCGTGCCGAAGGAGAATCCCATTCCCGCCGACTTCGCGAAGACGCTGCGCCACGGCTACTACGCGTGCATCAGTTACACCGACGCGCAGGTCGGCCGCCTGCTCGACGCGCTCGACAAGGAATGCCTCGCCGACAACACCGTCATCGTGCTCTGGGGCGACCACGGTTGGCAGCTCGGCGATCACGGCCTTTGGCAAAAGCATACGAACTTCGAGCTCGCCACACGCGCGCCACTCATCCTCAGCCTGCCGCATCAAAAAAGCGCCGGGCAGAAGTGCGACGCGCCGGTGGAGTTCGTGGACGTGTATCCCACACTCGCCGACGTGTGCGGGTTGCCGATTCCCGCTGGCCTCGACGGGGTGAGCTTGAAATCGTTCATCGAAAATCCGAGTGCGGCGAAAAAGAAAGTCGCCATCAGCCAATACCCGCGCAGCGCGGGCAAAGACGGCCCCGTCATGGGCTACAGCATCCGGGACGAACGCTGGCGCCTCACCCTCTGGCGCGAACGCACCGGCTCGCGCATCGTAGCCACGGAACTCTACGACGAGCAAAACGACCCCGCCGAAACCGTGAGCCTGCACGACAAGCCGGAGAACAAAGCCATCATCGAATCGCTCTCGAAGTTCCTGCCGCCCGTCGTGACGGAAGCGCCGGAGAAAAAGAAATCGAAGAAGAAAGTCCAGGCCGCCGCCGCACTGCCTGAAGCCTCAACTCCCGCCAAACCCACAGCCGCCGACGCCAGCGCCGTCGAGGATCGCGGCCCGCGTTTCGACAAACTCGACAAGGAACACAAAGGCAAACTCACGCTCGAGGAATACACCGCGCGCCAGTCCGACCCCGCCGCCGCAAAAGCGCGCTTTGAAAAATTCGATGCCAACCACGACGGCATCCTCACGCGCGAGGAGTTCACCACGCAGGGCGGCAAGCATCCGAATGCGAAGTAGCACATGAAACACATTCTCACACTTATCACCGCCCTGCTGTTCGCGTCGCTGGCCGCACTCCACGCTGAGACCGTCACCATCGCCCCCTCGGAGCAAGGGTTGCGCATCGACATCGATGGAAAACTTTTCACCGAGTATGTCGTGAAGGACACGCCGCGACCGTTCATGTATCCGCTCATCGGCGCGGCGGGTGGGAGTGTGGTGCGGAACTTTCCGATGAAGCAAGGTGTGCCCGGCGAGGAGCGGTTTCTCGATCACAAACACCACCGCTCGCTGTGGTTCGCGCACGCCAAGGTCAACGGCACCGATTTCTGGGGCGAGTATCTCACGTTCGGAAACCAGGACCACACCGGCTTCAGCGAGATCAAGGCGGCTGGGAACCAAGACACCTTTCTTGCGGCAACAAAATGGGTCGCACCGACCGGCGAGACCGTCCTGACCGACGAGCGGCGCATCGTCATCACCGCGTTGCCCGAGGGCGAAAAGACGCTGGATTTCAACATCACGCTCAAGGCCACCGAAGGCGACGTGCTTTTCGGCGACACGAAAGAGGGGACGATGGCAATGCGCCTCTGCCCGTCGCTCAGCATGAACAGCAGCAAGAGCGGAGTCTCCACCGGCCCCTCGACCGGCCACGCCTTCAACAGCAATGGCGACCGCGACAAGGACATCTGGGGCAAGCACGCGAACTGGGTCTGCTACCACGGCCCCGACCCGAAGGGCAATCTCGTCAGCGTCGTCATCTTCAGCCATCCGAGCAACCTGCGCTCACCCGCCACGTGGCACGCGCGCGACTACGGCCTCTTCGCGGTGAATCCATTTGGGGTGCATGACTTCGAGCCGGACAAACCGGCGGGCACCGGTGATTACACGATCAAGAAAGGCGGCAGCCTCACGCTGCGCTACCGCTTTTACTTCGCAAAAGGTCAGGCGGATGCGGCGAAACTCGATGAGGCATTCGCGGCGTTTTCGAATGCGAAGTGAACACTCAGACCCGGCCCCACGCCTTCACCCCGACGAACTACCCAGATGAAACACAACCTCACACTCCTCATCGCATTCCTGCTCGCACCGCTGGCCGCGCTCCATGCTGCCGAAGACATCCAGTGGCTCATCAGCTACGACGGCAAAGCATTGCCCGACTCGACATGGAGCGCGGTCGGCAAACCGAATGCGAAGATTGAAAACGGCACGCTGCATCTCGTGGATGATTCCGCGACGGAGTCGGGTGCGTTTCGCGCAGCGTGGAAGACGCAGCCAGATACGGAAATCGTGGTGGAGGCAAAGGTGCGTGTTGAATTCGTGAAGGCGCGGCGTGATGGCACGGGCATGTGGCCTGCGCAGCAAGGTGTGCCGGCGGGCTTGCTCGTGAGCGATGGGAAGCATCAGGAAGGACTGCTGCTCTGCCCGGAGCGCATCGCGAACTGGCATGATCGCGTGGCGTTCATGGATGCGGGCAAGGAGTTCCACACCTATCGGCTCGTCATTCATAACAATAACATGAGCATCGCCGTGGATGGCGTGGAGAAGGTTCATGGCGAGGGCGCTTTTTGGAAAGCCTCGGAGAACGGCGAAGCGTTCGTGCAGTTCGGCTCCACCTCAGCAGGATGGAAGGGCGGTGCCTATTGGCAGTCGGTGAAGCTCGGTGTGCGCAAGGCCTCAACACCCGCGAAGGCAAAGCTGCGCATCACCGTCAGCAAGCCTTGGGACATCCCGCCCACGCCGGGCTGGGACAAGCCCCGCCCACGCGGCGAAGCCCTGCGCACCGCTGACAGCGAGATCGGCATCGCGGTCGCGGACGAAGCCAAGGGCAAGCCCATTCCGCCCACGCGACCGTATCTCTATGATGTCGGCAAGGGCGTGCTCATGCTCAGCGTCGCGCAGGGACCGGACGCGCTCTATGAGCCCTATGGCGTGCTCAAGTCCACCGACGCAGGCAAGACTTGGCAACCTATCGCCGACCTTCAGTTAAAGACCTTCGCGCCTCAGCCGCACCTCCGCATGAGTGACGGCGACATCCTCGGCGTCTCGCGCTGGAACGTGAAGTATCAGGAGGGCATCTATGTCGGCATGAGCTTCCGCTTTGATGCCAAGGCGGAGAAATTCACGATGTTTGAGAACCTCATCCAGGTGCCGAAGAAATCGGGCCAGCTCATCGCCTTCGACCGTGACATCTTCGACCTCGGCAACGGCGAAATCATGGCCGTCGTTTACACGACCATCTCGAAAGGCGTCATGCATTCCTACCTGATGAAGTCCGCCGATGCCGGCAAGACGTGGACTTACTTCTCCACTATCGGCGCAGGCCCCGAGCCATCTGTCGTGCGCTTCTCCGCCACGGAAATGATGGCCATCCTCCGCACCCTCTCATTTGGCCCGCTCCTGCAAACCTGGTCGCACGACGGCGGCAAGACTTGGGACAAACTAACCCCGCTCGAAGAAGGCAGCGTCGCGCCCGACATGGTGCTCATGAGCAACGGCGTGATCGCGTGCAGCTATGGCCGTCCCGGCTCGAACCTCATGTTCAGCACTGACCAAGGCCACACTTGGAGCCACCACACCGTCATCACCGACTCCGGGGGCTTCAACTACACCGCTATCCGCGAAGTCAGCCCAGGACGCCTGCTCTATGTCCACGATGCGCCGAATCTGCGGGCGCTGTATGTCGATGTGGAACGGGTGAAGTGACTCTATTCGGATAACTCCCAGACACGATGAAACACACCCTCACACTCCTCACCGCCCTGCTTCTCGCGCCGCTGACCATACTCCACGCCGCTGCGCCCGCAAAGCCGAACATCATCTTCATCCTCGCCGACGATCTCGGGTTTGCCGAAATCGGTGCGAACGGGGCTGATCGTTACAAGACACCGAACATTGATTCGCTGGCCAAAACCGGCATTCGCTTCAACCACTTTTACACCGGACCGCTCTGCGGCCCCTCTCGCGCGCTCATTCTCACCGGTCGTTATGGCTTCCGCTCGGGCGCGGTCACGCAGGATGCCTGCGGTTCCATCATCCGCACTGGCGACAAGGCCGAAGTCATGATTCCCACCGTCCTGAAGAAGGCCGGTTACACGACAGCGATGATTGGCAAATGGGGTCAGATCCTGCCCTCGGGTGACGTGGCAGAATGGGGGTTCGACCATGTGCTGAGCTTTCGGGCGAGCGGCATCTATTGGAACAAAACGGCCGCCGCGAGCTTGATCAAAAAGTATGAACTCG
>JAYVNN010000163.1:0-5315 GCA_043758435.1 Chthoniobacter sp.
AACGCCCCGATGAGCGCGCGCTCGTTCCGCACGCCGGGTCCTTTTTTCGCCCCGCCGCCGAGCGCCGCCAGCGACGTGCCGGCCTCCTTCATCCGCTCGATCACCACCTTGAAATTCGCCGGCGTCATCCCGCCGCCGGGCATCGCCATGAGCTTCTCGTCGTCGCCGCGGCGGAGCAGGCAATTGTCCACTTCCGGCCCGACGCTCAGCACGAGGATGCTGTCCCAGACTTGCTCGGCGGTCATCCGGCGGAGCAGTGGGCCGGGGAAAAGATACGGCCCTTTCTCGAGGTCGGGCGTCACGCTCGCGGCGCGCTGATACGTCTGCGAGTTGAACAGCACGCGCTGGAATTCCCGCAGGTCGAAGTGCCCGGCCTTGATGATCTGCGTGAGGTGCGCGAGCAGCTCCGGGTTGCTCCCTTTCTTGAAATCGTCGATGTCCGACACCGGCTCCTGCACCGCGAGGCCGAACACTTTTTTCCACACGCGGTTCGCGATGTTCGCGGCGAAGCGCGGGTTGCCCAGGCTCGTCATCCAGCGCGCGAATTCATCGCGGAGCTGCTCCGGCTTCGACGTGTCGATCTTGTAGGCCGGGTTCTTTTTGTCCGCCTCGCTCCACATGATCAGCGACGGCGTGACCGGCGAGCCCGCGGCCACGTCGGTGTATTTGTAATCCTTCGGAAACTTCAGCTCCTGCTTCGGCGTGTCGATTTCGCGGAAGGCATTCGCGCTCGCGATCTTGATCACCGCCGCCTTGGGCAGCGCGGGACCGGCACCCTTGCCCTTGCCGAGTTTCTTCGCCTGTTGCAGCCCCTTTTCGTCGAAGCCGTCGCTCGCGCCGAAGAACGCCGCCATCTGGTAAAAGTCCCGCTGCGACCACTCGGCGAGCGGGTGATCGTGGCACTGCGCGCACGCCACATTCGCGCCGAGGAAAGTGGTGAGAAGATTGGAGACGCCATCGAGCGGCATCTGCGCGTCGTAGGCGAGGAATCCGACCGCGCCGTTCTCGCAGAGCCGTCCATCGGCGGTGAGCATCGCCCGCACGACCGCATCCCACGGGCGATCGGCGGCGAGCTGATCCTTCAGCCAGTCCTCGAAAGTGAACGCCGGCACCCCCTTGCCAAACGTGTCCTTCACCCGCAGCAGATCGCCCATCCAATTGTACATCTGCATCGTGTAGCCCGGCGAATGCAGCAGCCTGTCGATCAGCTTTGCCCGCTTGTCCGGCGCGCTCTCGGCGAGGAAAGCGCGCGCCTCTTCCGCCGTCGGCACCCGCCCGATCGCATCGAGATAAATCCGCCGCACGAACTGCTCGTCGGTCGCCGGTTCGTTGAATTTCTGCCCCTTCGCCACCAGCGTCGAGCCGATCAGGAAATCGATCTGATACGCCGCCTTCTTCACGTAATCATCCGCGAAACTCTGCGCCTTCAGCCGCTTCGCGTAGTCGAAAGCGAACACCCGATCCGCCGGCACGAGCAGCCCGAGATCCATGCGAAAGGTCTGCCTCTCCCGCGTCTGCACCGTCACCATCTCGCCCGCCAGCGCGCAGAACGCCGCCTCCACCTTCCGCCCCCCCGCCTCGCTCCACGTCCGCCACGGCGAAGGCATCTCCACCGACATCGGCTTCGCCTCCGCCGCGGGCGGCGGGGTCGGGAGCGAGGTCACCGGCATCGGCGCGGGAGTCGCCGGTGCCATCTGCTGCATCTGCCGGCGTCTCCCCTTCCCCGGCGCCGCCGAGAGGAGCGAAGGAAGCGCGAACAGCGCGAGCAAAGCGGCGAGGGAAAAGGCGAGGCGTTGCATGGGGATGGGAGGTTTCGGCGGAGGCAGACGCGCGGACATCTCTTAATAACCGGACCCTTCCCCTTTCGGACAAATATCTCCGAGCCGATGGTTAAGCCGGGCGCGGGTTCTCCTTCCCCGTCATCCTGAGCGGAGCGACAGCGGAGTCGAAGGACCTCTAACTTTTCCCCCGAGTCGCACGCGCATCGCGGAGGGGGAGGAGTAAGAGGTCCTTCGACTGCGTTCCGCTGGCGCTTCACTCCGCTCAGGATGACCCGAAAAAGCACCATTCCCGCCCTTTTTCTTCACCACGAACGCCGCCATTCTCGGTTGAAGTTCCAGTTTCAGCCGCTCACTTTCTCGCTGCCGAATCCGCTCACGATCAGCGTTGGTTCCGCGATTTCCCTCCCGCAAAACTCCCCTCTCAACCGAAGGAAAAATTATGGCTCAAGCGATCATGGATCCCGAAGAAGTGCGCCGCTTCGCGAAGGAGCTCAAGCGCTTCAACGACGACGCGGCGGCGCGGGCGCAGTCGCTGCAAGCACGGTTCGCCGCGCTCGGCAGCACGTGGCAGGATCAGGAGCACGAGAAGTTCGCCGAGGAATTTCTCGCCACGATGAAAGTGCTGAAAAAGTTCACCGAAGTTTCGGAGAAACATACCCCATTCCTCCTGCGAAAAGCGCAGCGCATCGAAGAATATCTCGGCCAGCGTTGAGGCACACCGACCGGATGAAGCAGGAAAACAGGAAAACAGAAAAGGGCACCTGATTGATCCAACTCCGATTCCTGTTTTCCTGTTTTCCTGCTTCAACTCTTCTCCCCCGAAATGGCTGAGCAGGCGAAAGTCACGTCAGTCGAGGCGCTCGAATATTTCCGGGCGAACCTGATCATTTTCCTCACGACTGCGCATCAGTCGGTCGATGAAGTCGGTGACGCGGTGCGGCGCACGCGGCATTGGGTGCAGCACGATCGGCGGATGCATTGGGAGGGCGAGCTGCGCAAACGCCGGCGTGTCCTGGAGCAGTCCGAGCAGGAGCTTTTCAGCGCGAAACTTTCCGGGCTGAAGCAAACGATGTCGGCGCAGGAGGCGGCGGTTTTAAAAGGCAGAAAGCTGGTCGCGGAGGCGGAGGAAAAGCTGCGCAACGTGAAGAATTGGAACCGAAAATTCGACAGTGTCGCCGACCCGCTGATGAAGCGGCTGGAAGGGCTGCGCCACTTTCTCGACTACGAAATGCCGAAGGCGCTGACCTATCTCGTGCAGGCGCAGAAAACGCTGGAAGCCTACTCGGAAACCGCGCCGCCCGAAGCGGGCGGAATTTAGCATTTAGGATTTCACATTGAGCATTTCTCCGATGCCTGAGCCGCACCCTTTCCGGCGACTTTTCCAAATGCTAAATGCTCGATCTCAAATGCTAAATTCCTCCCGATGAGCACTCACGGCAGCGCGGCCAAACTCGCGCAGGCAGTCAAAGATTTGTCGCTCGAGTGGCAGCAGACGCAGGTCTCGTGGAGCGATGTGAAGAGCCAGCAATTCGAGAAGGCGTATCTCGAACATCTCGGCCACGACATCGCCCGCGCGACGCTGGTGATCGGGGAAATCGACACCCTTTTGAGGAAGGTCCACATCGACTGTGAATAGCCCGACCGACCTCCGCGTGGACCGCAGCCTCGAGCTGCTCGCGCGTCTTAAATCGACGCTCGCCGACTTCACGAAACGCGAGACGCAGCTCACCGGCGACCTGCGCGCGCGGCGCTTTGCGAGCGACCGGAGATTTCGCGAGGGCACCGAGAAAACGCGGACCCGCGCTGAGTCGCAAATCGCGGCGAAACAGACGGAATCGGCGGAGCACGAGACGCGTTTGCGCGAGACGTACGAGGCGCGGCGGGCGCGCGTGCAGCGGCTGCAAATGGT
The DNA here is from genome assembly GCA_043758435.1 of Chthoniobacter sp. GTDB lineage: Bacteria > Verrucomicrobiota > Verrucomicrobiia > Chthoniobacterales > Chthoniobacteraceae > Chthoniobacter. The sequence continues at coordinate 3,691 of JAYVNN010000163.1, forward strand.
CGGCTTGCGCAACCTGCCGAAGCGCGCGCAGGCGGCGAAACAGCAGTGGATGGGCGACCTGCAGAAGCAGCAGTTCCGCGCCGAACGAAAGCGCACCGCGGGACAAAAGGCGGCGAACGCGGCGTTCAACCAATTCAACAAATCGCTCGCCGAGCAGCGCGCGGTGCTCGCGGAGGAGGAGACGCGGGCGCGCAAAGTTTTCCGCGGCTACGGCATCTTCCAGCGGGTGCTGAAAGCGCGCGCCGGCGACTGGGATTTGTCGGAGTTCGGGCAGGAGCAGTTGCTCGGCGAGCTGACCAGCCGGCTCAGCCAAAATGCGGAGCAACTCGAGCGCTCGGCGAGCCGGGCGATTCCGCGGCTTTTCGGCGTGGTGCCAATGGCGGTGACCGTCCCGGTCGTGGTGGTCGCGGGCGCGGGAATTGCCTTTGCGCTCGGGCCGCAAAGTTTCGGCGTCGCCGGCGCGGTGACGCTGCTCCTGACGCTCGCGATCTCGCTGATTTACTTGATCGGCGGGGCGCAGAGCAAAAATGCGGCGATCCAAATCGCGACGTCGCTGCGGGAGGCGAAGCAGCTCGCGCAGGCGAGCGAAGGCGCGGCGGAATCGATCCGAGCGGCCGAGCGGGCGCGGCTCGAGGAGGAGTTTGAGGAAGTCGCCGAAGCGGTGCGGGGGCAGTGGGAACGCTCCGGGACGATCGAGGCGGAATTTGAGGCGACGGCGCGACGAAAAATCGAGACGCAGATCCCGCGGATTTTTTCAAAAGGCGCCGAGATGCTCGTGCCCCGGCTGCGCGCGGTCGGTGATGATCGCGAGGAAAAGCTCGCGCACTTCACCGCCGAATCCGCAGCGCGGACGGAGCAGTTCACCGAGGCGCACGACTCCGAAATCGCCGCGATCGACGCCGAGGAATCTTCGCGCTGGGCCGAGCTCGTCGCCGACTGGCAGCGCGAGATCACGCCCATTTTTGCGGCGGTCGCCGAGATGAACGCCGCGACCTCCGCGACCTTCCCGCCGTGGGATTCCGTGTTCGTGGAAAAGTGGCTGCCGCCAATCGAGTTCACCGCCGCGACGAAATTCGCGCGCCTGGAATTGGACGTCGCAGACGCCTTGCCAAAAGATCCCCGGCTGGCGCTGGAAGACAGGCGTCCCGCCTGTCCGGCGGGCGCGACCGCGGCAGGCGAGACGCCTGCCTTCCGTGTCGAAATCCCGCTCGCGCTCACCTTCCCGCAACAGGGCTCCGTCTTATTCGAGACGCACGAATCTGGCGGCCCCGCGATCATCGGCGCGATCAACAACATCGTCCTGCGCCTGCTCACGACCACGCCGCCGGGGAAGCTCGCGTTCACCTTTCTCGATCCCGTCGGCCTCGGCGAAAATTTCGCCGGAGTCATGCACCTCGCCGATTACGAGGAGAGCCTCGTCCACCGCCGCATCTGGACGCAGCGCGACCAGATCGAGGAGCGCATGGCCGAGCTGAGCGAGCACATCGAAAAGGTCATCCAGATGTATCTGCGCAACGAGTACGCGAGCATCACCGAGTACAACGCGCAGGCCGGCAGCGTCGCGGAAAAGTATCACTTTCTCGTCGTCGCCGACTTCCCCGCGCAGTTCAGCGAGACCGCCGCGC
>JAYVNN010000164.1:0-5294 GCA_043758435.1 Chthoniobacter sp.
AAGCGCCGTTCGAGTTCCAGCAGTGTGCGGGGATAATTCTCTGTCATTTCAGAAAACACTACCACTGGGGGTCAGTGGAGTCATGTCAATACCCCTATACGCATAAGTGTAGCCACGGCACAGTATCTGGGAAAATACCTCCTCGAGATCGTAACTGTAAGACGACTTCCAGTTCTCGTTCCATGTCGGATCGAAGGTCGGTTTCTTCATATCTGGATTAGTCAGAGAGTTCTTCCACAAAGTCACCAAAAAAACAAGCCGCTACCGCATCCTTCACCGATGCTCTGGCGCGGTTCTCTCGCATCAGCAATGTTGGACGTCGAATTTGACCCTAGAGACTCAGAACCTTTCCCTCATTGGCCAGCCGCCATTTCCGCAGCCAAACGATCCGCTTCGTCTTTTCACGAAGAGCCCACGGGAACGCCTTGAAGAGCGTCCCCGGCTGCCGAACCAACTCCTTGAGAAAGTAGCCAACTAGGAGAATGCGGTTCTTCATGGTCGGCTGATAGACAAGCACCATCATCAAGGCTGCAAAGTAACTCGAAGCACGTTCTTCAACTGGTATTTGAAACGATCGCCCCGAATCCTGCGTGTGATGAATTACAACAGTGGTTTCGAGGATTCGAATTCGCTGCCCGAGATAGTGGAGCAAACAAGCAAACTCAAGATAAGCAGCACCGAACCTAAACGCCTCTGAGAATACCAGCCCATAATCGAAAACTCGCCTGGGACAGAGGGTCGCCCCGTCCGACCATGCCCAGGAATTCGAGTAATCTCGCGGGGGATAAATCCCGCCCCACACCTGCAATTCGGCTGGAACCGTCCATTTTTCGGAAAGCTCGGGCCAAGATAATACTTCGCCAATCGGCCATGCGGCCAAAGGATCTTCCTTTAGGGCCTCCTGACACTTCTCGATGAAGTCCTTGGGATGCTCATGGTCGTCATCCGCGGACAGGACGTGTGTTCCGGTGCAGGCATTTGCGATGTGATTGCGATTGGCATAGAGCCCGCGCCGCGGCCCGGCGATCCACCGTGCCCCAAACTGATCCGCGATCACCTGTATCTCCGGCCGCACCGAATCATCAGAATCATCAGATACTACAATTTCAAATGGTTGAACCGTTTGGGAACGCCAGCTTTGCAAACATCTCCTCAGGAAAGCAGGACGATTGCGAGTGACCAAGGCGACACTAATTGTCATTTGAGCCGCAGCCTCTACTTTAGTCGCAGCCTGGTCTCGCGGCTTGGAGGACGGCGAAATCATACGTTCGTTTTTCGAGACCGCTGGCTAGGCGTTGCGCTCAAACAGAATGTTACAGTATCCGCGGAGAGTGAATGAATCAGTGATCGCCGTGGTGGTATAAGGACCATGATAGGTAAATGGCTTGTAGCCACGTGCCGCCAAAAAGCGGTAAACAGCCCAGTCAGCCAGCACCGGAGAGGGCAGGAGGGTCGTGTTGAACTCGATAATGAGCCATGGCGAGGAAGTTTCGATCGTGCGCGCGGCGCCTTCGAGCGAAGGAAATTCGTGACCTTCAGTGTCCAGCTTCATTCCAGCGACCCCAGCACCCTGAAGGACCGAATCCAGCGAAACGGCCTGAACGGTAACAGTGTTATCCGCCTTGGGGTCGCCGGAGATGGCGGAGAGATTGTGAGAAGGGGCGCAGGCGAAAGAGACAGATCCATTGGTGCGAGTCACGGCCTGCTGGCAAGCCGTGACGACGCCGGTTTGTTCATTCCGCGCGATGTTTGCCACGAGTTTTCGGTAGGTCGTGGGATTCGGCTCAAAGCTGAACACTCTTCCTCCAGCCCCCACGGTCGAGGCGGCAACGAGTGTCCAGATCCCGACGTTGGCGCCAACATCGACGAAGGTATCGTTTTTACGGAGCCGATGTTGCAGGTATTGGAGCTCATGCCACTCTTCGTTCTGGAGCCAGACCATGCGCTCGTATTGGAGACCCATGTCCGCTTCCACGGTTGAGCCATCGGGCAGGAGTGCCAGCCTTAGTTCACCCTGGTTCTGATTCCGTTCCCAAAAACGTTCCAGTCTCCATTTTCCACGGAAACGAGGTGTGATTCTGAGAAAATTTCCGAAGATGTCTTTCATGTAGGGCCTGCTAATCGGCGGATGAGTCCATGCTTTGTGCGCGGGATAACTAGGCGGAAGGAGGAACCTCACGCTTGTTCCAATGTTGGCGGGCGATCACGATGGTCAAGAGAATTGGCGGTAACGGACTGAAACAACCGATCGTCAGCACCCCGCGTACCGTGGATATATCAAAGATTGAGATCAGAACGATCTGTGTGGCGATGTCCAACGGGATGCTAACGATTGCGGGCGCGATCCACGCCTTGTTGAAGTTGAGGGCATAAAGGGTCCCGAGAAAGGCCGTCATCGCGGCATTCATCATCATCAGCCAGACCTCGTGCCGGAGATTTGCATATTGAGGCCCGAGCACCCACAAAAGCGGCTGAGGGAAAGCGGCTGAAAGCGCCACCATCCCGCCAAAGGCAAGCCCAAAAGCGCTGGCCACCTGCCAGTACCGGCGGCGCAGGGTGGTCGGGTCCTGACAGCGGGCAAAGCGCGGAACCACAATGCCATTGGTGACGGACGAGATGAGGGTAAAGACCGCGGCAAATCGACCCAGCGCGCCAATGTCCGCTACTCGTTGGGCGTTTCCAAAGAAACTGATGAGCCAGACTCCGACCTGGCTCTGCAAACAGTAGAAAATCGTCAACGGTGCCATCCGCCTCACGACCGAGAGGATTTCCGCGCGGTACTCGGTGCTCACTGGTGCGGTGCGGTCCACCGCGGCGCGCGTCCATTTCCGGACCAGCCACATCTGCAGGCCAGTGGCGAGTGTGCCGCCAATCACCGCGATGCGGGCATCCATAAAGACCAGCGCGGCTATTCCGATCAGCGCGATACGGAGGAACGCGACCGCCAGCGCGATCCCCTGCATGCGCCCGATCTCCTGGCGCAACGAAATGACTACCCCGAGCACGCTTGCGGTAAGCTGCAACAGAAAACCAGCGAGCGCCGCAGGCAGGAGCACCGCGATGACTCCCGCAGGCGCTTGGTTTTTCATCAGCATCCAGACGAAGAACGGAGTCACCATCGCAATGCTGCCCCACGCGAACGTCCGGCGCAGCACCAGCGCGGTCCGAATAAGCGAGCCGAAGCGCACATTGTCCTGCCAAAGGCGTCCGCCGATAAATGAGAGCGCAGCGCTCACGCCGCTATCGGCGAGCATGCTCATCGTGGCCACGAGCGTGTTCGCGATGATGTACCACGCGTAGTCCGGCTTCGACAGGTACCGGACGACGAGGATGCCGGTCAGGAAACCGAGCACCTGAATGACGAGCTGCGCCGAGGCAAAGCCCGCGAGCAGGCTGAACCAGCCGAGCCATTTCTGATGACGATGGGAGAGGGCGTCGCTCATCGGTCATTGCGGGAGAGCATGTCCGGTGCAGACGGCGAATGACGGATGACGAATGACGGCGTGCTGCGCACCGCTACGCTTTGGATTGTTGCCATTGGCGGATGGTGGCCTCCAGCGCGGACGAAAGTTCCTGCGGCTGCCACTGCGGGATCAGCGACCGGAGCCGCCGGACGTCTGCGCACCAGCAATGGGGATCGCCGGGGCGCGCGATTCCGCGGCAGGAGATTTTTTTCGCGGGAGCGACCATCGCACGCATCGTCTCGGCGAGTGCGAGGATCGGGGTCTCGCGGCCGCTGGCCACGTTCAGGATGGTGCATGCGCGCCTCGGAACGGCGGGTGTGAGCGCGAGGATCGCGCGCGACAGATCATCCATGTGGAGAAAATCGCGCGTCTCGGTGCCGCTGCCCTGGAGTTCGAGCGACTCACTTTTCCCGGCGAGCTGCGCGTAAATCTCCCAGGCAAGGAGCCGCCGCTGCCGGCTGCCGAAAAGCGAAAAGATGCGGCATACCACGGTGCTCAGGCCGAAGCAGTGCGAGTATTCGCAGGCGAAAATCTCGCAGGCGGCCTTGTGAAATCCGTACGGCGAAATCGGCGCGCACGGCGCGTCCTCGCCGACGGGCAGGCTCGCGGGATTCCCGTACACGGCGGCGCTCGAGGGAAACACGACGAGCGGTTCACGCCCGGAGCGGCGCACGCCGTCGAGGACATTGATGAGCGTGACGGCGGTCGCACGGAAATCGCCGACGGGCTCGGCGATAGAAGCGCCCACGGACGCAGAACCGGCGGCTTGCAAAAGCAGGTCGGGATTGAAGTCGCGAATGATCGAAGCGAGGTCGGCCTGCGCGGCGTCGCCCTGCACATGCCGGCCCGGCCAGCCGGGCTCGGGCTGGCTGGAGCGGCTGATGCCGAGCACCTCGTGGCCTGCCGCTGCGGCGAAGGTTCCGAAACTCGCGCCGACGAATCCCCTGCTGCCGGTGATGAGAATTTTCAAGATGAAGTGGGGTTTGTGCTTGTGGTGAGCGCAGGATTTCCGGTCGGGAAGCTACGTCCTGCCCCAAGTTCCCGACAAGGGCAACTGCTGATGAAGAGCACGGGAGCGGTGCCGTGCATGACGACGAAGGCAACAAGCACTATTGGGATGTGTTGCACCGTGCCCATTTTAACCTCGAATGGCTGGACGATGCAAAGAACCCTTTGAAAGGATGAATACGCCCCCGCTTTGCTCATCCTCGCATTGCTCGCTTTGCGCGAACCTTTCACCTGCTACGACCAGTGTGCGCGACCTCTGTCTCAAGGGCGACGGCCAGACCGACGACTTGAACGGAGCCGAATCCCGCCAACAGCCGGAACCAGCCAAACCATTTCCGATGTCTATCGGAGATCCCACCGATCATATTTCGAAAATGAACAGGACGAGTGCGCCCATCGCGGGATGAGCACCACTTTTCACTGCGAAAGGTCCGTCAGTTCCCGGCGGGTCATTTCATGGATCAGCCCTTCGAATGAAGTCGTCGGTTCCCACCCAAGCAGTCGCTTTGCGCGAGCGGGATTGCCAACGAGGTCGTGCGGTTCGCTGGGGCGGAGAAAACGCTCGTCGCGCCGGAGATGCGAATGCCAGTCGAGTTCCACTGCGGAAAATGCCTCGCGCACGATGTCCTCGACGGTATGCAGCCGGCCAGTTGCGAAAACGAAGTCGTCCGGCTTTTCATGCTGCAAGGTGAGCCACATGCCGCGGACATAGTCGCGGGCGTCACCCCAGTCGCGGCGCGCGGAGGTGTCGCCGAGGACGAGTTCCTTTTCGAGGCCGAGCTTGATGGCGGCGGCAGCACGGCAGATTTTTCGCGACACGAA
>JAYVNN010000165.1:0-15586 GCA_043758435.1 Chthoniobacter sp.
TTGTCCGTGCGGTATTCCAGCGCTGGGAAAAACCACCACGGCAGCAGCGCGATGAAGACCGCCGCCCATAGTCCCGCGCGCGGCGAAAACAGCGTGCGCCCGATTTTCCACACGCACCACAGGCACACGAACCACAGCGGCACGATGGCGAACCGCATGAAATCGAGGATGTCCGCGCGTTCGCCGAGCAGGGCCACGAGCGGGGCAAACGTGAGGTGGAAAAGCGGCGTGTGGTTGTCGAAAAAATCGCGGTACTGGAGCAGCCCCTGCGTCCAGCCCCACGTCGTGTGCAGGTGCTGCGGCTCGTCGCTGTCGTAGCGGTAGCGGAAGATGTAAAAGCAGCGCAGCGCGAGCGCGACGAGGAAGAGCGCGGCGGCGAGCCAACGCTCATTTTTCGGGATCGTGCCGCCACGGTTTCCGTCCGCGTTTTCACCGGAGGGAAAGGTGGGAGCGGGAGTGGCAGGCATGCGCGCCGTTCAATCGGAAATCGCCGGGCTTGCCAACACGAAGGCGAGCACGCTTGGCATTTTCGAATGGCGCGGCTAACTACCGCGCATGTCTGAAGCCCCCGAAATCCCCGAAGCCACCGGCCCGTTTGAAAAGCGCGTGGCCATCAGCATCGCCGTCATCGCCATCGTCCTCTCGTTCGTCGGCAATCTCGGCGACAACGCCAAAACCGACGCGATCATCAAGACCAACGAAGCCACGAACCAGTGGGGCTATTTCCAGGCGAAAAGCATCAAGGGCCAGATGGCAGGCATGCAGGGCGAACTGCTCGCCGCGCTCGGCGGCGCGCAGCCCGACGAGGCGCGGGCGAAAGAAATCGCGCGCCTGCGCGCCGAGACCTCACGCTACGAAACGGAAAAGACCGGGATCAAAAAGCAGGCCGAGGACTTGCAGCACGAGGCTGCGCACGAATCAAAGACCAACGACCGCTGCGACCTCGCCTCGCTCATGCTGCAAATCGCCGTGGTCATCTGCTCGGTGGCGATCCTCTCGCGCTGGCACGCCTTCTGGTTCGCCGGACTCGCCCTCGGGCTGGCGGGCGCGGTCACGGGCGCGACGGCGTTTTTCATGTGAGGTAAACTCGCGGCCTTGATGCGCAGATGATCTTCCCCCGTTTCATTCTCACGCTCCTGCTCACCGCCGCCGCCGCTTGCGCCGCGCCGCCGAATGTCGTCATTATTTTCACCGACGATCAGGGCTATGCGGATGTGGGCGTGTTTGGGGCGCAGGGTTTCACGACGCCGCACCTCGACCGGATGGCGCGGGAGGGGCGTCGGTTCACGGACTGGCATGCGGCACAGGCGGTGTGCTCGGCGTCGCGCGCGGCGCTGCTGACGGGGTGCTATCCGAACCGCATCGGCATCCACGGCGCGCTGCCGCCGAACTCGAAGGTGGGCCTTGGCGACGGCGAGGTGACGCTGGCGCAGCTCGCGAAAGCGCGCGGGTATGCGACGGCGATCTTTGGCAAATGGCACCTCGGCGACCGGCCGCAGTTTCTGCCGGTGCGGCACGGGTTCGATGAGTGGTTCGGGCTGCCGTACTCGAATGACATGTGGCCGCTGCATCCGGAGTCGAAGTTTCCGCCGCTGCCACTCTACGATGGCGAAAAGCCGGTCAAGACCGGCCTCACGCACGAGGATCAGGAGCAGCTCACCACGCAATACGCGGAGCACGCGGTGGCCTTCATCGAGCGAAACAAAGCGCAGCCTTTTTTCCTCTACGTGACGCCGAACATGCCGCACGTCCCGCTGCATGTGAGCGACAAATTCCGCGGCAAATCCGCGCGCGGTCTCTACGGCGATGTCATCATGGAAATCGACTGGGCCGTGGGCGAAATCCTCTCTGCTTTGAAAAGGAACAGCCTCGACGAAAACACGCTCGTCATCTTCACCTCGGACAACGGCCCGTGGCTCAGCTACGGCAACCACGCCGGCTCCGCCGGGCCGCTGCGCGAGGGCAAGGGGACGTGCTTCGACGGCGGGCATCGCGAGCCGTTCATCGCGCGGTGGCCGGGGAAAATCCCCGCCGACAGCGTGTGCCCGGAGATGGCGATGAACATCGATCTGCTACCCACCATCGCCCGGCTCATCGGCGCGGAACTGCCTGCGCACAAAATCGACGGGCTCGACATCTGGCCGCTTTTCACCGGCGAACCCGGCGCGAAGAATCCGCACGACGCCTACTTTTTCTACTACGACGCGAACGCGCTCCAAGCCGTGCGCAGCGGCGACTGGAAACTCTTTTTCCCCCATACCTCGCGCACGATGCAGGGCCAGGAGCCGGGCAAAGACGGCACGCCCGGCAGATACAAACCGCTCCCCGTCGGCCACGAACTTTACAACCTCAGCAACGACCTCGGCGAAACGCGCAACGTCGCCGAACAAAATCCCGAGATCGTGAAACGCCTCGAAGCGCTCGCCGAAACCGCGCGCGAAGACTTGGGCGACGCGCTCACAAAGCGCGCAAGCAAAGGCGCGCGCGAGCCTGGCCGGGCGGTCGAATGAGCGGTGCGGTTTCGGCTCCGTTCCCGAACGAGAGCGGAAACCGATTGTCGGCAGGCGCTTTATTTCCGCCCGAAAAGACTCCAGCCGGTGCCTTTCTCGCTCTTGTTCTGCTGGACCTTGAGCTGGCCGAGGAGGGATTGCAGGCCGAGATAGACCTTGTGCCACTGGCCCTCGACGGTCGGAATGACCTCGGGCATGTCGGCGAGGTAGCGGAGGCTCGGCGCATTAGCGAAAAGGGAATGAACCTCCTCTTTTTTCGGCCCGCCTTTTTCCGTGGAGGCGATGATGGCCTCGAGCCCCTGGGCGATGACGCTCTTGATTTCCAGGAACTGCGCCTCGTCCTCGCGAGCGAATTTTTTGTCACGGGCGAGGTTCACGTAGTGGTTAAACTGCTTCCAGCACTCGACGTAGTTTTCGAGGTGGAGGATGAATTCATCGAGGTTTTTGTAGTGCATGGCGGGCGTGGTTTGGGCGTGCGGGAGCTGGAGGGTGGCGGGTTCGAGAAAGATGAGCGCGCCGCCGCGCAGTTCGCGGGCGGTGATGGTCAGGCCGCTGAATTTCAGGTGCAGGTCGGTCAGCGGTAGGTTGGTTTTTTGCGCGGATTGAAAGGCCTCGATGACGACCCGGCCGACCTCCAGCATGGCCTCGCGGGAAAAGGAGGACGGGAGCGTGGAGGCGACGAGTTCGCCGCCGCGGTGGACGGTGTAGCAGCCGCGCGGCAGGCGCTCGGGGCGGAGCGGTTTCAGCGAGCGGGTGAAAGGTTTCAGGATGCCCATTTGAGCTCGATCTGTTTCATGGTTTCGCGGATGTAGGGGAGGGTGGCGGAGCGGGTGAAGCCGACGCCGAGATCCTGCGCATCGCTGGTCAGGATGGCCACATGGCGCTGCGGCCCGAGGGCGGCGATCTGCTCGAGATGCCCGGCCTCCAGCCGCTCGCTGAGCGTGCGCATGGCGCGGGTCGTGTGGTGGATCCAGGCGGCCAATTCGTCGGCATTTTCGGCGCCCCACTGCTCGAATTTCGCAGCGTCCGCGCCCTCCACGGCCACCACGCACTGCACGCCTTTGTAGCGCGCAAAGCCTGCCAGCAGGTCGGTCTCCCCGGCCGCGGGCAGGTCGGCCGCGCTCTCATCCATCGCCTGCGCGGTTTCCATGAGCAGGTTTTCGTACGAGGAGAAAATGGTGCGCGGACGCGGCACATCGGACGGCAGGATTTCAAAGCTGCCCGCCTTCCAGCGCAGCATTTCAAAGAACGCCTCGCGGCCCAGCGTATCGCCGGTCGCCGCGTCGATGATCTCGCCTTTTTGAATCCAGACGCGGCCCTCGCCGGTGGCGCTGCAGATTTTCAAAATCGCCGAAGCCTGGGTCAGACATTCGAGCTGGATGATATCGACGAGCGTCTTGCTTTGCACGCCGCGGAAGCCGCCCGCGTCGTCCTTTTCGAGCATGGACTCGATGCAGTCCACGAAGTTGATGATCTCCTTGCCGGTCTTCGGCTTGAGCAAATAGAGGTCGATGCCCATGCCGTAGGCGCGGGCGCGGAACTGCTCATCCTCGTCCGCGGTCATCACCACCACGCGGAGCGCGGGGAATTTCCGGCGGACGATGGCGAGCACTTGGAAACCGTCCATCTGCGGCATGCGCAGATCGACGAGGAGGAGGTTGAAAGGCTCGCTTTCGAGCAGGGCAATGGCGCGGGCCCCGCTGTCGGAAGTATGGATCTCCGGCTGGCTGGGGAGGCGCGCGATGATCTCCTGGTAAATTTCCAGGATGTCGTGTTCATCGTCGAGAATGAGAATTTTCTGCCGGGCGGGCATGGCTGGGAAGCTAGGTGGAATGAGGCTTGGCGGGTGGTTTCGGAGCGGTGGTGCGTTTGTTTAGCACGCCGCGGGCCACAAATGGCCGGAGGAAAAACAATTCTGAGAGCCGGGGGATGATGGCATCGCGGCTGCTAAGCTGGGACGGGAAACCCGCTTGGCCCATGCTTACGATCCTCAAAAAACTCTTCGGCAAGTCCGCCCCAAAAGCCGCCGCCCCCATCGCCGCCCCCATCGCCGCCCCCATCGCCGCCACCCGCGCCAGCCACGCCGCTCCATCCGGCGAGGCGGCCTCGCCGGTGCCCACCGTGGCCGTGGCGCACCTCTCCCTCGCGGCCATCGTCAGCCGCTTTCCCGCCGACCTCAAAGCCTCCGTGCTGACGGTGCCGGACGCCACCGCCACGATCGCGCTGCCCCTGCTGCTCATCCACAAGCAGCTCGCCTCCGGCGCGGTGAAAATGTCCTTTGCCAGCCTGCACCGCCAGGCACCGCAGGGCGTCTTCGCCCCCATCGCCCTAGGGGACAAACGCCAGGTCGAGATCCCGCTCCAGGAGATTTTCCGCCATGTGAGCCCCACGGCGCTCAAGCGCCGCGCCGACCAGCGCCTGCTCGACGACGCAGAGAACGACTTCAATCTTTTCGGCAACGCCGAGAACCCCTACGAGATCGCGCCGACCACCCCCGACCAGCCGCCGCGCAAGGATTCGACCGTCCTCAAAATCCAGCCCCCGCCCGCCTCGCGCATCGGCCGGGCCGATCCCTCCTCGCCGCCGGCTCCGCGGCCCCAGCCGTCGGGCATCGTCGCCCCGGCCAATGGCATGCGCGTGGTCGCCCCGCCCGCGGACTTTCATCCCGCGCAACCCGCCGCCGCACCCGCGTCCGCGCCGAAATCCGACGAACCGCCGCTGCTCCTGCCGCTCTCGCCGCTCATCAATTCGTGGCCCGAGCAAATCTGCGGCGAGATCGCCGCCCTCGATCCTGCAACCACGGTGGCGCTCGACTCCGGTGCCATCGCCGCGGGCTTGGCGAAAGGCAAAGTCACTTTCACCTGGGGCGAAATCCTCGCGGGCCTCGCCCCTGCGCCCGCCGAGCCGACCGCGCTCGACGAGGCGACCGTGCTCCAGCTCCCGCTGAAAGTCGTCGCGCCCGCCTTTCTCGCCGCCTCGAACAAGGCGAAAGTGGAGCGCAAAACCGTGACGGTCGATGACAGCATCCCCACGCTTTTCAACGACGTTCGCGAACCCGCACCCGCCGACCCGGCCCCCAGCGAGCCCGTCCCCGAGGAACCCGCCGCCGCACCGCTCGCCGAGCTGCCGGCAGCCGTCGCCGAGCCCGAGGCCGCACCCGCCGAGCCAGCTCCCGCGGAAATTCCCGAGACGGTCGGCGCGATTTTCGGCGACCCGGGCAAGACGGAGTTCACCCCGGCGGAGATCGTCGCGGGCACCGTCAAGCTGCCCGGCGTGGCTGGTGCGATCGTCGCGCTCCATGAGGGTCTGCAGGTCGCGACCGCCATGCCCGAGGGCGTGAAAGGCGAGGTCATCGCCGCGTTTCTCCCGCAGATTTTCGCGCGGCTGAACCAGTACTCCATCGAGATGAAAATGGGCGACGTGGACGACCTCCTTTTCACCACCCACGGTGCCCACTGCCAGGTCTATCGGCTCGGTCTTCTCTATTTCGCCATCCTCGGGCAGCCCGGCGCGGCCCTCCCCTGGCACGAGCTGCGGCTCATCACCGCGGAACTCAGGCGGCAGACTCTTCACTAATCCCAACCCAACATGGCCATCATCAACCAAGCGACCAAAGAGCTGCAGGTCAAAATCGTGTACTACGGACCGGCAAAAAGCGGCAAGACCACCAACCTCGAGCAAGTCCACAGCAACGTGCAGGTGCCCGAGACTTCCGCCAAAGGCAAGCTCACCTCCCTCGCCACGAGCAGCGACCGCACGCTGTTCTTCGACTTCTTCCCGCTCGAAGCCGTCGCCATCCGCGGCTTTAAGACTAAGTTCGCCCTCTTCACCGTCCCCGGCCAGGTCATCTACAATGCCACCCGCCAGATCGTCCTCCGCGGGGTCGATGGCATCGTCTTTGTCGCCGACTCGCAGTATGACAAGATGGAGGAAAACGTGGAGACCTTTAAGCATCTTGAGGAGAACCTGAAGACCCTCAACCTCAACCTCGCCGACATCCCCTACGTGATGCAGTACAACAAGCGCGACCTGCCCGACGCCGCACCCATTGACTACATGGACTACGTGCTCAACAACCGCGAGGTGCAGGTGCCGTCCTTTGAGGCTTCCGCCTCGAAAACCGAAGGTGTCTTTGAGACCCTGAACATGATTACCCGCATGCTCATGCACAAATTCCTGAGTGACGGGGGCCGGAAGTAACTCAACCTTATGGGCCAGTTTCCCCAACTTATTCAAGACGACCTCGACGCCCTCAATGTGGCGATGCACGACCTGCTGAAAAAAAGCGAGGCCAACGTCGCCCTGCTTGTCGAGAAAGCCGGCTATCTCATCCACCAGTGCGGCAGCCAGGAGTCCATGGACTCCACCACCTTCGCCACGCTCGGTTCCAATGCCTACAACGCCGTGCAGTTCATGGCCCAGCTCGTGAACGAAAGTAACTTCACCAGCATGTACCAGCAGGGCGAGCACTTCAGCACCCTCATGGTCAACGTGGATGAAAACTCCCTCCTCGTCATCGTCTTCCCCACCCATCTTACCGTGGGTTCCATGAAGTACTACGCCACCCCCGCGGCCAAGGCCATCGGCGACCGCATCCATCTCGCCTCCGCCCGCGCCCCCGGCACCGGGCTCGATTTCAGCGACCTCGATCCCACGGACGTGCAGGCTTTGTTTCGGAAAAAGTAACGGTTTCCGGTACCCCGGTGCTCCGCCGGGCGCGCTGCTGTCGCGCTGCTGAGCCGGCGGGATCGGGGGGCGCGTTTCCCCATTTGCGGCGGCGCACGTTTGGGCGACACTTGCGCCCCTTGATGCTCCACCGTCACGCCTCTGCTTTTTTCCTTCGCCATCTTTCCCTGGCGGCCCTCTCCGCTGCGATGTGGGCGGGCGCGGTGCGCGCGCAGGACGCTTTGCCTGCGCAGCTGAAAGAGGCCGCGGACGAGGTCAAGCCAGCCGCCGCGGAAGTGGAAGCTCCGGCGTGGCTGGGCATCCTGATGGAAGTCGCGCGCAATCAGGATCTCGACGAGGACGAAAAGCCGCTGCCCGGCGTGGGTGTGCTGGAAACCGTCGAGGGTGGGCCGGCGAGAAAGGCCGGGCTGCGGCAATTCGACCGCGTGCTCAAGCTTGATGGCAAAGTCCTGAAGGACGCCGAAGACCTGCGCACGACTGTGCGCGCCAATAAGGTCGGCAAGGAGGTCAAGCTCCGCATCCTGCGCGACGGCAAGGAACAGGAAGTCAAGGTCACGCTCGAAGCCATGCCCCCGCAGCAAAACCTGCTGATCTTTCAAGGTGCCGCCAATCCGCAGCTCAAGCCCGACCGCGTGCAGTTCTTTAACCGGCCGCCGCGCAGTGTCGAGGAGTCAGGCCCGGATGTCATTATGCTGGCCGATGGCAACCGGCTGGAGGGAAAGGTCTTGTCGGTGAATGAAACAGACCTGGAACTTATGCTCAAGAGCGGCGGCAAGGTTAGCCTGCTCATGGGTGAAATCTTATCTGTCCGTCTGGCGGGCGAGGCTAGGGTGCGCAAGCTGCCCGTGGGTGTGCTCTTGCGCGACGGAGGCTGCCTGGCAGCGGCGCAGGTTACATTTAAGGATCATAAGTTCACCCTTGTCCTAGGCGAGGGTGGAAAACTGGAGCTGGATCGCACCCAGATCGCCGAGATGGCTTTTTCCCATGACGAGACCCCGGTGTTTGGCCGTGGTGCCAGCTCTGGCGACGCGTGGAAACCCATCCCCGAAAACTCCTGGGTGCGGAATGAAGGGGTCTGGCAATGCCGGCTCAATCAAAGCGCCGCGCTGGGTCGCAAGTTCACCCATCTGCCCGCGGCCTTGGAGTTCAGCTTCGACGCCACTGCGCCGGGCGACTGGGGCGGGATGGTGTCGCTGTTCAGCTACCGTCTCGATGACGGCGGCGGGGCGATGGCTCCGGGCATGGTGCAACTCAGTACCGGCGGACGCACGGTCGGTCTTAATCACTTCGACGGTCAGCGCTTTTACAACCTGCAAGCCGTGAAGTCCGACACCGCAGGCATCCTGCCCGCACCGGAGCCGGGCAAACCGGCCCACTACGCCGTCTTCTGCGACCGGGTAAAAGGATTGCTGGTCTTGCAGGTCGATGGGTTGGTCATCGGCCGTTATGACATCGCGAAACTTGCGCCCGATGACTTGGAGCGCGCGGGCGGAGTCATCAGCTTCCGCGGACAGGCGGGTTTCAATGTCGCCAATCCCACAGTGCGTCCCTGGTATGGCTGGTTGCCCAAGCCACAGGACGGCATGGGTGAGACTGATCAGGTGATCGTGGCAGATCAAAAAGTCGTCGCCGGAGAAATCACGAAGATCACCGACACAGGGATAACTCTCGCCGGGGGCGTCACCGTGCCACGCTCCAAGCCCCTGCTCCTGAAACTCCAACCCACGGCCACTCCAGCCGCAAGGCCCGCGGACAGTCTTTGGCTGGAGATGAAAGATGGCAGCACCCTGGCCGCGCAATCCGTCCTCATGGCCAATGGCCTGCTCACAGTCAGGACATCGTTTGCCGGGGCGATAACTCTGCCGATGACGGCTTTGCGCAGGCTGAGCCCGGCGCGACCCGACCCATCGCCCCCAGTCATTGCCGCGGGCCGGGCGGATGTGCTGACCTTTGCCGACGGACGGCAGCTCACCGGCACCTATCTCCCACCCATGACCGGGGGATTGCTGCGCTGGAAGATTCCGGCGGCCCGCAGCCAGTTGGAGTTTGCGGTGGAGGAAGTAACCTCCCTTTGCCTAGCCCCCCGGAGTGAGACGCCAGAGATAACCGGGCAGGTGATAAGACTGCGCAATGGCGACTGGCTGCCGGGGGAAGTAACTGCCGTGGATGACACCGCCATCACCTTTAAGACCCCGTTTCATCCCGGCCTGAGATTCGCCCGCGCCGACATCCAGACTCTTTTCCCGGCACCCGGAGCCGGCGTGGTGGCCGACACTGCCAGTGGCCGGAACCGCTGGCTCCAAGCCTCGGGCCGCAACTCGAACCAAATAACCTTGGTCGAGCCTGATGACTCAAAGTCCCCAGCTTACTCCTATGCCGACGGCACCTATACCATGCGGAGTGCCGTGTCCGATGCCTCCGGCTTCCGCGATGGGATTGTCCTGGCGCTGGCGGAAACCCAGGGCGCGGTTTCGATGGAGTTCACCTGTTCGGGGTTTGACAACTATCTGGCAATGATGCTCCTCGACCAAAAGGCCGGACCCGCCTTTTACCTGAACTTCAGCGGCACCACCGTAGTAGTCAGTCGCGCGGCCCGGCCAGGCGTAAACATGAACCAGTTGCAAGTCATCCGGCCCGAGCAGTTCACTTTCCAACTCCCGCCTAAGACCGTCCTGGGGTCGGCCATGCGGGTGCAGATCGTGCCCGATCCCAAAGCGCGGGCTTTGTCCCTGGCGGTCAATGGCCGGAAGGTCGGCACCTGCCGGCTGAAGAAGGAGGAGCCGTGGGTGGACATCCGCTACGCCATGTTTTCGCCCACGTCGATGAATGGCCGGCGGTTCAGCGTCGGCGATGCCTGGGTGGCTCCGTGGAATGGCCGCCTCGGGCCGGCGGAAGCGCACGCCGCGGGCGACGTGTCCCTGTTTTTCGCCAATGGCGATGAGACCGTCGCCCGGCTCGTGAAGCTCACGGGAGACGCCGTGGAAGTGGACTCGCCAGCCACCGGCCCGCTCACCCTGCCGCTGGCGAGGATTGTTTCCATGGACTTAAACCCGCCCGTTCCTCCCGAGCCAGCGACCCATCGCGTCCGGCTCTACGACCGCGGCCAGCTCTCGGCGAGCGCGGTGAAAATTGGCGAGCAGTCTGTCGTCCTGACAACCGCGCTCGGGGAACTGACCCTGCCCTTGAGTCTCGTGCGGGAGATTACCTTTCCAAAAAGGTAACGCCCCCCATTCCTAGGCACTAGGTCGGA
Organism: Chthoniobacter sp.; assembly: GCA_043758435.1. Lineage (GTDB taxonomy): Bacteria > Verrucomicrobiota > Verrucomicrobiia > Chthoniobacterales > Chthoniobacteraceae > Chthoniobacter. Next base: position 10,447 of record JAYVNN010000165.1, read on the forward strand.
ATTCTTACATCTGCTCACGCGCGATCTTGTCCGCCGCGCCTGCCGCCCTCACACTCCGCCGCATGTCATCCCCGGCCAGTTTGGAAACTTTCACGCACGAGCTGAACCGGCTCGTCGCGAAGTTTGAAAAGGAGTTCACCGCCGTCACCGATCCCGGCTACTCCGAGGCGCGTCTGCGGCAGGATTATCTCGACCCGTTCATCCGCGCGCTGGGCTGGGACTTGGAAAACCACGCCGGCCTCGTCCAGCAGCACCGCGAGGTCGAGATCGAGAGCCGCACCGATGTCGCCGGACGCGCCAAGCGCGCCGACTACCTTTTCCGCACCGACCGGCGCGACCGCTTCGTCTGCGAGGCCAAAAAGCCGCGCGTCACCCTCGGCCCGCGCGACGCTTTCCAAGCCAAACGCTACGCCTGGAACAAGAAAGTCCACCTCGCCCTCCTCACCGATTTCGAGGACTTGAAAATCTTCCTCGTCGGCGGCAAACCGCACAAGGACTTGCCCGACGTGGGCCTGTGGAAGCACTGGCACTTTCGCCAATACCCGCTCGTCGCCGCGGAAATCTGGCAGCTCCTCGCGCGCGAAAACGTCGCCGCCGGCAGCATCGAGAGCGCGATCGACAAGCTCCCGAAGCGCGCCCCCGCCGGGCGCGGCAAAGCCCGCCAGCTTTACCTCATCAAGCCCGACCGCACCCGCGAACTCGACACCGACTTCCTCGAATTCCTCGACGAAGCCCGCCGCGAACTCGCCGGCGACATCCTCCGGCACAACGACCGCGCCGACATCCTCGCCGACGGGCGGCTCAATGAAGCCGTCCAGTCCATCCTCGACCGCCTCCTTTTCATCCGTATCTGCGAAGACCGCGACATCGACACCGGCACCCGCCTGCAATCCATCGTCGAGACGTGGCAGCGCGCGTGGGAACGCGACGACGGCAAAAAGCACCGGCAGGAGCACCTCCGCATCGGTGAGGAACCGCCCGACATGGACGGCACGGGCGGCGGCGGCGGGCGCAGCCGGCTCCCGCGCGAAAGCCTCTGGCGGGCCGTCGTCCAGCACCTCCGCGCGCTCGACCGCCGCCCGCCGAGCCACGTCCCGTTTTTCAACGGCAACCTTTTCAAACCCCACTTCAGCGAAGACCTCCTCCTCGGCGACACTTGGCTTGCCGAGTTCATCGGCGAGCTGAGCGACGACGAATCGCCCTACCTTTTCAACGTCATCCCCGTCGAAATCCTCGGCAGCGTTTATGAGCGCTTTTTGGGCAAAGTCGTGCGGCCCCACGGGCGCGGCGTTACCATCGAGGAAAAGCCCGAGGTGCGGAAAGCGGGCGGCGTCTATTACACCCCGCGCTACATCGTGGATTACATCGTCGAGCAGACCGTCGGGCGGCAGCTCGATGGCATCGCGGGGATTCCAGCGCCCCTCCGGGGCGCATCCGATTTGGAATCGGGTTCCGGTGGTTCCGCTTCGCTCCACCACCGGCTAATATCCGATCAGCCCTCCGGGCTGGAAGACGCCCGCACCACCGCCCCCGTCCCGAAGGGACGACGGAAATTAGCCGGTGGCGTCAGCCACCGGATTGCCGGGCCAGCCGATCCCGCCCCGGCAGGGGCGGCGGAAGCTCTGCGTTTCGCCACCTTCGAGCGCACCACCCGTGCCCTGCGCCTGCTCGATCCCGCGTGCGGCTCCGGCAGCTTTCTCATCCGCGCCTTCGAGCGCGTGTGCGAGCACTGGCAGCGCCGCTTCACGCAGCACCCGCAAGACCGCCGCCCGGAACTCTGCTGGACCGACCCCGTCACCGCCGACGTCCACCTCACCGTCGCCCTCAAGCGCCGCATCCTGCGCGACAACATCTACGGCGTGGACCTCGATGCGCAGGCCGTCGAGGTCACCCAGCTCTCGCTCTACCTGAAAATGCTCGAGGGCGAAGACCGCATCACCCTCCAGCGCCAGCGCGAGCTGTTCAAAGACGAGCCCGCCCTGCTCCCGCCGCTCGGGAATAACATCAAGTGCGGCAACTCCCTCGTCGCCTCGGATTTCTCGCTCGTCCCCGAAGACCTCCTGCGCGTCAACGCCTTCGACTGGGAAACCGGCTTCCGCGCCATCATGCGCGCGGGCGGGTTTGATGCGGTGATTGGCAACCCGCCGTATATCCGCATCCAAGGCTTTCCCGCCGATCAAGTCGGTTACTTTGTCCGCAACTACAAAGCGGCTACTGGCAACTACGACATCTATGTCAATTTCGCGGAGCGCAGTCTTGGCTTGTTAAACGCGACGGGCCGCTCGGGAATGATCCTGCCCAACAAATTCTTCCGCACCGACTATGGCACCGGACTCCGCACCGTAATAGCCGAGCGCAAGGCTTTGTTTCGGATAGTTGATTTCGGTTCCAGCCAGGTATTCGATGCCACGACTTATACCTGCCTGTTATTTCTCACGAAAACACCACGTCCGGATTTTGAACTCGGCATTAGCGTCGCATCTTCGGAGGCGCTTGCGGCAACGACATTTTTGGATTGCCCCACCGATAGCTTGAGCGCAAAGGCGTGGACGCTTCTGTCTGCCGATGAAGCACAGCTACAAGACAAAATGAAAGCTGCTGGCAAACGGCTGCTCGACCTTCCGGCTGACATGAGCCGGGGAAGTTCGACCGGTGACGACGAGACGTTTGTTGTCGAGCCGCTGGGTCACAGCTTTGAGGCCGGATGCCTGCGCACGCCGCTCTTCGCATCGGATTTCGGGCGTTACTCATTCGCTCCCGAGGGCAAATGGCAGGTTATTTTCCCTTACGCATGCGAAACCGGACATGCCCGGCTCCGTGAGCAGGCAGAACTTCGGAAGCTATTTCCAAACGCCTTCGCTCATCTTCAAGCCAACACCGCGCGGTTGAAGACGCGGAAGCAATTCAAAGAATGGTTTGGTTACTCCGCGCCTCGAAACCTTGATCTTCACGACCGCGCGCAGATTGCTGTGCCGTTGCTTGCCAATCGTGGGTTGTTCTCACTTATTCCGCCGACTTATCGCGGCAAGCTCTGTCCGATGGCTAGCGGCGGCTTCACGATCTCGCTCGGCGAGGACTGTCCGTTGCGCCCCGAATACCTTCTCGGCATACTCAATTCGACGCTGATGTTTTGGTTTCTGGGACGCATTAGCAATGTTTTCCGCGGCGGGTGGATTACCTGCACGAAACAATACTTCGGCGAACTTCCAATTCGCAGCTTAGACCTTTCGCTTTCAACCGACCGCGCCCGCCACGACGCCCTCGTTTCCCTCGTGGACAAGATGCTGGCGCTGGTGCCGAAGCTGCGGGCGGAGACGCGGGAACGGGAGCGGGCGGTGCTCGCCAACGCCGTGCAAACCACCGACCGGAAAATCGACGAACTCGTCTATGCCCTCTATGGCCTCACTCCCGAGGAAATCGCGCTGGTGGAGGGCGGAAAATGAAACTGCCCAATGGCCAGCACTGCGATCTCGGAACAAAGCTGGAGGATTACTCCCTGAATCCCTGGCATCGCGAGGGCCGGAACAAGGCGCGGGTTTTTGCCTCCGTGCTGGGCCTCACGCCCGCCAATGCGGACGTGCTGGATGCGGCCATTCGCACGGCGGCGGCCACGTCGAATGAAGCCGTGGCGCGGGGAGACAACGGCTTTGGGGAGACATTCAACCTGCGCTTTGCCATGACCACCGACCGTGGTCGCGCGGTTGTCCTCACGGGCTGGATCGTGCTCCACAAAGAGGACTTTCCGAGACTTACCACCTGTTATATTATTTGACCCATGAATGCAGAAATCCACATGCACGATGTCGTCGCCCTGCTGGACGACGTGCCCGCGCGACATTTTGAAACCGGTGAGGCGCTCCTGCTGCGGCGGGGGCAGATCGGCACGGTGGTGATGACCTATGACGGGACGGCGTTTGAAGTGGAGTTCGCGGGGCGCGACGGTCGGGCGTATGCGTTGCTGCCAGTAGTCGTGGAAAAACTGATCGTCTTGCACGAATCGCCGATGGTCGCCGCCGCCTGATGGTGCGCCGCGGACGTGAAAACAGTGGCGGCGTGGAGCCGCGCCTCGATAAAGCGCGGGCGCGGTGCGGCTCCTAGAGCCGCAGGTGCACCACGGCAGAGACTTACTTCGCAGTGCCGGTGGAAAAGGTCACCGCGGCGAAGACGCGGCGTCCGTCGGGCCAGTGGGCCTCGGCTTCGACCCACTGCTCGCCGGTGGTGGCAGGGGTGAAGGTGAACCCGGTCCCGCCGAGCGTAGGGCGCTGATCGCGCGCCTCCCACAGCACCGTCGCGCCGGCGAGATCGACGCCCTCGGCGCGGAGGGTCACGGTGACGGGGCGATGGACAGGCACGGCTGCGCGCGGCGCGGAGATTTGCGCGGGCGCGGAATTCCAGGGCTGCCCGCGCAGGCCCGTCTGCGCGGCGAGCGCGGCGACGCAGGCGAGGCCGCGCGCCTGATTCACGACGACGGCTTCGGTGGTCACATTGAAGGAATCGGCCCAGCGGTCGTAGAAGGCGAACGGGGCGACGGGCGCGCGGTCGGAGGGAAAGGTGAGCGCGGTGAGTTCGCCGCCGTACGGGCGCAGGTGCGCGAAGCCGGTTTGCAGATTGCCAAGCGGGAGGCCGGAGGGCGGCAGGCTGCGGCGGTCGTTCTGCGCGTACTGATGCACGATCTCGTGCTGCCTTTGCGCGCCCATGCCGGTGAGAAACGGACGGTTCACGGGGTTGCAGCCGCCTTCGTAATTCAGGTTCGTGAGGATCGCGTCGAGATACTCCGGGCGCGGGTGGAGCTGGTGCGCGGTGGTGAGGTCGAAGGCGCGGTCGCAGGAGAAATACCAGCCGCCGGCCAGGATGCGTTTTGACTCCAGCTCGAAGGCGGTGCCATACGCATTGGCCTGCGAGCGCGCGAGGGCGTCGTCGCCGGCGGCGATGATCTGCGCGGTGCATTTGGTGAGAAAGGCGGCGTCGAGCTGGGTGGCGTCGAGGCGGCCCGTGCGGACGGCAAAGGCGTAGCTGCGCGCGGCGCAACCGTAGCTTTCGCAGAGCCGCTGCCAGGACCATTTCCACGTCGCGGGCGAAGCCGGGTCGTACCACGCGAGGAGCTGGTTTTGAAAACCGGGATCGCCCGTGGCGAGGAACA
>JAYVNN010000166.1:0-5271 GCA_043758435.1 Chthoniobacter sp.
GTCGGTGGCGGGGCCGGTGACGCGCAGTTCCAGCGCGCCGATGCCGCGCAGGCCGTAGGTGAAAGTGGGCACGCCGCGCGCGACCATGCCGGTGTCGGAAATGGCGATGAGGTCGCAGCGCAATTCCTCGCGATGGGTGGTGAGGAATTCCTCGAGATGCGCGCTGCCGATTTCCTCCTCGCCCTCCACGAGCACGATGAGATTCACCGGCACGTCGCCCTTTTCGCGCAGCGTCTCCGCGATGCCGAGGATGTGCGCGAGGATCTGGCCTTTGTTGTCCGTGGAGCCGCGGGCGAAGACGATGTCGTTTTCAATCCGCGGCTCGAAAGGCGGCGTGTCCCACAGCTCCAGCGGATCGACGGGCTGCACGTCGTAGTGGCCGTAGATCATGACCGTGCGGCGGCCCGGCTGGTGCACGTTGCGCGCGACCACGATGGGATGCCCGGCGGTCGGATGCAGCGTGGCTTTCAACCCGCTCGCGGTGAGCTGCGCCACGAGCCAGTCGGCGCAGCGCGCGACATCGACGCGATGCGCGGGGTCGGTGGAGATGCTGGGGAAGCGGAGGAATTCGAGGAGCGTTTCGACTTCGGCGGAGGGCATGCGCGGACGCTACGGGAAAGGGGCTGAGTGGTGCAATGCGGCGGACTGCCAACCATCAGAGAATGCGGCGGAAGTTAGCGCCGTAGGCGCGACCTGTTTATAGAATCGTCGCAGTGATCGGGTTCAGCTCCGTAGGAGCGACACGCGGTTCGGCACGCCCATGTCGCTCCTACGGAGCTGCGACGTTTCCCTTTTAACCTTCTATAAACAGGGCACGCCTACGGCGCTCAGCCTGCCGCCTGGCGGATTTCTGGATCTTCAGACTGCCGCGGTTTCGATGCTCAGCACGGCGGTGAGCTGGTCGCGCAGGTGGTCGGGTTTGAAAGGCTTTTGCAAAAACCCGGTGAGGCCGAGCCCGGCGAAACGCGCGAGCGCCTGCTGCTCGGCGAAACCACTCATCAGCAGCACGCGGAGATTCGGCTGGAGTTCGCGCATGGCGAGGAAGGATTCCGCGCCGTCCATGCGCGGCATGGTGAGGTCGAGGAGCACGGCGCTGAGTTGCGCGCCGGCCAGCCGGACCTGCTCCACGGCCTCGAAGCCGTCGGTCGCGACGAGCACGTCGTAGCCGAGATTTTCCAGCATGCGGCGGGTGGCGGTGCGGACGGATTCCTCGTCGTCGGCGAGGAGGATGAGCCGGTCCCTGCGGATGCTGGCGGGAAAAAGAAACTCGCTCTGGAGCGTAGGCGTGCCGGTGCTCGGCAGGAGCACGCGGAAGGTGCTGCCCACGCCGGGCTGGCTGGTCACGCGGATCGCGCCGCGGTGGCCGCGGACGATGCCGAGCACGGCGGCGAGGCCGAGGCCGCGGCCGGTGAATTTCGTGCTGAAAAACGGGTCGAAGATTTTCGCGCGCGTCTCGGGGCTGATGCCGCTGCCGGTGTCGGTGATTTCGAGAAAGACGTACTCGCCCTCGGGCAGTTCCGGCGCGAGATGCGCGGCGGCAAAATCCGCGCGCCCGGCCTGCACCACGCCGGTGCTGATGGTGATGAGGCCGGGCGTTTCGCCCAGCGCCTCGCCGGCATTGATGACCAGGCTCATGAGCATCTGCTGGAGCTGCGTGACGTCGGCGATGGTCGCGGGCAGATGCTCCGCGAGGCGCAGATCGAGCACGGCTTTGCGGCTGACGGAGGCGTGGAGCAGCGCGGTGTTTGCATTGACGAGCGCGGAGAGATCGGTGCGTTTGACGACGAAGCGGCCCTGGCCGGAAAAAGCGAGCATCTGCTGGCAGAGGCCGGCGGCGCGTTCGGCAGCGATTTCGATCTGCTGGAGGCAGGGCTGCGCGCGCGCGTTGGGCGGGGAATCCATCTGCGCGAGGCTGGCGTTGCCGAGGATGGTGGTGAGGAGGTTGTTGAAATCGTGGGCTACGCCGCCGGCGAGGACGCCGAGGCTTTCGAGCTTCTGGCTTTCCTGGATCTTGTGGTCGAGCCGGGCGCGCTCGGCCTCGTCGCGCAGGCGGTCGGTGAGGTCGCGGCAGATGGCCTGGCGGCCGATGGGCCGGCCGTTTTGGAGTTCCGTCCACGAGCTGATCTCGAAAGGAATGCGGCGTCCGTCGCGGGTCAGGAGATCGAGCTGAAAGGTGTCGCCGCTTTCGTCGCTTAGTGTGGGCACCGAGGCGGTCAGGCCGCCCGTGGCGTCGCGTTCGTCGGAGGGGAGCAGGTCGGCGAGATTGCGGCCCATGATTTCGGCGGCGGGCCAGCCGAGGAGCCGCTCGCCCACGGGGTTGAAAGAGGTGATCCGGCCTTCGAGATCGTGCGTGAGGATGAGGTCGGTGGCGCTTTCAAAGAGCGCGCGGTAGCGCTGCTCGACGGCGGTCTCGCGCTCGAAGTGGGCGCGGATTTTTTCCGCCTGCCCGCGGACCTGCCGGCGGAGCGCGAGACCCCAGGCCACGGCCACCGCGAGGACGAGCGCAGCGAGCCCGAGCACGCGGTACAGGCGCGGCGGCATCCACCACGGCTGCGGGCCGATGACGGCGAGGTCGCGGTGCGAGCGGAGGAGCAGGCGGAAAGGGACGGGGCTGCTGTCGTGCAGGCCGCGCACGGAGAGGATGGCGGTGACCTCGACGAGTTCGCCGGGGCGGAGCGCGGGCCACTTGCGGCCGTCAGGTTCGCCGATGAACTCGGCGGTGAAGTCGGAGCCGTCGGCCTGCAGGAGCACGGAGCTGGTGGCGTCGAAGGGGCTTTTCGCACTGGCCACGCGCCCGCTCAGGCGGACGAGGTGCGCGTCGTTTTTCCCGTCGAGCGCCCCGGCGGTGATGAGGTGCCGGGCGGTGGGCTGCGCGCCGGGGCCGAGCACGGTCGCCTCCAGCAGGTGCAGCCCCGCGCTCATGCCACCCATGACCGCGGTGCCGGTGACCTCCACGGCATCGCCGATGCGGAGGCTGTCCTTTTGCTCGTGGTGCGAGACGAACATCGCGCCGGATCGGCCCTCGAGAAAAATGCCGTTGCCCCAGAAGCCCGTGATCGTCCCGCGCACCCGCGCAGGCGTTTCCAGCCAGTCCTCGGCGGTACTCTGAAACTCGGCGATCGTCAGCACCGGCCCCGGCTCTGGCGGGGACTGCGCCGGACTTTGCGCGCCCGCGCCCGCCGCCAGCGCAACCACCAGCAGTGCCCGTGCGGCGCGGCGGAGGATGGGAGCTGTCCGATATTTCATGCCTTTAGGGATCACGCCCTTTGTGAAGCAGGAAAGGTGCGGGGTCAATGCCCCGGTCGGGTGGCCCGCTTTCAGAAACCCAGCCCTGGCGGCAGGCCGAGCCCGGCGGTCACTTTGCCCATCTCGGATTCCGCGAGCGCCTTGGCCTCGGCGATGGCTTTTTGCACGCCGGTCAAAACGAGGTCTTCGAGCATCTCCACGTCCTCGGGATCGACGACGGTTTTATCAATTTTGATCGCTGTCACTTCGCCCGCGCCGTTCGCGGTCACGGTGACTTTGCCGCCGCCCGCGGTGGCGGTCACGGATTTGTCGGCGAGATCGGCCTGCGCGCTCTGCATCTGCTCCTGCATCTTCGCGGCCTGCTGCATCATTTTTTTGATATTCATGGTGGTGAGGTGGTTTAGGTGGAAACGATTTCGGCTTGGAAAAGTTCGAGCGCCTTGTGGATGAGCGGGTCGTCTTTGAAGGCGGCCATCGGGTCAGGCGGCGCGGCCTCGGTCTTGGCTTCGGCAGGGGCGATTTTTTCGACGGTCATGCCGGCGCGGGTTTCGCATTTGAGAGTGATCGGCTGGCCCGCGAGTTCGGTGAGCAGGGCTTCGAGCGCGGGGCGGTTTTTCCCGGCGCACGAGTCCCGCGCAAAATCGGCATCCGGTGGAAAGCCGAGGACGGCGAGGCCATTGTTGACTTCCACGAGCTGGCCGGATTCCACGAAACTGCACATGAGCTGGCGATTTGGATCCTGCCGCAGGCGCTCCACAAACCGCAGCCAAAGCGACTCGACGGAAACCGCGGGTGCCGCCGCGACCGGCTTCGGCACAGGCTTCGCGGGCGGCTCCTCGCGCACCGTGGCGGTCGGTTCGTGCGGTGTGATCGGTGCTGGTGCGGGCTTTTTCTCGCCGAGCGAAGCCGCCACGCTGGCGCTCAAAGAAATCCGTGGTGCGGCTGCAGGCGCGGGCGCTTTCACCGCCGGCGCGGGCCGCGGACTTCCGCCTTCCGCCTTCCGCCCTCCGCTTTCTCCTCCTCCTCCGCGGATTTCCGTCAGCGTGTCGAGCACCTCCGTCAGCGTCGCCTGCCGCAAAGTCTGGATCGCGCGGATCGCGGCGATCTCGAAGTGCATCTTCTTGTTCGCCGCCCATTTCATCCGCGCTTCCGCCGCGGCGAACTGCTCGATCAGCTCCAGCAGCTTGTCCGTGGTGATGCGCCCGCTTTGCTCCACGAGCGCCGCGACCGCCTCCGCGCTCAGCTCGTCCTGCACGGACTGCGGGTCGTGCTGCGCCACGAGCAGATTGCGAAAGTGCGCGATGAGATCGGACATTAGCCGGCTCAAATCCTTCCCCGCTTCCGCCTGCGCGTGGATCGCCGCCAGCGCCGCCGCCGACTCGCCCGCGAGCAGGTTTTCGCACAGCGCCGCGACCGTCTGCTGGCCGGTGAAACCGAAAACCTCGAGCACGTTTTCCTCGCCGATTTCCGTCCCGCAAAACGCCACGAGCTGATCGAGCATCGACTCCGCATCACGCAGCCCGCCCTCCGCGCCGCGCGCGATCGTCTCCGCCGCCGCCGGCGCGAGCGCGAGGTTTTCCTTCCCCGCGATGTAGAGCAAATGCTTCGCGATTTCCGGTGTCGGGATGCGCCTCAGATCGAACCGCTGGCAGCGCGAGATGATCGTCGTCGGCACCTTCTGCACGTCGGTCGTGGCGAAGACGAACTTCACATGCGCGGGCGGCTCCTCGAGCGTCTTGAGGAGCGCGTTGAAGGACGAATTCGAGAGCATGTGAACCTCGTCCACGATGTAGAGCTTGTACTTCGCGCCGCCCGTCGGCATGTACTTCACATTGTCGATGATGATCTCGCGGATTTTATCGACCTGCGTGTTCGAGGCGGCGTCGAATTCCATCACGTTCAGCGAATTCCCCTCCGCGATTTCCCGGCACATCGGGCACACGCCGCACGGGCTGTCCGTCGGCCCGTTCACGCAGTTCAGCGCCTTCGCAAAAATGCGCGCCGTGCTCGTCTTCCCCGTCCCGC
>JAYVNN010000167.1:0-5267 GCA_043758435.1 Chthoniobacter sp.
CCGCCGCCGCTCGGTCACGTCTTCCATCGCCAGCACTAACAGCTCAGCATGACTGCCGGCGCGCAGCTTGCGACCATTGAGCAGCATCACGCGGCGGCCAATGATCGGGAAGGTGTGCTCCAACTCAAAGTCGTTGAAGACGGAACTCGTGGGAATCACGTCCTCGAGAAGTGTCCGCAGGGCGGGGATGTCCCACTGGCCGTTGCCCAACTCGTAAATGAGGCGGTTCTCGGTTTCTTCGGAAGAGACTTGGAACGTCTGATAGAAGGCGCGGTTAGCCGATCGCACGCGCAGGGTGGTGTCCAGCATGAGGAGCGGCTCGCGGACAGTGTCCACGATGTCCTGGGCATACGTTTCAATGTCTTCCACCAACGGCTTGAGACTCACGGCTTCTCCTCCGTCGTCTGCCACCGGTCAGACGAGCCGGGCCAAGCCTTGGGACGAGTCATGCGCCACCTCGCACAAAATGCAGAACGGCTACGATCAACGCGATCACCAGGATGATGTGAATGAGTCCGCCGGCAATACGGGTTACGAGACCCAGACCCCAGAGAACCAGCAAGATGACGGCGATAGTGAGAAGCATAGATCGAATGGCGGGGTTTCTGTGGGCGGTTGACGGTGCCCGGTCGGGCTGGTGACCGCAATGCAGATGGACTTCGGCGCTCCAGCCTTCACTGGCCGGAAACATTCAGGAAATCGTTCATTCGCTCAGGGACAAGTCATCTTCACCGGGCCGGCAGGGCGGGCGGGCGCGATCTTCGAGGTGCCCCTCGCCCTAATCACTCTCGTCGATCGCGGCCGACAGTTTTTCAAATCGCAGATCGGACTGCCCGCGGATCTCGCCATGGCGGGCCAGACGCCACGCAGCATTTCCGTGCGCGGCCTCGTGATGACCAATCCTAGAAACGCTGCCCACCCTCGCGCTTGGCTCCGCCTCGCCTGCGTCATCTGTTTGCTGGGCACGATCATGCCCGGCACCCGCGCCTTGGGTCAGGAATCGAAGTCCACCACCCGCGAAGACGGAACCCCGGCGAAGTCCCATCCTCCCCGAAAGAAAAAAACCGCGCCGGCCAAGACCGAAGACGCTTCCCCGGTCACGCTGAAGCCCAAGCCCAAGGTCGATCCCGATCCCGACTTGGGACCGAAGAGGAAGACGCCGGTCGTGGAGGGCGAGGAGAGTCCGCCGCCGCCGGAGAAAGTAAGCCACGCCCCGGCGGCCACCATCGAAGCCGGGCAGCTTGCGGATTTCGCCGCCCAGCCGCCCGCGGTGCAGCAGCTCATTTCGGCAGCTCTGGCCCTGACCAAACTGAATCTCACCTACACCTATGGCTCGGCCGATCCCGCCAGCGGTGGGATGGACTGCTCCGGGACGATTTACCATTTGCTGCGTTCCCAAGGCTTCAAGGACGTGCCCCGCGATTCCAGTTCGCAATACATCTGGGCGCGCCAGCGGGGACAATTTTTCGCCGTGGTCAGCACCGAGGCCGATGGCTTCGAGTTCAAGGACCTGCAACCCGGCGACCTGATGTTTTGGAGTGGCACCTACCAGACGGGACGCGCCGTGCCGATCTCGCATGTCATGCTTTATCTCGGGCGCGAAAAAGCCGGCGGCAAGCACGTCATGTTCGGCTCCAGCGATGGCCGGACCTACAATGGAATCCAGCGGTGGGGCGTCAGCGTCTTCGATTTCAAGATGCCGAAAATGGACCCCGCCAAACCGGACAGGCATGTGGATTTTGTCGGCTACGCCCGCATCCCCGCCCTCCGCGACTCCCCCACCGTCGCGGTAGCGGCTGCCAAGGCCGCCGTCGTGGCCGCCAAGATCCCAGCGCTAGTCATCAAGGAAGAGACGCCACCGCCCAAGCAGGTTCCCGCGCCGGTGCTGACCCCGTCCGATGCCCTCCGAGAACCGCCACGCGGTAGCCCGGAGCGCAAGGCCATCATGGATGCCTTGCGCGCACAAAAATTTCCCAGGAAATCGAACGAAGTAATCTTCCAGGTTCAATCCCTCAAGCTGCACAACGGCTGGGCGTGGGCCGAGGTGACGCCGCAGACTCCCGGTGGCAAAGTTGTAGCCGACCGTTTCTCCGCGCTTCTGCATCTCGAGGACGGCCAATGGAAAACGAAGGAACTCGGTGAGTCACCTGCGCGCGGGAAAGCTGGAGATCCTGTCTCGAAGAAAAGGCTGGTCGAACTGTTCCCCGGCGTGCCCGCGGACATCCTTCCGAAACTGCGGGAATGATTTTTGAGAATGGGGTGCGAGAACGGGCACGCCTGCGCGGGCAAAGCTATGGTTTGGGCTGAACCTCGTTGGGCGCACTGGGCGGCGTCGATGCGGCCTCGATGGTGGCTGAAGTCAGCCGCAATCTCACCCGGAGCAGGTCATCGATGAGCACGGCGCGGCTGTTCGGCATGATGCCGTTTCGCCGCCGCGGTGAAGGAGTTGAAACTCAGCAGTGCGGCGGCCGAAAATTCGCGTAACTTTTTTACAGCAAAGTGAAAGCGGGCGGGTTTACTCACCCGAACCCGCAGAAAATCCGACCATCATGTTTGGCAAAAAAGAAAAAAAGAAAGCCGCCTGGGTGCAGAGTGCGCTCGAACGTTACGAGCGCCCGCTGCTCCAGTATTCGATCAGCATCGTGCAGTCGCTCGACCGGGCGCGGGATGTGGTGCAGGAGACTTTCATGCGGCTGCACAAGCAGGAGCAAGAGGCGATCGAGGGGCATCTGTCGCAGTGGCTTTTCACGGTCTGCCGGAACTGCGCGCTGAAGTCGCTGAAGAAGGAGGAGCGTTACATTTACGTCGAGGCGCAGGAATTTGAGCAAAAGCGCTGTGAAAACCTGACGCCTTCCGCGGAACTGGAGCGCAAGGAGCGCACGGAGCGGGTCATGGAACTGGTGAAGCGGTTGCCGAAGAATCAGCACGAGGTCGTGCGGCTGCGCTTTCACGGGCATCATTCCTACCAGGAGATTTCTGAAATCACGGGGCTGAGCGTGGGGAATGTGGGCTTTCTCCTGAATGCCGCGATGAAGAACCTGCGCGGGATGATGGAGCGCGACGACAAGGACGAGAAAATCATCTACCTCAAGAAGGGAGTGGCGTGATGAAGGCGAAGATTTCCGAACAGGATCTGACGGATTACGCGCTCAATGAACTCGGGCCGGAAGAACGCATCTATGTGGAAACCATGCTCGGCGCGGACGAGCAGGCGCGCGAGGAAGTGTATAAGATCATCGACCTCGCGATGATGCTGGATGCCGGCTTTGAAAAGCAGGAAACCCGCGAGCCCGCGATCCTCACGATCGAGCAGCGTCGTGCGCTGATGAATGTGCGCGGGCCGAATGTCTTTTTGTGGAATAGCGTCGCGACTCTCGCGGCGGCGGCGTGCGTGGCTTTCGCGTTCGTCTTCCAAGATGCGTGGATGCCACGGCTGCACCTGCCGCATGGGTCGGCGGTGGCGGCCAAGGCTCCGGCGAAAACCGGCATGCAGGCGAGCGTGGCGAGCCAGGAAACGGATTTCATTTCGCAAATCCTCCAAGTGCGGCAATTGACCGACGATCCGCTGCTGCGCAAATGGTTCTCCACGCTCCCCGGCGTGGCCAGCCCCGCGCCGTCGATGAATATGGATTCCATGCCTTCCATGCCGCTCGATTTCATGCCGTGAGTTTCCTGCGCGGCTGACCCACGCGATTTCCGACGCCGTTCGTAGCACCGCCTGCCGAGCGGCGTTTCCTTTTCCACACCCAGCCTTTTCCGCTACACACCCACCGATGCAAACCACCGCACCAGCCGAACCCGCCGCCGATCCCATTGACGACCAAGCCGCCGCCGCGCTACTCGTCGATGCCTTCAAAAAAATCACCGAGGAGATGGGCAAGTTCATCGTCGGGCAGCAGGAGGTGATCGAGCAGCTCGTCATCGCCGTGCTCGCCGGCGGCCACTGCCTGCTCGAAGGCGTGCCCGGACTCGCGAAGACCGCGATGATCCGCTCGCTCTCGCGGACGATGGATTTGTCGTTCCGCCGCATCCAGTTCACGCCCGATCTGATGCCCGCCGACATCACCGGCACGGACATCATTCAGGAAGATCCCACGACCGGACATCGCCGTTTCGTTTTCCAAAAAGGGCCGATCTTCACGCAGATGCTCCTCGCGGATGAAATCAACCGCACCCCGCCGAAGACGCAGGCCGCGCTGCTCGAAGCGATGCAGGAGCACAGCGTCACCGTCGGTGGCCACACGCTGAAATTGGAGGAGCCGTTCTTCGTCCTCGCGACGCAAAACCCCATCGAACAGGAAGGCACCTACCCGCTGCCCGAGGCGCAAAAAGACCGCTTCATCTTTTTGGTAAAAGTCGATTACCCCGATCGCGAGCACGAGCGGCAGATTGTCGCCCGCACCACCGGTACCTTCACCGCCGATCTCCAGCCCGTCATCAACGGCGCGCAGATTCAGGCGCTCCAGAAAGTCGTCCGCAAAGTGCCCGTGCCCGATCATGTCATGGATTTCGTCCTCGATCTCGTCCGCTACACGCGCCCCGCGAACCCCGACGCGCCCGCGTGGGTCAAAGACCTCATCGAATGGGGAGCCGGTCCGCGCGCCTGCCAGAACCTCGTCCTCACCGCGAAAGTCCGCGCCGTCTTGCGCGGCCGCTTTCACGTCACCGACGACGACATCGCCGCGCTCGCGCTCCCGGTACTCCGCCACCGCGTTGTTCCGACTTTCAACGCCGAGGCCGAGGGGATCAAAGTGGACGACATTATTGCGAAGATCATTAAGGCGGTGCCGCGGGGAGAGGCGAAACGCGCTCTTTGAAATGGAAGGTTCCTGGCGGGGCCGAACGTTGAACGTCGAACTTTGAACTCCAAACGTCGAACGAAGACACGCGCTCCGCGCAAAAACTTAAACGTTCAGCGTTCGACGTTAGCCCCCGGCAGGAACCTTTCCTCCGCCACTGACATCACTCATGGCCCACGTCTCCGACTTCCTCACCCCCGCTGATCTCCAAAAGATCAGCAACCTCCAGGTCGTCGCCAAACAGGTGGTCGAGGGTTTTTGCTCGGGAATGCACCGCTCGCCGCACAAAGGTTTCAGCGTCGAGTTCAAGCAGCACCGGCAGTATGTGCCGGGCGATGAAATCCGGCACATTGACTGGCGTGCGTTTGGCCGCAGCGACCGCTTTTACATCCGCGAATACGAGGAGGAGACGAACCTCCGCGCCACGCTCCTGCTCGATCTCAGCGGCTCGATGAACTACGGGCGCAA
>JAYVNN010000168.1:0-15548 GCA_043758435.1 Chthoniobacter sp.
GGGATGCCGGGAGGAGTGCGCGGGGCGTGCCGGGTAGGGGTGGGAATGTCAGGAAGGGTGTGGGGCGGCTTCTGGATAGGGGTTTGGATAGGGAAAAAGGCGGACAGCGCGTGTGGGGAGCTTTTCCCAGTGTAGGAACCCGTGGGCGGAACGTGCCGGACGGGGTTTTCCATACAGGGAATCTAATGCGGAATGTTCCTGCGATAAGTTTTCATGCGACAGAAACCTAAAACCAAAACCTAACTACCTCCCATTATGGCCGACTCGATCATGACTCACGCAATCCTGCAGGGCGAACTCGTCCTGATGGTGAACGCTACGCGCAGCCTCTATGATTTGCATCGGGTGAACGATCCGTTTCTGACGGACTTTACCAATGCGCTCAATGACGCGAAGCAGGGGAACAGTGCGGCGATTTTTGCCGCAGGCGATCAGACGGGGGCGCAGACGCGGGTGGAGCAGGCGCGGGCCAAAATCGTGGAGCTGGAGCGCAATGGCTATTACCACATCCTGAGTGTGCCGGAGGAGGATTTGCCGGCGGCGGACCGGGCGGATGCGCTGGAGAGCTACGGGTTTGAAAGCGGGCAGCTGGGGGATTTGACGACGGTGGATCGGATCGAGGCGCTGGCGGGGCTGGCGGTGAGCGCGGGGCCGCAGGTGCCGGTGGCGGCGCGGTTCCCGGCGGGGGTGGTGAGCCGGATCAATAACTGGCTGGGCATCCTCACGGCGAACAAGTCCATCGCCAGCGGGGGCACGCGGATGACGGTGATCGACCAAAAAGATGCGGAGCGAGAGGTGCTGCTGAAGAAGCTGGCGCGGGTGCGGTTTCTGTACTGTTTCGCGAGCGACACGGGGGAGGGCAATCCCGAGCTGGCGCGGATCGGTTTCCAGCCGAAACGCGCGCCGGGCGATGCGCAGCCGGAGCCGCAGCCGGAGCCGCTGCCGGATGCGCCGGGGACGGCAGTGTGGGATGCCGCGGCGCGGACGCTGACGGTGCCGGACCTGCCCCCGCACGCGACTTTCCTGGTGGCGTGGCGGCAGGTGGTGGGAGCGCAGCCGGAGGAGGCCGGGGTGAGCACGACGGGGACGGTGCAGGCTTCGCAGTTTTCGCCGTTCGTGCCGGGCGGGGTCTATGACGTTTGGGTGACGGGTCGGAATTCACGCGGCGACGGGACGGCGAGCAACAAGGTGCGCTTTACGGCGACGTAGGCGCGTGCTCTTTACCCCACCCAATGACTTGTTTTTCACTATGAAACCGATCTTCCTTTTCCTGTGCGCGCTGCTGGCGGGCGCATCTCTCGCCCAAGCTCAAACGGGAACACCGGGGGGTGGGTTGCCCGAAGAGGCGCAGCAGTTGAAAACGGCCTGGCAGGAGACTTTCGGCAAGGCGGTCAAGCCGGTGCGGGACCGCTATCTGGCGGATCTCGCCCGGCTGATGGATCAAGCCACGCGCGAGGGAAAGATCGACGCGGCCAATTTGGTGAAGCAGGAAATCGCCACCGCCACGCCCGGCGCGGCGGCCCCGGCGCCCGCGGCGCCGCGCAAACTGCCGGCGGATGCGGTGCGCCTGCAGCACGCCTATCAACTGGCGGTCAAGCAGGTGGCGGAGCCTCTGCGGCAGCGGTATGTGGCCGACCTGCGGCGCGTGCTCGAGCAGGTCGCGCGGGCCGGCAAGCTGGCGGAAGCGACGGCGGTGAAGGCGGAGATCGAAGGCGCGGCCAGTGCCGCGGCGCTGGAAACGGTGGAGGATTTTGAGCGGAGGCTCATCGGCACGAGTTGGCTGTGGTCGGGGTCCTTCCAGTTCACGCTTGAGGCGGGGGGCAAGACTTCCGGGAGTCGCAATTTCACCTGGAAGACGGTCCGGCCCTACGTAATCGAATACCAGTTCGCCAACGGCTTCCGTGGCACGATCACTTTTGAGCATGATCTGACGCAGGCGAAGATCGACGGGCTGATGCCGGACGGGAAAAAAGACACGCCGACGCTGGCCCGGGCCAAGCCGTGATGCCGCCGTGGCAGCCGGAAGACATCGCGCTGGTCTTCACGACTTGTCCGCGGGAACCGGCCTACTTTCCCGCCACGCTGGCCAGTGCGCTGCTGGGGGATCGGCTGGCGGTGCGGCTGCGGGAGATCGCCGTAGCGGTGGATGCGCCGGATTTAACCTGCGTGGAACCGCTGGCGCGGCATGGCCGGGTGCGCTGGGTGGCACGCACGGCGGAGGAAAACGCACGGGTGGCGTCTTTCCCTGTGCACCAGCGGGCCTGCCATAACTACTGGCGGGCGCTGGGGCTCGCCGGGGCCGGCGCACGCGCGGTCCTGGTCTGCGAGGATGATGTAATCTTCCGCGACGGCTGGCTGGCGATGCTGCTGCAAAGCTTGGAGGAAATGCGCGCGCGCGGGCTGGCGGACTTCATTCTGGCTGCCTATGCGTGCTATGGTCTGGATCGTCCGGCGCTGCGGCGTGGCACTTACTACAGCAGCTATCCGGGGCGCGACTTCTACGGGACGATAGCGATGCTTTATCCCGGGCCGGAACGGGAGGCTGTGCGGTCGCTGATTTGGGAGCACGGGGTAGCCTGCCCGGAGGAGCCTTACGATTTGCTGATCGGCCGCCATGCGGTCCAGCGGCAGCACCTTTACGCGACTCGCTATTCGGTGGTGCAGCATGTCGGGACGAGGAGCACGGGGCTGGGTGCGGGTGGGCGGCAGTCGCAAAGTTTCGACCGGCCCTGGCCCGCCGCACCTTCGCCGGCATGATCTATCTCGTGAGCACCACGCAGCGCTGCGGCTCGACGTGGCTGGTGCGGATGCTGGAGGCGATGACGGGCTCGGGCTGCCGCCATGTGGACGGGACGGCGCTGGGTTTTGATCTGCGGCGGGCGAGTGCGGGGACGGCGGCGCAGCGACTGGCCGGGGAATTGCGGGCGGCGGACGGCGGGCGCGTTTTCAAGACGCATGATGTGCCGGCGAAGGATTTCGCGGCGGTGTGCGCGGCGCTGCCGGAGCTGCGGGTGCTGACGGTGCGGCGGGATTTCCGCGATGTGCTGGTGAGCCGCTATTTTTACTACCGCTACTACTGGCCCACGGAGCATGCGCTGGGGCCGCTGCCGGAGTTTCTGGCGAGGTTTTTCAGCGCGGTGGAAAAGGCGGATGATTGCACGGCGCTGGCGCAGCTCATCCGCAGTCCGCTGCTCGGCAACTGGGCGGAGGAATGGGCGGCGTTCGAGGGAGAGCTGGCGACACCGGCGGCGCTGCGAGTGAGCTATGCGGGGCTGCTCGAACGTTTTGTCGGACGAACGGTGCCGCCGGTGGATTCCTTTGCGGAGACGCAGCGTGCGGAGACGGCGGAGACGGGCCGGGCTGGAGCGGAGCGTTTCAACCGCGAAGGAAAATACGGCGGCTGGAAGGACTGGCTGACGGCGGAAGAAGGCGCGGAAGTCGGGGGGCATCCGCTGCTCGGTGGAGCGCAGCGGTAGCTGGCAAAAATTTCTGTTTACAAACCGGGGCGCATCCCCTTTCTTCCCCGCCCCACACGCGTAACTGCAAAAAGTAAAACGCACCGTTGGTCCCTGGGTCGCCCGGTCTCATGCCGGGCGGCTGTCGCGTCAGGGGAAACCCGGTGTTTCATAGAAAGAAAACTGCCACCATGCCTGTACGTCTAGGTCGTTTCGAAATGCCGAAGTCGCTCGTCAAAGATGAGGATTCGGCCAGTGAAACCTACGCCAAGTTCATCGCCGAGCCCTTCGAGGCCGGCTATGGCCACACCGTCGGAAACTCCCTCCGCCGCGTGCTCCTCTCCTCGCTGGAAGGCGCCGCCATCACCTCGGTGAAAATCGAAGGTGCCGCCCATGAATTCCAAACGCTGCCGCATGTCGTGGAAGACGTGACGGACATCGTGCTCAACCTCAAGAAGGTGAAGTTCAAAGCCAACGATCACGAGATTCGCAACCTGCGGATCAACGTGAACAAGGAAGGCCCGATCACCGCCGGCGACATCGAGGATTCCGCGCAGTGCGAAGTGCTGAACAAGAGCCTCGTCATTTGCACGATGGACAAGAAGCACCGCTTTGAAGCCGAACTCGAAGTCAAGGTCGGTCGTGGCTTTGCCCGGGGCGATGAGAACAAACATGCCGACCAGCCCATCGGCGTGATCGCGATTGACTCGATCTTTTCGCCCGTGACCCGCGTGAAATACGCGGTCGGCAACACGCGCGTCGGACAGCGCACCGATTACGACAAACTCGAAATCGAAATCTGGACGGATGGCCGCATCACGCCCGAGGACGCGCTCGTGCAGTCGTCGTCCATATTGAAGAAGCACTTCGAGCCGTTCTACGCCTACGACGAAAACGCCGTGCAGTTCGACGAAACCGCGCCGGCGCAGAGTCAGGAAAACCAGAAGATGAAGAAGCTGCTGAACATGAGCGTGAACGAGATCGAACTCTCCGTCCGCGCCGCGAACTGCCTCAACAACGCGAACATCACCACCGTCGGCCAGCTCGCGCAGAAGACCGAGGCGGAGATGCTGAAGTACCGCAACTTCGGCAAGAAATCGCTCAACGAGATCAAGGACAAGCTGGTCCAACTCAGCCTCTCGCTTGGCATGAAATTCGAGCCCGGCCTCGTCGATCCGCAGGGCGCGGAACCCGCCGCCGCCGCGCAATAACCACCTACTAGCCACACCCCATGCGTCACCAAAAGAAAACGGTCAAACTGGGCCTGAAAGAAGGGCATCGCAAATCGCTGCTCGCCAATCTCGCGTGCAGCCTGATCGAGCATTCCCGGATCAAAACGACCCTCGCCAAAGCCAAGGCTGTGAAGCCCATGGCCGAGAAGATGGTCACCCTCGGCAAAAAGAAAACGCTCCACGCCCGCCGCACCGCCCTCGCCGTGCTGCGCCAGGCGGACATCGTGAAGATCCTTTTCGACGACGTCGCCCCGCGCGCCGCCGACCGCAAAGGCGGCTACACCCGCATCATCAAGCTCGGCCAGCGCAAATCCGACGCGTCGGAAATGTGTTTCATCGAGTGGGTGGACGCGCCCGTGCTCGTCGAGACCGCGCTCCCCGAGCCGAAGGCCGCGAAGCCCGCGAAAAAAGCCGCCGCGAAAAAGGATGAGCCCGCCGCCGAAGGCGAAGCCAAGCCTGTGAAAAAGCCGCGCGCGAAGAAGACGGACAAGCCCGCCGAATAAGGCCGGGCCTACATCCGCGAAGGAATCAATCCGGGGCGGCGCTCGAAAGAGCGCCGCCCTTTTTCGTATCGCGCGGTCGCGTTGGGATGCGGTGGAAACAAGGCGGGTAGGGATGGCCCTCCGTGCCGTCCGCCGGGCGAGCGCCAGCGAGGCGGTGGGCGCGGTTTCACGTTCGCGGACGGCACGGAGGGCCATCCCTACCGCTGCTGCGCATCCGACTTCGTGAATTATTTCACGTTTCTCACAGCTCCGGCTGCCGGTAGTCGTAGCAGGCGAAGACGCGGAGCTGGCGGAGGGGCAGGCCGCGGCGGGTGAGGTCGATGGTGGCGATCATTTCAGTGCGGGCGAATTCGCGGAGGATGCTCGACGCGGGTTTTTCCTCGGGGCGGTCGGTGATGTAGAGCGCGGTGCGGCCGAGGAAGGGGCTGTAGCCCATGGACTCGGTGAAGTATTCGTCGATCGGGAGTTGCGGCGCGGCGGCTTTGAGGGCGACGAGGAATTGGCGGCGATGCTCGGTTTCCTGTTCGGGTGTGCCGGGGGTTTCGAGAGTGGAAAGGGTGGACGTGAGCGCGGTGCGGGCGGTGGTGTCGAGCGAGGGCAGGAGGTCACGGGCCTGGTCGGCGTAGTTCACGAGGGCGTCGTAGCGGGCCCAGAAATAGAACTGGTTCTCAGGCACGGCGGACATCGGGCAATAGACGGGCGGATGGCCGGGGGCTTCGCGGCGTTTGTCTTGGAAATAAAACGCGAGGCTGGCGGCGGTGCCGTATTTGTTGGCGATAAGAAAGACGGGCTGGCCGTGCTCGGTCTCGAATTTTTTGCGCAGCGTTTCGATGCTCTCCGCCGCGGTGCGCCAGCCGCGGACGCGGGCGCTGGGGTCGAGGTCGTAGGAAAGCGGGATGCCGATGCGGCGGAGCATTTCGGCATCGACGGTGAGCACGCTCAGCGCGCCGCCGAACGCGAACGCGGCGATGGCGAAGGTGCGTGCCCATTTCCGCTCCGCGGCCAACTCCTGCCAGCAGGCGACGGTGAGGATGGCGAGGCTGATCGCGGCGGGCGCGGTCCAGTTCGGCTCGCCGGCGCGTTTGATGGCGAGCGTGAAATACAGCACGAAAAGCGGGAGCGTGAAGGCGAGGAGAAAGCGCGGTTTGAAATGCACGCGTGCCTTTTTCCACGACCACGGGAGCGCCACGCACATGGCGCCGAAAATGAGCGGGGAATAGACGCCGAAGTGGAGGCCGAGGTAGATGAAAAATTCGCCGGGGTTGAAGCGCGGGCCGTCGCTCAGGCCGCCGCGCTCGCCGAGGTGGCGGAGGGTGATCCAGTCGTGCTGCGCGTTCCAGACGAGCACGGGGATGGTGAAAAGCGCGAAGGTGGCGAGCAGCGCGGCGAAGCCGGGGCGGCGCAGTTCGAGGCGGTGTTTCGGCGTGGCGGCGAGGAGCAGGAGGATCGAGAGAAGCTGCATCGCATTGGTGTATTTCGCGAGGAAGCCGCAGCCGATGAGCGCGCCGGTGAGCGGCCACCACGCGGAGAACGCAGGACTTTTCTCCAGCGCGAGCCAGAAGGTGTAGAGCGCCGCGGCCCAGAAGAAAATCGAGAGCGGGTCGATGGTCATCACGAGCGAGCCGGCGTTGAAGATGGGCATGCAGTTGATGAGCAGCACGGTCCAGACGGCGACGGACTCGCTGTAAAGCCGCCGCGCCAGCCCGGCGAGCAGCAGGCTGGTGCCGAGGGCGAGCAGGGGACTGAAGACGCGGACGCCGAATTCCGTCGCGCCGAAAAGGTGAGCGCTCAGCCACATCGCCAGCGCGATGCCGGGGCCTTTGCTGAAATAGCTCGGCGCGAGATGTTCGCTCCACTGGAAGTAATACGCCTCGTCCGGCGACAGCTCGAGCTGCGCGCAGTAGATGAGCCGCAGCACCGTTAGCGTGCCGAGGAAGACGTAGAGAAAACGGCGCGTGCTCATGCCGCAAAGAGGCTCGGATGCTCGGCGTGGAGCTGTGGAAAAAAGCGCGCCGCCTGCCGCCGCCAAAGCATTTCAAAAATGGCGAGCATGAGCAGCGTCGTGCCGAGTGCGAGGACGATGGAAGTCACCACATCGCTCGGCCAGTGCGACCCGACATAGACGCGCGAGTAGCTCACGAGCAGCGCCGGCACGAAGGCGAGCCAGCCGTTGCGCCGGTAAAAACACGCGGCCACGAGTGCGGCGGAAATCATGTTCATCGTGTGCGACGACGGAAACGAACGGCCCTCGATTTTCTCCAAATCGTCCGCCGCCTCGGACAGTTTCACCGTCGCCGGTTTCGTCAGCGCGAGCAGCCGCGGCGTGGCTTTCGCGAGATCGACCACGCGCACGCCATCGAGCACCTGATGCGGGCGCGGCCGATCCACCGCGCGCTTCATCGTCTTCGCCACGAGGCCGTCATTGATCGCCACCACGAGCCCCGCCGTGAGAATGAAAGCCCGCGCCCGAAACCCGCCGCGCCACAGCGCCAGTGCGCCCGCAATCACGAGCAGCGGCAGCCATGCGGGCAGGCTCGACATGAGCGCCATGAAGCGGTCGAGCACCGGCCCGGTCCACTCGCGGTTGATGAGAAAAAGGAGCTTTTGATCCATGCGCAAATCGCTGAGGGTCGCGAGCCTATGGGCACGACTGCAAACACCGCAAACCATTTGGCCCAGCCGATTCCCGGGGGATTGGCCGCAAAGGAGCGCAAGGAACGCAAAAAGGTTTTTGCCGGTCTGAGATCGCTAAAATTTTTGTGTTCCTTGTGTTCTTTCGCGGCCATTCCGCTGCTCTCGGTGGCCGCCGACGACGCCCCGGACGCGCACGCGATTTTGAAAACGGTGCGCATCGCCCAGGCCGCGCAAAACCGCGCGCTCCACGGCGAACTGCGCAACGGCGGGAAGACCGCGCCCTTTCGCCTGACGATGGCTGCGGGCGTGGTGCGCTACGAATTCACCACGCCGCCACTCACCCTCCAGCTCCGCCTCGGCGAGCGCGATTCGCGGCTGGAGGAGATCACGAAAGGCGGCACGGAAAAAATCACGCCCGCGCGCTTCGACACCCGCGTGCTCGGCACGGACATCAGTTACGAAGACCTCTCGCTGCGCTTTCTTTACTGGCCGAAAGCGGCGATCGACGGCGAGCAGATCATGCTTTTGCAAAAGTGCTGGATCATCCGCGTGGAGCCCGCGTCGCCGAAGGATTCGCAGTACGGCAGCGTGAAACTTTGGATCGCCAAAAACAGCGGCGCGCTGATGCAGGCGGAGGCCTACAACGATGCGGGGAAATTTGTGCGCCGCTTCAAAGTCATCTCGGGGCAGAAGACGGATGAGGGGCTGTGGATTTTGAAAGAGATGCGGATCGAGTGGGTCACGCCTGGACGCTCGGAGGATCGCACGCCGACGTATCTGGAGATCGACGGCGTGGAGAAGTAGCGCGAGGCCCGCGCGGGTTTGACTCCCCGCGCCGCGCCCCGTAGCTGTTACGCCCATGACCCGTACACTCCTTTCCGCGCGGCGGAATCCTCTCACCGTCGCGGCATTCGCCGTGGGATTCTGCCACCTCGTTTCCACCGCCCACGCCGACTGGACGCATTACCGCGGCCCGGCCTCGAATGGCGTCTCCGCCGACAAGCTGCCCGCGGTTCCGAAGGACGGGCCGAAGGAGATTTGGAAAGCGTCCGTGGGCACCGGCTCCTCGTCGGTGACGGTGAGCGGCGAGCACGTTTTCACGATGGGAAACACGGGCGGCAAGGACGTGGTGTGGTGCCTCGACGCGAAAAGTGGCAAGGTCGTGTGGAAGCACGAATTCCCGCTCGATCTCGACAAACGGATGTTTGAGGGCGGCACGGCAGCGACGCCGACGGTGGACGGAAATCGCGTCTATACCGTCAGCCATCAGGGCGATCTTTTCTGCCTCGATGCGGCGACGGGAAAGCCGGTCTGGTACAAGCATTACCAAAAGGATTTCGGCGGAAAGCGTCCGCAGTGGGGCTTTGCGGGTTCGCCGACGGTCGAGGGAAATCTCGTGTTGCTCGATGTCGGTGGGCCGGGCGCATCGACCGTGGCGCTCGACAAGGCGACAGGCGCGACGGTGTGGAAAAGCGGCGATGACGAGGCCGGCTATGCGTCGCCGGTGGTGGCGACTTTGGCGGGAAAAAAGACGGTCGTGCTTTTGAAGGCGTCGCACCTCGTCGGGCTCGAGGTGAAGGACGGCAAGGAGCTGTGGCGCGCAGAATGGAAGACGAGTTACAGCGTGAATGCAGCGACGCCGATTGTGGTGGGCGACAAGGTTTTTGTCTCGTCCGGCTACGGTTCGGGGTGCGGGCTTTTCGAGATCACGGGCGGCGGCGCGTCGGAGCGGTGGCGGAATAAGAATCTGAAGTCGCACATCAATTCGCCCACCGTTTTTCAGGGCCATATTTATGGGTTCGACGGACAGGCGGGTTCCGGCGGGCCGCTGACGTGCCTGGACCTTGCGGGCGGGGCGGTGAAATGGCAGGAGAAAAGCGTGGCCGGTGGTTCGCTCGTGCTCGCGGATGGGAAGCTGATTTGCCTCACGGAAAAAGGGGAGCTGGTGATCGGTGAAGCGTCGGCGAGCGGCTTCAAACCGCTGGCCCGCGAGCAGGTGCTCGGCAAGCGCTGCTGGGTGCAGCCGACCTACGCGAATGGCCGCGTCTTCTGCCGCAATAACGACGGCGACCTCGTGGCGCTGGAGATGAAATAGCGCGCAGGTGCGGGCGCCCGGCACGGTCCTCGCTTTCTCACGGGGCGATGCCTCCGTTTGCCCTCGCCCTGCCGCCGATGACCGACCGCCGGAAATTCGCGTACGTCTGCGCCGCGCTCCTCGCCGTCGTGACCGCGATTTACGCGCACGTTTTTCACTGCGAGTTCATCGACTTCGATGACAACACACACGTCTTCGGCAATCCGTGCGTGCTCGACGGACTCCGGCCGCGCGCCATCGCGTGGGCGTTCACGCATTTCATCGCGAGCCAGTGGATTCCGCTGACGTGGCTTTCGCACATGGCCGATGTCAGCGTTTTCGGGCTCGATCCGGGCTGGCACCATTTGGAAAACCTCGCGTTGCACGGACTGAATGCGTGCCTCGTTTTCGCGGCGCTGCGGCGGATGACGCGGGAGTTTTGGCCGAGCGTGGCGGTCGCTGCGCTCTTTGCGGTGCATCCGGTGAATGTCGAATCCGTGGCCTGGATCGCGGAGCGGAAAAATGTGCTGAGCACCACGTTCTGGCTGCTCGCGCTGTGCGCCTACGCGCGGCATGTGGAGCAGCCGCGCGGGCGCTGGATGTGGGCGGTCGCGGGCGGCATGGCGCTCGGGCTGATGGCGAAGCCGATGCTCGTGACGCTGCCCTGCGCGCTGCTGCTGCTCGATGGCTGGCCGCTCCGCCGGCACGAGACGGTTTCGTGGCGGCGGCTCGTGTGGGAAAAAGCGCCGCTCTTTCTGCTCTCGTTCGCATGCAGTGCCTCGACGCTTGCGGCGGCGAAATTCACCGGTGCGCTCACTGCGGCCGGCTCGCTGACTTTCGCGGAGCGGCTGGCAAATGCGGTGACGGTCTATCCGCGCTATCTCGCGAATCTTTTCTGGCCGGTGAAACTGGCGGTCCTCTACCCGATCGAAGCGCGCATTTCCGTGGTCGCGGTGGCCTGGTCGGCGGTGCTGCTCGCGGTGTTCACGCTCGGTGCGTGGATGCTGCGGAAGTGCCTGCCGCACTTGCTTTGCGGCTGGCTGTGGTTCCTCGGCGTGCTGGTGCCGGTGACGAGCATTTTCCAAGTCGGCTCGCAGGCGATGGCGGATCGTTTCACCTACGTCCCGCAGCTCGGGATTTTCTGGGCCGTGGTCTGGAGCCTGCGTGCGCTACCGCGTCCCGCTCTGCGCTGGACACCCGTGGCGGCGGCAGCGGCGGTGCTCGCGCTCGCGGTTTGCACCGTCCGGCAGGTCGGGTTTTGGACGGATACCGCGACGCTGTTCGACCACACCGTCAGCGTGACAAAGGACAACGGCATCGCCCGCGCGGTCGCCGGCATGGGGCATAAAAAGCGGGGCGAATTTCCCGAGGCCATCGCGCACTACCGCGAGGCGGCGCGGCTCATGCCGTACAATGCCGAAGTGCGCTCGCTGCTCGGCGAGGCGCTCACGCATGTGGGCGAGACGGACGCGGCCATCGCGCAACTGCGCAACGCCGTGATGCTCGATCCGAAGGATGAGCACGCGCGGCGCAATCTCGTGGCGATGCTCGCGCAGCACGGGCGCGTGGCGGAGGCCGCGCAGTATCTCCCGCGGTGAGGGGAAAGCGTGGAAACGGAGACGGCTCGCGCAGGTCATCAAACCATCCAACCAGGGTCATCCTGAGCGGAGCGGAGGCGGAAAGGCGGGCGCAGCGCAGTCGAAGGACCCCGGCGGTTCAAGAACGTCGAGCGCTTGATCGAACCGCCAAGGTTTGCCGCCCACCACTGCACCCGGCGGCGTCTCGCAGACTCGGCGTTCGACGGCGTTCCGTCCCACCTTCGCCCGCGACGGAACTCCGCTCAGGATGACCCGCGTTTTTGAAATCAGCCTGATGCGCAAAATCCGTGTTTCAAGATGCCGCGCCGGTGGGTTAGTTAGATGCACACAAAACCCTATGGATATTTCCCGCACCGCTTACGGAACCTGGTCTGGTGGCCGCTTCATGCACTTCGGCGAACCGCTCGATGACGACCGTTTTCTCGCCGTCATCCGCCACGCCTACGACCGCGGCATCCGCACGTTTATGACCGCCGACGTTTATGGAAACGGGGCCGCCGACGAGATGCTCGCCCGCGCGCTCGCCGGGGTGCCGCGCGAGAGCTACGCGCTCGTGGGCGCGGTCGGGCACGACTTTTACAACGGCCCGCGCGAGGGCTCGAAAGGCTACCCGCGTTTCACGCATCCGCAGCTTCGCGCCGCGGGCGATTACGCGAGTTATTTGCGGATGGCGACGGAGAAATCTTTGGCCCGCTGCGGCGTGGATAAATTCGACTGCCTGATGCTCCACAACCCCGACCACACGGGCTACACGAGCGACGCGGTCTGGACGGCGATGGACAAGCTGCGCGAGGCCGGGCTGACCGACCGCCTCGGCATCGCGCCGGGACCGGCGAACGGCTTTTCGCTCGACCTGATTCTGAGCTTCGAGCGGTTCGGCGCGCTGCTCGACTGGGCGATGATTATTTTGAATCCGCTCGAGCCGTGGCCCGGCTCGCTGTGCCTGCCGGCGGCGGAAAAGCACGACGTAAAACTGATCACGCGCGTGGTGGATTACGGCGGACTTTTTCACGACGACGTGAAGCCGGGGCACCAGTTTGGCGAGCGCGACCACCGCACTTTCCGGCCCGCGGGCTGGGTCGAGGCGGGGAACAAACGGCTCGAACCGATGCGGGAAATCGCCGCGCGTCACGGGCTGACGATGCTCCAGCTTTCGTGCCTGTGGAATCTCAGCCACGCGCCGGTGCGGAGCGTGATTCCGACGATGATCCAGGAGGTCGGCGCGGATGCGAAACCGATCGAAGCGAAGATCGACGAACTGGCTGCCACGCCTGAGCTGAGGCTGAGCGCGGACGAAATGGAGGAGCTGCGCCGCATCGGCGACAACACCGGCTGCATGACGCTGAAAGGCGGCAATCCCGAGCACACCGGCGAGCCGCTGCCCGACCGCTGGAGCCTCACGAACGACCTCACGCAAGTCGCCGAACGCTGGCACATCGACCCCGCCAGCGCGCTCGTCTGCACGCACGGCAAGGCAGCTTGAAACCGGCTCGCCACACGCCGCACGACGCGCTTTGTTTCGCGTGTCATTTTCCAAAGCAACGCACGACCCGCTCCTATGAAACTTCCGGCCATTCTCCTCGTCCTCCTCGCGCTCACGGCCACGCCTTTCGCCCAGGAAAAAGAAGACAAAGCCGCGCTGCGCGAGAAGGCGCAGAAGATCGCCGACGGGCTGAATTATCAAAAGGGCGAGATCACGCTGAAGGGCGGTCTGGCGAAGATTCGCGTGCCGGAGGAGTTCCGCTATCTCGACAGCAAGGACGCGAACACGGTGCTCTCGCGGCTGTGGGGAAATCCGCCGGACAGCAGCACGCTCGGGCTGATCGTGCCGGCGAAAATCAGCGTGGCGAGTGAGGAGGCTTGGGTGGTGATTATCACCTACGATGAAGAAGGCTACGTGAAGGACGATGACGCGGAGAAGATGGATTACGACAAGCAGATGCGGACGATGAAGGAAAACACGCAGGAGGAGAGCAAGGAGCGCGAGAAATCCGGCTACGGAAGCATCGAACTGGTGGGTTGGGCCACGCAGCCGCGCTACGACAAAACCACGAACAAAATGTATTGGGCGAAGGAGCTGAAATTCGCGGGCAGCCCGGAGAACACGCTGAACTACAACATCCGCATGCTCGGGCGGCGCGGTGTGCTCGTGCTGAACGCGGTCGCGGGGATGTCGCAACTCCAGGAGATCGAGTCGGCGACCCCGGCGGTGCTGGCGATGGTGGATTTCCAGGAAGGACACCGCTACACGGATTTCAATGCCTCGACGGACAAGGTGGCGACCTATGGGCTGGCAGCGCTGGTGGTTGGCGGATTGGCAGCGAAGGCGGGGCTTTTCAAAGGGCTGTTCGTGGCGATCCTCGCGGCGAAGAAAGTGGTCATCGTAGCGGTTGTCGCGGTGGCGGCGTGGTTGAAAAAGGTTTTTGGGAAAAAGGAGTAGGGCTTGTGGCTGGGTGAAAAATTGGACTCGCGGTTTCCGGGCGGCGCGTCAGTCTCCGGCGGCATGAGGATACTGATTGGGCGACACATTTTGCGCACTCTGCTGTGCGGCGGAATGATCTGCGTGGCGGGTCTGCCGGCTGAGGCCAGCCCGGCTCCCGCGCCGCCCGCCGTGCGCATCGAGCGCGCTCCGGTGGAGTCAAGTAGCCTCGTCAGCATCGGCTTCGCCCGCGAGGCGAGGCTGCTCGAAATCGAGTTCCGCTCGGGTGCGATTTACCGCTACCTCGGCGTGCCGCTGGCGGTCTTTGACGGACTGAAAAAGGCGGAATCGAAGGGCCGTTATTTTGCGCAGTCCATTCGGGGAAAATACGAGTTTCAGCGCGTGAAAGCGGCGGCCAAATGAGGCTGACCAAAGACGAGATCGTGCTTGTAGCCGTGGTGCTGCTCGCGCTGGTCGCCGGCGCGGCGGTGCGGCACTGGCGGGGTGCGCATCCGCACGGGAAAACCGCCGCCCCGGCCACACCGGCCCCCGCCGTCGCCCGCGCGAGATAGGCTGCGCGGGAAATTTCGGCGATGTCCTTTGACATCGCCGGAGTGGCTCCCTTAATTGCACGCCGCACTGGGGAAGCATGGCTGGCGTTGAGTTTCGCCGCTGCGCCCCGCCCGCCCGCCCTCCACTTTTCACCTTTCCCACCCGTGGCTCAGAACGACGAATACATCCTCGAAATCCTCCTCGAAAACGGTCTCGCGACCAAAGGTCAGCTCGAACGCGCGCGCGCTGAAAAGAAAGACGGGCAGGCCGTGCCGGACATGCTCATCGAGCAGGGCGTGGTCACGCAGGAGGATGTGACGAAGGCGCTGGCCTCGCATGCGGCGATGGATTTCGTGGACATCGGCGCGTTCTCCGTGCCGGAGGATCTCATCCAGATGGTGCCGCGTGAGCTGGCGAAACGCTTCAAGGTGATCCCTCTGGCGATTTCGGAAACCGGCCTCGTCATCGCCACGGCGGACCCGCTGAATTTCGACACCTTCGACTCGCTGCACCATCTGCTCAGCCGCGACTTGGAATTCGTCTGCGCCACGCCCGACGCCATCGCGCTGGCCTACCGGAAATACTACGGCACGGCAGACGAGGCGGCGGACGAACTCGCGGCGGGGCTCGGCGGCGATATCGAGATCACCGGCGAAGGCGGCTCGGGCGGCGCGGAGGGCGACACGCAGGACGCGCCGATCATCAAGATGGTGTCGATGATGATCGTGGAGGCGCAGAACATGCGCGCCTCGGACATTCATCTGGAGCCGCTGGAAAAGCGCTTCCGTGTCCGCTTCCGCATCGACGGCGTGCTGCACGAAATGCAGAACCCGCCGAAGAAGCTCCAGACCGCGATCATCTCGCGCCTGAAGATCATGACCGGCTCCATGTCCATCGCGGAAAAGCGGCTGCCGCAGGACGGGCGCATCCAGGTGAAGATGGGGCGCAAACAGATCGATCTGCGCGTTTCCACCATCCCGACGAGCCACGGCGAAAGCGTGGTCATGCGTATCCTCGACAAGTCCTCGCTCTCGCTCGGTCTGCCGCAGCTCGGCTTCCTCTCGGACGACCAGGAAATCAT
>JAYVNN010000169.1:0-5242 GCA_043758435.1 Chthoniobacter sp.
CCCGGCGTTGGAGTTCTCCACGTTCTTCCAGAGTGAGAATCAAGTCATTGGTGAGCACCCACAGAAGCTATCTTATTCCGTGGCCGTTATCAATGTTCCGTTTCACTAGCGCGAGAAGCCAGAGCAAGCGTGGTATTCTTGTTGTCAGCACAGCCTTCACCCCGGCGGCATGGGAAGCCCCGCGAGTACGGCGGGGTAAAGCGCGTGCTCGGCGATTTGGATGCGGGCGTGGAGCGTTTCGGCGGTGTCGCCAGGGAGGACGGGCACGGCGCGCTGGGCGATGATCTCGCCGGTGTCCATCCCGGCATCGACGTAATGCACGGTGCAGCCGGTCTCCCCCACCCCGGCGGCGAGCGCCTGCCGCCAGGCCGCGAGACCGGGGAAGGCCGGGAGGAGCGAGGGATGGATATTGATGATGCGCCGGGGAAAGGCCGCGAGCAGCGGCGGCTTAATCATCCGCATGTAGCCGGCGAGGACGACCCATTCGACGCCCGCGTTTTGCAAAAGCTCCACGACGCGCAACTCGGCTTCGGGTTCGAGCTTCGTTTTGAAACGCCCCGGCTCGACAAACTCCGCGCGCAGTCCGCGCGCCCGCGCCAGCTCGAGAATCCCCGCCGAGGCGACATCCGAAATCACCACGCGCACTTCAGCGTCCAACTCACCGCGGGCGATGGCATCGGCGATGGCGCGAAAGTTTGAGCCTTTGCCGGAGCCGAGCACGCCGAGCTTCAGCATGCGGATTTTTCGAGCATCGCGGTCGTCGATTTTCCGGGCACGAGCGGGAGGATGTGGATGTCCGCGCCGACCTCGCCGAGCGCCCACCGCTCCTCGGCGTTGAGGCGGTCCACGGTGTAGTCGCCGCCTTTCGCATAAATCTGCGGACGCACGGCATGGACGATTTCCGTGACCCGCTCGGTGTCGAAGATGACGACGTAATCCACGCACGCGAGGGCGGCCAAAACCTCGGCGCGATCCTGCTCGCTGTTGATCGGACGAGTCGGGCCTTTGAGCGCGCGCACGCTGGCGTCGCCGTTCACGGCCACGATGAGCGCTTCGCCGAGCGCGCGGGCGGCTTGGAGATAGCGCACATGGCCGACGTGCAGCAGGTCAAAGCAGCCATTGGTAAAGACGACGCGCTGGCCTTCATCGGCGAGCAGGTCGCGGAAGCGGACGACCTCGGCGAGGGGTTGGATTTTTTCGCGGCTCATAGGCCCCCAGCCTACGCCGCCGCCGTCCGCTGGCGCAAGCTGCGCGCGGTGCAGTGCCGGACATTTACAGACGCGCGGCGGTGGTTAAAAGTGCGCGCGTGAATTCCACTTCCCCCCTCCGCGTGCTCGGCACGCTGCTCGTTTTTTCCGCGGCGGCGGAGGCGGCGGAAAAGGTTCGGTTCAATCGCGAGGTGCGGCCGATTTTGTCGGGCAATTGCTTTTTCTGCCACGGGCCGGATGAGAAGAAGCGCGAGGCGCACCGGCGGCTGGATACGCGCGAGGGCGCGCTGGCGGAGAATGACGGCGTGCGCGCGGTGGTGCCGGGGAAACCCGACGAAAGTGAGCTGCTGGCGCGCGTGCTTTCGCACGACAAGGACGAGCAGATGCCGCCGCCGAAGAGCAAGAAGCAGCCGCTCACCGCGGCGCAAATCGCCACGCTGCGGCAGTGGATCGCGGAGGGTGCGGAGTACGAGGGGCACTGGTCTTTTCTGCCGTTGAGCGCCGCGCCGCCGCCTGCGGTGAAAAGCGGCGCGTGGGTGAAAAACGGGATCGACAATTTCATCCTCGCGCGGCTCGAACGCGAAGGGATCGCGCCTTCGCCGGAAGCGGATCGCGCGACGCTCATCCGACGCGTTTCGCTCGATCTCACGGGGCTGCTGCCGACGCCGGAGGAAGTCCGCGCTTTCACTGAAGACCGCACGCCGGACGCCTACGAGCGCGTGGTGGAGCGGCTGCTGGCGTCGCCACACTACGGCGAGCGCTGGGGCCGGCACTGGCTGGATCAGGCGCGCTATGGCGACTCGAACGGCTACGCCATAGACAGCGCGCGGGCGATGTGGCCGTGGCGCGACTGGGTCATCAAGGGGCTGAATGACGACGTGCCGTTTGATCGCTTCACGATTGAGCAACTGGCCGGGGATCTTTTGCCAGAGCCGACGAAGAGCCAGGTGATCGCAACGGGCTTTCACCGCAACACACTCATCAATGAGGAGGGCGGGTCGAAGCCGGAACAGTTCCGCGTGGAGGCGGTGATCGACCGGACGAACACGACGGGCGCGGTGTGGCTCGGGCTCACTGTCGGGTGCGCACAGTGCCACACGCACAAGTTCGACCCGATCACCCAGCGGGAGTTTTACCAGATGACGGCGTTCTTCAATTCAGGCGAAGACGTGAACAGCAAAGGCGCGACGGTGGAGGTGGCACGCGGCGAAATTTTCGGCCAGCCGGTCGCGGCGACTTCGCCGGATGTGGAAACGGTGAAGTCGAAAAAGCATCGGCTGACGCAGGAGGAATGGGAGCGCGCGGAGTTGGAAAAACTCGACGAAGTGCCGCTTAAAAAGCAACCCACCGATGCTTACACGATGGCGCTGAAGCTCGCCGCCGCGGTGCGCAGCGACGAGCAGCGGAAGATGGTGAAGGTGGCGTTTGAAAAGGCGGTGCCGAAGGAAAAGGCGGAGAAGCCGCATCCGGTGGATGGGCAGGTCGTCGATCTCATGGTCATGCAAGACCTCGCAAAACCGCGCCCGACTTTCCTCCTCCAGCGCGGCGACTACACGCGACCCGACGAGAAAGCGGGGCCGCTCCCGCCGGGTGTGATCGCGGCGGTCAACGCGGCGTTTCAAAAACCACCGGGCGAGTTTCACACGCGGCTCGATCTCGCGCGCTGGCTGGTCAGTGCGGAGAATCCGCTGACACCGCGCGTGACGATGAACCGCGTGTGGATGCGTTATTTTGGCCGCGGCCTCGTCGAGACGGACGAGGACTTCGGCGCGCAGGGAGCCGCGCCCACGCACCCGGAATTGCTCGACTGGCTCGGGCGCGAATTCATCCGGCAGGGCTGGTCGCTGAAGGCGATGCACCGGCTCATCGTGACGAGCGCGACGTACCGGCAGGCGTCGAAGGCGCGGCCCGACCTCGCGGAAAAGGACCCGCGCAATCTGCTCCTCGCGCGGCAGGATCGCGTGCGCGTGGAGGCCGAGATCGTGCGCGACGCCGCACTCTCCGCAAGCGGTCTGCTCGACGCGACGATCGGCGGCCCAAGCGTGCATCCGCCGCAGCCGGACGGCGTTTATTCCTTCACTCAGACCGGCAAGAAATGGATCGCCGACACAGGACCGAACCGCTTCCGCCGCGCGCTCTACACGATGTACTACCGCAGCGCGCCGTATCCGCTTTTCGGCACGTTCGACGCGCCGGATTTCCAGACCGTCTGCACCCGCCGCCCGCGCTCCGACACGCCGCTCCAAGCGCTGACCGTCGCCAACGACCCCGCCTTCGTCGAACTCGCGCAAGGCCTCGCCGCGCGTGTGCTCCGCGAGGTTCCCGACGGCGACGGCGAGGCGCGCATCCGCCGCGCCTTCGCCCTCTGCCTCTGCCGCGAGCCGGGCGAAAAGGAACTCACTGTCCTCAGCGCCTACTACACCGCGCAGGTCGCCGATTTCACGGCCGATGCCGCCGCAGTCAGCAAGCTCATCCCCGACGCACTCGCGAAAATTTCCTTACCCGAAGCCGCCGCCCTCACCGCCGTAGCCCGCACTCTTTTCAACACCGACAACTTCATCACCCGCGAATAGCCGTTTGCCGACCGGTGCCGGAGTATCTACTATAGCTACATGCCCACTGCCAAACTCTTCACCACCGGCGGCTCCCAAGCCGTCCGCCTGCCCAAGGACTTCCGCTTCGAGGGCAGCGAGGTTCTCATCCGTCGCGAAGGCCACAAGGTCATTCTGGAACCAGTCAAGCCGTCGAAGTGGCCGAAAGGCTTCTTCGAGAGCATCCGCATTTCTGACCCGAAATTTAAGCGCTACCCGCAGGGAAAAATGCCGCCGGCTCCGAATTTCGACTGATGGTTTTCCTGCTCGATACCAACGTGTGCATCGGAGCGATGCGCGGGGTTGCAAACGTTGTCGCGCAACTCACCGCGCAAGCGCCCGGCGACTGTGCTGTTTCGACGATCACGGCTTACGAGCTGCACCTCGGCATTCAAAAGTGCGCCCGGCCAGCGGCAGAATCAGCCAAACTTGCGCGGACGCTGGCGCGGTTTCGGGTGCTGCCATTCGACGAAACAGCAGCTCAGGAAGCAGCGGAAATCCGGGCAGTTCTCGAACGTTCGGGAAAGATCATCGGTCCGTACGATCTGCTCATCGCGGGCCATGCGCGTGTCCTCGGCCTCACGCTCGTCACCGGCAACGTGGCCGAATTTTCCCGCGTGCCCCGCCTGCAAATCCAAGATTGGACGAAGGCATGAATCCGTCGCCCGAGCATCACCTCCACGAAATCACGCGCCGCCATTTCTTTGGCCGGTGCGGGGTCGGGCTCGGGGCTATCGCGCTGAATCAATTGCTGAGCGAGGACGGCCTCGCCGCGGGCGGGCCGGTGATTGATCCGGCGCATCCGATGAATCCGCGCGCGCCGCATTTTGCGCCGAAGGCGAAGCGGGTGATCTACCTGTTCATGGCGGGCGGGCCGAGCCAGCTCGACCTGTTCGAGGACAAGCCGAAGCTGCGCGAACTCCAAGGCCAGCCACCGCCGAAGAGCATGATGGAAGGCAAGCGTTTCGCCTTTCTCAAAGGCAACGAAACGCTGCTCGGCTCGATGCGAAAGTTCGCACCCGCGGGGCAGTGCGGCATGACGCTGAGTGAGCTTTTTCCGCACCACTGCAAGATCGCCGACGAGGTCTGCTGGGTGCGCGGGATGAAGACGGATGTCTTCAACCACGCGCCGGCGAAGCTGTTTATGAACACGGGTTTTCAAGCGCCGGGCCGGCCCGCGTTTGGCGCGTGGTCGATTTACGGGCTGGGCAGCGAGTCGGGCGATTTGCCGGGTTTCGTCGTCCTGCAAAGCGGGCCGCGCGGGCCGCGGGGCGGGAGCACGCTGTGGTCGAGCGGGTTTCTGCCCACGTCGTACCAAGGCGTGCCGTTTCGCGGGAAGGGCGATGCGATCCTGCATCTGCACAGCCCGGAGGCGATGACGCGCGAGCGCGAGCGGCGCTTTTACGACACCGTCGCCGAGCTGAATCACGCGCGGCTCGACGA
>JAYVNN010000170.1:0-5229 GCA_043758435.1 Chthoniobacter sp.
TTCGAGCGGGAGATTGAAACCCTCGAACCGCTGCTCTTCATCCTCCGCCGATTTTTGGAGCAACTGCTTTTGCGGTTGCACGGCGTCAATCGTGTAGCCGGAAAAATGGTGCTGGTTCTGCCGCTGGAAAACGGCGGCGAACATCGGCGGATATTTTCGATTCCGTCGCCGACCGCCGATAGCGCGGTGATGTTTCGGATTCTCGACACGCATCTGGAATCCCTGAAACTCGAAGGCCGTCCAAACGGCTGCCGTTTGAAAATCGAAGCGGTCAATTCAGACCATCAACAGACACGGTTTTTTGAAAACCCGCTGCGCGACGTGAACCGTTTTGGTGAGACGCTGGCGCGGCTCACCTCGCTGGTGGGAGAGGGCAATGTCGGGGTGGTGGAGATGCAAAACACTCATCGCCCGGATTGCTTTCGGCTGGTGGCTCCGCGGTTTCAAGAGTTGAGCGAAGCAATCGAATCGGGTGATGAGTTGGCGGTCGGTTTGCCGCTCCGCCGTTATCGCCCCGCGATGCCGGCGCAAGTCAGGGTCGTGCGGCACGAACCGGCCTTTGTGGTCTCGGATACGGCGCATGGTGAGGTCACTGCGGCGCATGGGCCGTATCGCGGTTCGGGCGGCTGGTGGGACAGGGATTTGTGGGGCGTGGAGGAATGGGACATCGAAATTGCCAGGGATGGGATTTACCGGCTGGGGTGGCAAAACGGTCAGTGGTTCGTGGAGGGATGCTATGAAGCTGCAATACATTGAGCTTCATGCGCGCAGCGCGTTCAGTTTCTTGCGGGCTGCTTCGCAGCCGGAAAAACTGATTGAGCAGGCGGCGAATCTGGAACTCTCCGCACTGGCGGTCTGCGACCGCGATGGGGTGTATGGCACGGCGCGGGTTCACGCGGCGGCGCGTGAGCAAAAAATCCGCCCGATTGTCGGTGCGGAACTGACGCTCGAAGACGGCGGTGTTTTGCCGGTCGTCGTCCAGTCACGCGAAGGCTACCGCAATCTCTGCAAAATGATTACGCGGGCGAAGCTGCGCGGAACGAAAGAGCATGCGCCGGTGCATTGGAACGACCTGCCGGAATTCGCGGGCGGACTGGTGGCGCTGACCGGGGATGAGGAGGGGCCGGTTCGCCGGGCGCTCGAATGCGGCGACCATGAAGCGGCGCAACTGGCGGCAGAACGGCTGGTCAATTACTTCGGAAAGAAAAATGTCTTTGTGGAAATTCAGCGGCAGATGCGGCGCGGGGAAAAGACGGTGAACAAGGCGCTGGTTCACCTGGCGGAAGCGGAAGGCTTGCCGCTGCTGGCGACAAATGGAGTGCTTTACGCCACGCGGGAAGAAAGGGCGGTGCTCGACGTGTTCACCTGCACGCGGGAACACACGAATCTTGACGCTGCCGGCAAGCTGCTTTCGGCAAACGAAGAGCGGTATTTGAAAACGCCCGCGCAAATGGCGCGGCTTTTCAATGACTTGCCCGAAGCCGTTACGAACACGCTGCGACTCGGCGAGCGGCTGGAATTCTCGCTCGAAAATCTCGGCTACGAGTTTCCGAAATATCGCGTGCCGGAAGGCGAAACGATGGATTCGTTTCTGCGCAAAATGACGATGGCCGGTGCGCGGGCGCGGTATTCGCACCTGAGCAAAAAAGTGGCGGCGCAGATAGAGCGGGAACTAGCGCTCATCGCGAAGCTCGGCTTTAGCGGATATTTCCTAATCGTGTGGGACTTGGTGAATTTCTGCACTGAGAACCGGATTCTTGTTCAAGGCCGGGGCAGTGCGGCGAATAGCGTCGTCTGCTATTCGCTCGGCATCACGGCCTGCGACCCGATTGCCTGCAATCTGCTTTTCGAGCGGTTTTTAAGTGAAGGGCGAACCTCCTGGCCGGATATTGATTTGGATTTGCCGAGCGGCGAACGCCGCGAAAGTGTGATTCAGGAGGTCTATCGCCGCTATGGCGCGAGCGGCGCGGCGATGACGGCGAATGTCATTACCTACCGCGGCAAAAGCGCGATGCGGGAGATTGGCAAGGCGCTCGGTTTCGAGCCGGAAACGCTCAGTCGTTTTTCGCATCTTTTCGGCAATGGTGATTTTCCGCATACGATGGAACTCACCGACCAGCTCAAGCGGTCGGGCGTGGAAACCGCGCATCCGCGGGCTCCCGCGGCGGTTGCTCTCTACCAACGAATCTACGGCCTGCCACGGCATCTTGGGCAGCATTCCGGCGGCATGATTATTTGTCAGGGGCAGCTCGACTCCATCGTGCCGCTGGAACGCGCCTCAATGGAGGGGCGGGTGGTCGCGCAGTGGGACAAGGACGACTGCGAAGACCTGGGCATCATCAAGGTGGATTTGCTCGGCCTTGGCATGATGGCGGTGATGCAGGATTCGCTTGAACTCTGCGCGGCGCGGGGCCGGCCAATCGACCTCGCGGCAATTCCGAAGGATGATGCGGCGACTTACGATTCGATGTGCGTTGCCGATACCATCGGCGTCTTTCAAATCGAAAGCCGGGCGCAAATGGCAACGCTGCCCCGCATGTTGCCGCGCTGCTTTTACGACGTGGTTGTGGAGGTCGCAATTATCAGACCGGGGCCGATTCAGGGCGACATGCTGCACCCGTATCTGG
This sequence comes from Chthoniobacter sp., assembly GCA_043758435.1. Classification (GTDB taxonomy): domain Bacteria; phylum Verrucomicrobiota; class Verrucomicrobiia; order Chthoniobacterales; family Chthoniobacteraceae; genus Chthoniobacter. Next base: position 2,628 of record JAYVNN010000170.1, read on the forward strand.
CACGACGGGCGGGAAAGGAGGAGACGACGTATTACGACGAACGACTGAAACCCGTTCTCGAACGGACGCTCGGCGTGCCGCTGTTCCAAGAACAGCTTTTGAAAATCGCGATGGTGATGGGCGATTTTTCGGGAAGCGAAGCGGAGGAATTACGGCGGGCGCTCAGTTTTCACCGCTCACCAGAACGCATGGCGAAGGTCTGCGTAAAACTCCGCGCTGGGATGGAAAGAAACGGCACGAAGCCGGAGGTGATGGATGCGGTGACGAAGGCGGTCCAATCCTTCGCCGTGTATGGCTTCCCCGAAAGCCATGCTATCAGCTTCGCCATTCTCGCCTATGCGAGTTGTTGGCTTAAAGTCCATCGGGCGGCAGAATTCTTCGCGGGCCTGCTCAATAATCAGCCGATGGGGTTTTACTCGCCGGCCTCGTTGGTCGCTGACGCGAAGCGGCACGGGCTTCGCATCAAGCCCGTCTCGGTCATCGAATCGGACTGGTTCTGCGAGGTGGAAGCGGACGACGTTTTACGCCTCGGACTTTGCTACGTGCGCGGCCTCCGGCGCGAGGATGGCGAGCGCATCGTTGCCGAGAGGCAAAAGGCTCCGTTCGCATCGCTGGTGGATTTCCAATTGAGGACGGCGGTGCCGCAAACGGCGGCGCGGGCGCTGGCAAAAATCGGGGCGCTGAATGGGCTCGCCGAGCATCGGCGAGCGGCGCAATGGAAGGTGGGGGTTCGTCGGGATGAGGACGACCTGTTTGCGCGTGCGGAAAGTGAATCGGCCCTGCCGCTGGTGCCGATGAATCCTGTGGAACGGTTGCAAGCCGATTACAGCGGCACGGGCCTTTCGACGGGGCCGCATCCGATGAAGCTGATTCGCTCGCAGCTCCCGGAAATTTGGCGGGCGTCCGACCTGGCTTCGGAGCGCACCGGCACGGTGGTCAAAATTGCGGGACAGGTCATTTGTCGGCAGCGGCCCGGCACCGCCAAGGGTTTCGTTTTCATCAGCCTCGAAGACGAAACCGGCGTCGCCAACGCCATCGTCACGCCACAGCTTTTTGAACGGTATCGGCTCCTCATCAATGAGGAACCTTTCCTCGCCATCGAAGGCGTCATGCAGAACGCCGAGAACGTGATTCACGTTAAGGCCCGGCGCATCGAGGCGCTGCAATTCCGGGAACTGGCGCTGCCCGCTTCGCATGATTTCCGATAGGCACCTCCGGGGCGGCGAAGATTTCGTAAAAATGTGGGGCGATTTCCGGGCTTTTCCTATTCGTTGTTGGATTACCGCGCGATGCTTTGAAGGAGTGAAATGGCCGACAAATTCCCAACATCACTCGTCGAAAGAGTCAGCCGTTGGGTTTGCGCCCGGTGGTGCCGGTTCAAAGCCTAGAAAAGCGACGACGCGGGGGCGGGAGTTCGGGCCGATGGGCACGACGTTGTGCTCCCATTTTTCCACCGTTTGATACACCACCCCCAGCAACGCAGCGACTTCCGTCTGCTTTAGCCCGCGGTCGATGCGTGCCAGTCGGAGATGTTCGCCAAGCGTTTTCGCCACTTCCGGGGCGTGCTTGATTTTCCGCCAATGTCTGGAAGCCTTCGGAAAAGATGCCGTCACTTGTCGCTGACAAATACCCAACAGACCGCACGCCCGCTGCTTCCGGCCTCCGCCTTGCCCCCACCACGCAGCGGTCGCGCCAGCCGCGCGGTTCGCTGAGCTTGAGGTCGTTAGGCGTATCGCTCGCTCCTTTCGTGAATGACACCTTGCTAAGTCCGTTCCGAACCCACGCTTACTCTAACTCGGAAGCAAACGCTTCCACGTCGCACGCGAGTCTGGAGTTTCTACCCTCGCGGTCATTCGACCCGGCATCTGTTTCTTCGGCGACTGCCTTATCCGAGCGTCGCTCCCTTCGGTTTGGTCGTTCCCTTTTACCCGTCGGTGAGTTTCTCGGCGGCTGTCTTTCCGCCATGCCTTCATCTTCCAACGTCCGGACGCCGCACGCTGTCGCCAACCAACCGCGAACGCCTAACAAGGCGCTGCAGCGAACGGCTCCGGGCTGTCACGGCGGCTGCTCCCCGCAGAGCCTGCCACGCAGCCGCCGCGCCAGCCCTCCGCCGTCGCTGAGCTTGTGGTCGTTAGGTGCTTTCTCCCTTCGTCCATGACCGAGCGCCGTCCTCCATTTCCGTGGCGGGAGTTAGTCGTGAGTTTGCGAGGTGTTCGCTTCGGCATTAGTCACTCCCTGTCGGCTTCGGCGAACGCATTTTGCAGTCGGCAACGAAAGGATGTTCGCCACGCTTTTCCCTCGCGGCGCGGCGATAGGTTGTCGGGGATTTGGCTGCCGCTCGCTTCGGCCACGGCGCAACCCTTCGGCGCAGCGCGGCCCGCTCTTGACTCGATGAGTCCGTTCCGCTCCGATCCAATCCCAATGGAACGATCAACGCCTAACCATGCGCTGCAGCCAACCGCGACCTTGGCGTTCAGTTACCGATGCGCGGCGCTGACTTCGATCGGCTCAGTCACGGCAGGTGCTCCCGCCGTGAAGCCCAGCACCTGCCGCGCCTTCGCCTCGCGCCGCCGTGCTCTCACGCGCGTTCCCAGGTCGCGGT
>JAYVNN010000171.1:0-5227 GCA_043758435.1 Chthoniobacter sp.
CGCGTCCTCGCCCTCCACACCCATCTTCCCCGCGCCCGCGAAAATCTGCCGCGTCACCAGGAACGGCACCACCTCCCGCACCAGCCGCTCCCACGGCACATCGCGCCGCATCAGATAGTTGTCATGGCACCCGTAGCTGTGCCCCACGAAATCCGTGTTGTTCTTATACAGCCGCGCCTCGCAGCCCGCCGGCAGATGCGTGTTCCGCCGCTTCGCACACTCCGCCAGGATGCGCTCGCCCGCCTTGTCCTGCGCCACCAGCTCGGCCAGCGTCGTGCATTCCGGCGTCGAGTATTCCGGGTGCGCGTGGTCGTTGTAAAACCGCGCGCCATTGCTCAGCACCAGGTCGCTCTTGATCTCCTCGAACGACAGCGGCCGCGCCTTATCCAGCTCAAAATACGCCGCCTCATCCGTGTCCTGCAGCAGTTCCTTCGCGCGAAAACCCCGCGCATCCTGATGCGGATCTTCGAGCTGATAATCCCACTTCATCGAAGCCCCGTGCTCCGTGTAGCTCCGCACGATCTCGATGGATTCCCGCACCACATCCAGCCCCTCCAGTCCATCGACCGTGATCCCGTATTCCGTCTCGATGCCGAAAACGCGTTTCATGCGCCAAACTCTACGCGGCCTCCTCCCGCCGTCGAATCGGAACTCACGCGGCTACGCACGCAGGGAAAGAGCTGGTTCCTAGTAGAATCAATATCCGAGGTGCCTGACGTCCAAACCGGGCTCCCCATACCTCCATGAAGGCGCATGAAGACTGGCTGATAAACCGATTTGCTTACCCGATGGGAGGTGCACGGTCAGATTCAATGTTGCTGTATCGCATCCAATAGTAAGCGGAGGCTGGCAGTGCCCATGAATGCTGAAATAGCCGGAACCCTCAAGCTGAAGGTCATCCCCAAGCTTGACGATCAATGGCGAGGTGTCACCCATGTACGTGTCAAAGTTTTTTGAGGACTCCAAATAGCTAAGCTCTAGGCGCAGTCGGTGCGCAGGGAAATAAATTGTCGGTCCATTATATGTTACGAGAACAATCATTGTGGCGAACGTCGATGTGTTTTGTCTCTGAAACCCTGCGAACATAATATTGAACTGCGGCTCGGACACTTGGGTTACACGGGAGCGGAGTTCGGCGTTCTCATTACTGAGGCGAGAGAGTTCGTTTAATACTTCCGGTCCAGGCATAGCGTCCGAGCGGACCCAACCCGGACGCGGCTTCAAAGCGAACTGCTTCGAGAGGGCGGTCACTACCTTCATGTTCAATTGGTCTGCGGAATTCCAAAAACTGACTACTCTGTTTTTGACCTTTTGCTTGAATGCCGTAAGCCGCCGCACGGTTAGTTCGTCTTTATCGATCCATTCTGGGGACCATTTTTCGCCGTCTGCTATTACGAAACCGAGCGCTGGAATTCCGCTTTCAACAGCAAAGTCATATTCTCGCTCCGTATAGGAAACATCGCCCACAGTCGATCCGTAACGGTGGGCGATGATTACGATATAGTAGTCACACTGTAAAATTTGCCGCTGAATTAGTCCCCACTGCTCCTCATCGGCGGCGCTGAACATTTCCATTCCGACAGGGATGTGTCCCAATTCCAGGATAGCTTTCGTAATCTCACCCCGTTCTGTTTTTAGGTCGTCGTGCGTAGAGCTAACGAAAATAGTATATTTCTTTTCCATAGAGGTCAGTTTTAGCTCCTCGTTACCAAACTCCGTTTGGTAATGCAATGAGGAGGGGAACTCTGTTTCCCACGGGGGGGTGTCTGTGGGACGGAGCCGGTGGCAGGCCCGCCCGCAGACACCCCACCCACACGAAACAGAGTTTCGCCCGAAAGCGCGTGACCAAACGGAGTTTGGTAACGAGGGGGGGAAGGGCAGGGTTCCAGCGTGCGGGGGGGTGAGGGTTATGGGTGCCATGCCCGCCGCTCGCAGAGATGCCACAGAGGAGAAGGCTGGCCCCTTTCAGCTCACGCAGGGGTGAGCGGCGGGGCGTCCCGCGTCTGTAGGGGAAGCTGCCAGCTTCCCCCGCAGCGACAGCACTGTGCCTCACCACGCAATCGCCTTCATCCTCCGCGCCACTTCTTCCGCATTCGCGCGCGAATTGAACGCGCTGATGCGGAAATAACCCTCGCCCATCGCGCCAAAACCGCTGCCCGGCGTGATGACCACATTCGCCTCGCCGAGCATCCGGTCGAACATCTGCCAGCTCGTGGTCCCCGGCGGTGTGCTCACCCAAATGTAGGGCGCATTCACGCCGCCAAAGACGCGCAGACCGATGGCCGAGGCGGCTTCGCGCAGGATGCGCGCATTGCCCATGTAGTGCTCCACCAGCGCCGCGACCTGCGCCTTTCCCTCCGCCGAATACAGCGCCTCCGCGCCGCGCTGCACGATGTAGGAGACGCCGTTGAATTTCGTCGTGTGCCGGCGCGACCACAGCGGATGCAGCGGCCGCCGCTCCCCACCTGCCGTCGAGGCCATGAGCGTCTTCGGCACTACGATGAAGGCGCAGCGCGTGCCGGTGAAACCGCCGTTTTTCGAGAAGCTGCGAAACTCAATCGCGCACTCGCGCGCGCCGGGGATTTCGTAGATCGAGCGCGGCACCGCGGGGTCGCTGATGTAGGCCTCGTAGGCCGCATCGAAGAGGATCACCGACTGATGCTCGCGCGCATACGCGACCCACGCGGCGAGTTGCTCGCGGGTGGCCACCGCGCCGGTCGGGTTGTTGGGAAAGCACAGGTAGATCACGTCCGCGTGCTCCTGCGGCGGCGCGGCGACGAAGCCGTTTTCCGCCGTGCAATCGAGATAGATCAGCCCCTCGTACGCGCCGCTCGCATCCGCCTCGCCGGTGTGCCCGGCCATCACATTCGTGTCCACGTACACCGGGTAAACGGGGTCGGTGATCGCGATCCGATTCTGCGCGCCGAGCACGTCGAGGATGTTCCCGCAATCGCACTTCGAGCCATCGCTCACGAAAATCTCGTCGTCCGCTACCTCGATCCCACGCGCGCGAAAATCGTTTTCCGCAATCGCCTTTCGCAACCACTCATAACCCTGCTCCGGCCCGTAGCCGTGAAAGCCCGCGCGCGTCGCCATGTCATCCACCGCCTTGTGCATCGCCGCGACGACTGCGCCCGGCAGCGGCTCCGTCACATCGCCAATCCCGCAGCGGATGATCCGCTGCGCCGCCTCGGGATTCGTCTCCGCAAAAACCTTCACGCGCCGCCCGATTTCGGGAAAGAGATAGCCTGCTTTGAGCTTGAGATAATTGTCGTTGAGAAAAGCCATAGGGGCGGACGATGTAGCGCACGCCCGCGCGGGGCTCAATGGATAAACGGCCCGCCCGCTGGCGCGAGCTACGGCCCGTTCACGATCCGCTTAAAGGCGGCGACGCTGTCGCATTGCTTGCCAAAGGTGGCCGCCAGCGCGACCTCCGGCTGATTGCCGGCGGTGAGGGTGTTGAAGAATTTTGCAAACCCCTCGACGGGCAGTTTTTCAAAAAGCACCTGAACGCATTTTTGGGAGTTCGCATAAAACGCCGCCAACCGGTCGGGGCTCGTGTCGTTCCCATAGCGCACGCGCGTGAAAAGCCGCGCGATGTCCATGTCCGCGTCCGGTTTTCCCAGCATCCGGGCCTGCGCCTCGTCGCGGGTCTTGCCGGCGAAGGCCACGCCTTTGGTGCGCATGGTGCGGATGGCGATGTATTCGGCGAGCCCTTCGTTCATCCAGAGCGGCGGCTTGCGTGCGGGATAGAAGCGCGCGACCAGCGCGTGCGTCGTTTCGTGGCAGAGCACTTTGACGGAGTCGGCGCGATCGTCGCGGTTGGTGGCGGCACCGAGCAGCAGTTCCGTCTTGTAGGCAAATCCCGCCAGTTGCGCTGGGTGACCATGGCTCTTCAGGTAGCTTTGCCATTCCACTTCGGGAAAGACGAAGACATGGCTTTTGGCCTGCGCGCGCTGCGGGTCGAGGTTCATGAGCTGCGTGAGGACGGTATAGACGCCCTCGATGTATTGGACCGTCAGACGCGCTTCGGCCTCGCCGAGAAAATGGACGATGAAGTGATCTGTCTCGGCGTGTTTCCATGGGAAACGCCTGATGATTTCCGCGCCGTGCGGGCCGAAGGGAACCGCCTTCGAGCGGTCGTCGAGGGTCGGCAGGAGCGGGGCTTCATGGAGCGTGGACTGGGTGATGATTTTTTCGCGCAGCCACGCCGGTGCGCTCGCGGTTTTCTGCGGAAGGACCGAAAGCGGGATGAGGTAGGCGGCAGCGGTGGCCTGCGCCCGCTGGTAGTCGGCGGCGGTCGCGCCGGCGAAGTTGCGGGCGTCGCTCTCGATTTGCTGCAACTCGGCGAGCATCGCGCTGATGTCCGGCTTGGGCGCAAAGGCGGTCGGGTCCTCGACGCCGGAGGCCGGGCCGCGGATCACGACCGGCATCGGCTGAGGATTGGTGAAAATTTCCTGCTTGAGAGCGATGGGGGGCGGCAATTGCACCGAGAGGCCCTCCATTTGCTTGCTCGTGACGATGGGGCCGCCCGGCGGTTTCGATTCGCGTTCACGCGAGACTTCGTCCTGCGAATAAAAGCCCGCCTCCGAGTACTTTTCATTCACCACCACGAGGATTCCTCCGGCGATGTGCAAGGTCCTTTGGATCGCCCAAATCTCGGAATCTTTCGGGCCTGCGCCGCTGTCCGCGCGCCGCAGTTTTCCTTTTCCCGTCGTTCCGTCGGCCGCCACCTCCTCGGAGAGCACCAGCTCCACGCCATCATCCCGCTTCACCTTGCTCTCGACGCGGCGGCTGATCTTTTTTCCGTCGGGGCCAAAGGTATCCCGGATACGGACTTTCGTTGCGCCGCCGGTCATTCCGTCGCCCTCCTTGATCCGAGTCCCATCGGGTTCGGTGATCTCCAGATTTCCTTTGGGATCGCGCAAAGTCCTGCGCCCCTGCGCCGTGACCTGCTCGGTGAGGCCGGTCGGGTAGCTCGTCTCCCATGCTCCGTCGGGCTGGACCGTGGTCTTGCTCCCGTTCTTGTGCTCGCGATGGCGCACGCCTGCCTCGTCGATCGTCTCGCGGCTGCCATCGGCCAGAATCCACACCTTCTTCCCGTCCTTGCCCGCGACCTCGGCCGCCCCGTCCGCGCGCAATGCGCCCGGCTGCGGCGGGAGTCCGGCAGTGAGCCCCGTCCGCAGCTCCAGCGTGCGGCGGGCGAGCATGTCCCAGGCGAGCGCCT
>JAYVNN010000172.1:0-5222 GCA_043758435.1 Chthoniobacter sp.
GGATCACGAATGTGACCTTCACGGTGAGCGAGGAGGAGTAAGCGCCGTGCCGCGACGCGGCTACGCCAGCCGCACCGGCTGGCCGGTGCTTTCGAGGACCGCGCGCCACAGCTCGCTTTGCGGGTCCACTTTGCGGCGGCCTTGCGTGGCGAGCGGGATGGGGATGTGGACAAAGGCCCCGTGCCAGCGCCCGGTGAGCACGCCGGTTTTTCCAGCCATCGCGGCGTGGACGGCGTGCTGCGCGAGCTGGGAGCAGTAGAAGTTGTCGGCGGCGTTCGCGGGCACGCTGCGGATCATGTAGCTCGGGTCGATATACTTCAGGTTGCACTCGGTTTTGCGCTCTTTGAAAAAAGCGTTGATCCGGTCTTTGAGATAAAGGCCGATGTCCCCAAGCTTTTTGTTGCCGCTGGCATCGGTGGCGTTCTCTGCTTTGAGCAGTTCCTGCCCCGCGCCCTCGGCGACGACGATGACGGCGCTCTTGTGTTTCGCGAGGCGGTAGCGGAGCGATTCGAGAAGCCCGCGCGCACCGTCGAGCGCAAAGGGCACCTCGGGGATGAGCACGAAATCCACATTGCTCCCGGCGAGCGAGGCGTAGCAGGCGATGAAGCCGGAATCGCGGCCCATGAGCTTCACCACGCCCACGCCATTCATCGAGCCGAGCGATTCGGTGTGCGCGCATTTCAGCGCCTGCACGGCCACGCCAAACGCGGTCTCGAAGCCGAATGATTTGTCGAGAAACATAATGTCGTTATCAATCGTCTTCGGGATGCCGCCGACGGCCTTTTTCAAACCGCGACGCTCGATCTCCTCGCTCAGCGCATAGGCTCCGCGGAGTGAACCGTCGCCGCCGACGACGAAGAGAATGTCGCAGCTCAGCTCATCGAGGTAATCGACCATCTCACCCACGTCCTGCGGCCCGCGCGAGGTGCCGAGGATGCTCCCGCCGAAGCTGTGGATTTGCGAGACGGACTCGGGCTTCAGGATCATCGGCGTGTGGCCGTACTGCGGGATCAGCCCCTCGTAGCCGTAGCGAAAGCCGTAAGTTTTCGTGACGCCGTAGCGCAGGTGGAGCTGCGTGACGATGCCGCGGATCATGTCGTTCAGGCCGGGGCACAGCCCGCCGCACGTCACGATGCCGGCGGTGGTCTTCGCGGGGTTGAAGAAGATTTTCTCCCGCGCTCCCGCGACCTCGAAGCTGAGCTGCGGCTGCGGCACTTCGCCCGGTGACATGCGGTGGTCGAAGAGCACGCGCTCGGCGTCCGTCTTGAACGCGACCTCCACGCCGCCGCGATGCCGCAGCGGGGAGATGATTTCGCACGGGCCGAGTGACTTGATCGCGGTGTCCATAAAAGGCGCAGATGAATGCCGGGCCGCGGGTGCGGACTCAAGGCGGAAACAATATCCGCGCGTGGGAAACGCCCCGCTTGCCAAGGAGGCGTCCGCTTTCCATCATCCGCGCGAATACCAAACCACCGGCCTCCACATCGCGAGGCCACAACCCAACACAACATCATGGCCCACGAATTACCCGCACTCCCGTATCCCTTTGCCGCGCTCGAACCGTCCATCGACGCGAAGACGATGGAGATTCACCACGACAAGCATCACCAAGCCTACGTGACCAACCTCAACAAGGCGCTCGAAAGCGCGCCCGCCCTCGCGGGCAAAAGCGCCGAGGATTTGATCCGCGACCTCGCCAGCGTACCCGACGCCATCCGCGGCCCCGTGCGCAACAACGGCGGCGGCCACGTGAACCACTCGTTCTTTTGGAAGCTCCTCAAGCCTGGCTCCGAGGGCAAACCCGTGGGCAAACTCGCCGAGGCCATCACCGCGACTTTCGGCGATGTCGAGCAGCTCAAGGAAAAGATGAACGCTGCGGGCGTGGGCCGTTTCGGCTCCGGCTGGGCGTGGCTCTACGTGAGCGGCGGCAAGCTGGAAATCGGCTCCACCGCGAACCAGGACAACCCGATCATGGGCAAAGTGGTCGCCGGCATCGAAGGCACACCGGTCCTCGGCATCGACGTGTGGGAGCACGCCTACTACCTGCACTACCAGAACCGCCGGCCCGACTACCTCAAGGCCATCTGGAGTGTCATCAACTGGGCGCAGGCCGAGGAAAACTACCTCGCCGCGCTGAAATAAATCCGGCGCTGATTGCCGTACCTTTTGGAAACCCGGAGCCGCGTCCTGCGGCTCCGGGTTTTCTTTTGCGCCGACGGTGCGGCGCTCGACAGCGCGCGGCCCGGCGGGGATTCTGCGGCCATGAAACTCCTGCTCCAAAGCAGCCGCGCGCTTGCGCTCTCGGCGCTGCTTTTTTTCGTTTCCGCGGCAGGCGCAGCGCCGGCCCGCTGGATCGTGGTCTCGGACATTGACGACACCATCCGCGAGACCGGCGTGGTCCGGGACATCCCGCCAGCGAAGCTCTCGGGCGCGCATCCGAAAAATCTCGGGCACCTGCTCGGCGATCCTTTTCGCCACGAGCACTGGACCGCCGTGCCGGGCATGCCCGCGCGCTACGCGCAATGGCGCGCGCACGACCGCGCGGAATTTGTCTATCTCTCGTCCGGGCCGCGGTTTTACCGGCACTGGCTGACAGAATTTTTCTGGGCCGGCGGCTTTCCGCACGGGCGCATATTTCTGAATCCGCGCTTCCCGTTTTCGGGCGGGTACAAAGCCGCGGTGCTCCGAAAAATCCTGCGCGCACAGCAGGACGGCGCTTTCGTTTTCGTCGGCGACTCCGGCGAGCGCGACCCGGAAATCTACGGCGCACTCGCGCGCGAATTTCCGCACACGAGGATCCGCATTTTCATCCGCAACGTCACGCCGCACGACCCGCCGTGCCGCTACTGCTGCGCCCTGGCCCAGACACCGTGGGCGCTTTTTGCGCACGCGGCCCAACTCCCCGCCGCGCTTGACCGCCCGGCTAAGCTGCCCGCTCGCCATGACCAAAACTCCCTCGCGCATCGTCGTTAAATTCGGCTCCGGCATCCTCGCCAATGCGCGCGGCACGGCGCTCGATGAAAAGCAATTCGCCCGGCTCGCGGCGGAGATCGCGGGCTTGGTCAAAGCCGGGCACGAGTGCGTGATCGTTTCCAGCGGCGCGGTCGCGGCGGGGCTGGCGGAGCTGGGGTTGAAAGAGCGGCCCGAGGATTTGCCGTCGAAGCAGGCGTGCGCGGCCATCGGGCAGTCGAAGCTGATGCAGCTCTACGGCGCGATGTTTGCCCCGCACGGCCTCGTCGTCGCGCAACTGCTGCTGACCTACCGCGACCTCGACAGCCGCGTGAGCCACACGAATGTGCAGAACACTTTCCGGCGGCTGTTCGCGCAGAAGCACGTCGTGCCGATCATCAATGAAAACGACTGCGTGGCGGTCGAGGAACTCGGCAAATTCGGCGACAACGACAAGCTCTCCGCCGAGGTCGCGGTGTTGGTGAAAGCGGACACGCTGATCCTGCTCACGAGCGTGGACGGGCTGCTCGACGCGGACGGAAAAATCGTCCGCACGGTCGAGGACATCGCCGCCGTCGCGAGCCTTGCGCGGCAGGAAAAGGGGAAGTTTTCCGTGGGCGGAATGATCTCGAAACTCCAGGCGGTGAAGGTCGCCGTCGAGGCCGGCATCGCCACCCACATCGCCAGCGGGCGCAAGGCGGGGCGCATCCCCGGCATTGTCGCAGGGAAGCCGCTCGGCACGCGCTTCGTGGCGCGGAAAAACTAACCCGCCGGCTTTTCAAAAACCTCGCGCCGGAGCACGCCGACGAAGGGCAGGTTGCGGTACTGCTCGGCGTAGTCGAGGCCGTAGCCGATGACGAATTCATCGCCGATCTCGAAGCCCACAAAATCCGCGTCCAGCGCCTCGGCGCGGACTTTTTCTTTTCGCAAAAGCACACACACGCGGACGCTCGCGGGCTGCTCGTCCCGGAGTCGCGCGCAGATGGCGTGGAGGGTGCGGCCGCTGTCGAGGATGTCGTCGAGCACGAGGACGTGGCGGTCGCGGACATCGGGCATCGTGAGCTGGTGAAAGGTGACGGTGCCGGTGCTTTCGATGCCACCGTGGTAGCTGGCCACGCGCAGGCAGTCGAGCCGCAGGGGCAGGGGAATGCGGCGGAGGAGATCGGCGGCGAAAATGAGGGAGCCGTTGAGCACGGCGATCACCGTCAGCTCCTGGCCGCGGTAGGTCTCGGTGATTTCGCGCGCGAGTTCATCCAGCCGGCTGAGGATGGTCTGCTCGTGGAAAAGGATGCGTTCGATGTCGTCGAGCATTCTGGAGAGCTAGCCACGAAACGGGGCGGGAGGAATAGGAAAACAATTCGCGAATCCTGGCGGTCCATGCGGAAAGCCGGGCCGTCGCCCGCCATTACGGTTTTCCTCCACCATTTCGGCAGCGGCCGCCTGAACCGGGTGCCGCACAAATTTTGCCAAACAACCGCCCGGTTTTGGCAAGTCAACTGCTTTATAGAAATTATGGTTCACGCAGATTCATTCATTACCACACGGCGTCTTCGCCGTGGGACGGCGGGCTTTACCCTCGCGGAAGTGCTCATCGCTGGAGCCCTGCTCGCGGTGCTCATCTCGGGCTCGGTGACCGCGTTCACGCAGATGAACCGCTGGGCGACGGGTGCCCGGCTGCGGACCATCGCCCAAGCCGTGGCCCAGCAGCGCATCGATCTGATCGAGACGACACCCTGGCAGGTCATAGGGACGCGCCCCGCCATCCTTGCGGCAGGCACGACGACAGAAACCAACGTCCCGCTGAACAACGACGACTACAACGCCGCGACCTCGCTGATCAGCCCATACACGAACCTCGACTCGCAGGTGCTGTCCACCCGAACCACGGTTATCACCGACCTCTCCACCCGCACCCTGCGGGCCACGGTGACGGTTACATTCACGTACCGCAACCGGCCTTTCACCATCACCCTCAACACGCTTCGGGCCACGGACAGCCTCTGACCCTTTCGCACCATGAGACGCCTCAGCCAGCACGCTTTCACCCTTGTCGAACTCATCGTGGCCACCGCCGTCTTTGCCGGCGTGACCGTGGCGCTGATGACCTTCAGCCAGACCTCGCTGCGGCTCTTTGCGCGCAACCTCTCGGTCAACCACAGCCACGACTCGGTGCGTATCGCCGATCAGCAGATGCTTCGCGATCTGCACAATGCCGCCTCGGATTTCCGCCTGATGAGCTTCGACGGCACCACCTACACCGACATCATCACGGT
>JAYVNN010000173.1:0-5218 GCA_043758435.1 Chthoniobacter sp.
TGTACTGGAACGCGCAGTCGCGCTCGCACCGCGCGTGGATCAAGTCGCCATCGGCCTCGGGCCGGGATCATACGCCGGCGTGCGCATCGCCATCGCCGCGGCCATCGGGCTCGAACTCGGCGGCGCTGCGCAGCTCGTCGGCATCCCGTCCGTCGCGGCGCTGGAGACGGATGCGACGAGCTATCTAGCCATCGGCGACGCGCGGCGGGAGACGTTTTACTTCACCCGCGTCGAGGACGGCGTGTGCGTGGAAGGCCCGTTGCTCGCGACCGAAACCGAATTGCGCGAACGCCTCGCCGCGCATTCCGCTCTCACCATTTTTACAAGCGCGCCTCTCGCTGCATTTGCCGACGCGCAAATCGCGCAGCCTTCCGCCACCCGCCTTGCGCGACTGGCGAGCGCGGTGCGCGGCATCACCGCCACCGGCGACCTCGAACCCATCTACCTCCGCGAGCCGCACATCACGCTGCCGAAAGCACGCCCGCAGCTCTAAAAATACTGGCATTCTGAGCGGAGTTCCCGGTGGGCGGAGGCGGGCGGGAACGCAGTCGAAGAATCTCCAATATCCCGCGGGCGAAGGTGGTGGGGAAATGTGCGCCGCTCTCCCGACCGCCTCCGCCCACGAAAAGTTAGAGATCCTTCGACTGCGCTGCGCAAAGCCTCTGCTCCGCTCAGGATGACAGGCTTTTTTCGGTGGGATACTCCACCTCCGCCGTGATGCGCAGGTCGCTGCCGATCCTGTCGTAGCGGGGGTTGCGGAGCAGCGGGGCTTCCGCCGTCGCACCGACTCCGCGCCCGCTGACGGCGGACACCGGGCCGCCGCAGAGCAGCGGGGCGACGTAAAATTGCACGCGGTCCACGAGCCGCCGGTCGAAGGCTTCGCCGAGCACGCGCCCGCCGCCTTCGATCAGGACGCTGGTGATTTCGCGGCGTCCGAGTTCGCGCAAGACGGCGCGCAGAGTTTGGCCGCGGAAGACGAGCGTGCGGTCGCAGTGGGCGTCGGTGAAAAGGTGCGCACCTTTTGGCAAGTCGCCGCCGCGCGTGACGACGACGCGCCACGGCTGGCGCGCGCCGGGGACACCGCGCACGGTCAGGCGCGGGTTGTCGGCGCGGAGCGTTTGCGCGCCGATGAGGATGGCATCGACCTGCGCGCGGAGGCGCATCGCATCGGCGCGCGCGGCGGCGCTGGTGAGCCACGGGCCTTCGCCGGGCGGGCGCGTGAGGCGGCCATCGAGCGACATGCCGGCCTTGGCGATGACGAGCGGCAGGCGCGTCACGATCCACCTGTTGAAGCCCGCATTCAGCTCGCGGCATTCGCTTTCCAAAACACCGGCAGTCATCGCAATGCCCGCCGCCCGCAGCAGCCCAACGCCGCGGCCCGCGTGCGCCGGATTCGGATCGGTCGCGCCGATGACCACGCGCGCGAAATCCGCGCGGATAATCGCGTCCACGCACGGCGGCGTGCGGCCGTGCGAGGAGCACGGTTCGAGCGTGACGAAAATCGTCGCCCCTCGCGCGAGGGCGGGATTCTTCAGCATCCGCAGCGCCTCGATCTCCGCGTGCGGCAGCCCGGCACACCGGTGAAACCCGCGTGCGATCACGCGCCCGCAGCGCACGATGACCGCGCCGACGGCGGGGTTCGGGCTGGTGTGGCCGAGGCCGCGCGCGGCTTCGCGCAGGGCGGCGCGCATGTGCCGTTGATCGTCGGGTGTGGAGGACGAGGATTTCACAGATGGGGATTTAACCGCAGATGACGCAGATGACGCAGATGTTTTTCGGACAAAGCGGGTTCGCAAAATCTCCTGGGTCCAGTTCGGGAAGGTTCCATCGGAAACTCATCCGCGAAATCTGCGCCATCTGCGGCTGCCATTCTTCTGCGCTCAGCGCGTGTTCCGTCTTGCGTGCATCCGCGGTTGCCCGGAACTTCGCGCTGTGTCCCTCAGCCTTCGCGACAAGCAGAGCCTCTACCACAGCCTCGGGCAGCTCGTGCGCTCGGGCGTGCCGTTTCCCAGCGCGCTGGAAAATCTCGTGCGCACCACGCGCGGCGCGACGCGGGGCGTCATCCAGCGGCTGAAAGACAATGTGGGCAGCGGGCAAACGGTCGGCGAATCCTTTGCCCATCAGCGTCCGGCGGTGGGTGAGATGGAAATCGGGGTGATCGCCGCGGTGGAGCGCGCGGGCAAGCTGGAGCAAGGACTGGCGCAGCTCTCCGCGTACTTCGGCGCGCTGGAGCAGGCGCGGCAGAGCATTTTGAAAAAGTGCGCGTATCCAGCGTTCGTGCTGCATTTCGGGGTCTTCGCGCTGTCGTTGCGGACGATTTTTGAAAAGGGATTCGGCGCCTATTTGCGGGAGACGTTCGGCCTGCTCGCGCTGCTGTGGGGCGTGGTGCTGGTCATCGCGCTGCTCGTGCCGCTGCTGCGCGACGCGGGGTCGAAAAGCGCGGCGCTGGACTCGCTGCTGCGGATGCTGCCGCTCGTCGGGGGGATTCGCCGGGCGCTTTCCACGTCCCGTTTTTGCGCGACGTACGAGATGCAGCTCGATGCCGGGATCAACGTCATCGACGCGCTGCAAGCGGCGCAGCGGGCGAGCCGCAGCGGCGTGATTCACGCGGCGGTGGAGCGGGCAATTCCCGAGGTGCGCGGCGGGGCGCAAGTGGGCGGATTGCTCGCGGCGAGCGGGGCGTTTCCCGAGCCGATGATCCGCAGTTTTTGTGTCGGCGAACAGACGGGTGAACTTGATGCGGAACTCAAACGGCTCGCCGCGGAATACCAAGCCGAAGGGCTGGCGCGGATCGAGACGCTGGCCGAATGGCTGCCGCGATTTTTCTACATCGCGATCCTTTGCTACATCGGCTACGGCGTGGTGACTTGGTATCAAAGCTACTTGCAAACGGCTCTGAGTTTCGGGGACTCTAACTGAGTCACAGCGACTCGGCTCAAAGTTCCGATGCGCGGTGGAATGCGTGACATCGTGGCGCTTTTCTGGAGTTAGGGCTGGCGGCGGATAAAATTGGCAAACTGCTGATTTTCAATGGCTTATTTTTCAAAATAAAAGCGGTGATGGCGGCTGGTATCCGGCGAGCTATGAGGATTGGGGACAACTGCAACAATCAACCTAAAATCCAAACTATGAGTCTTATCCGTTACCAATTCCCAGCCACCTCCTACTGCCTGACTTCCGACCGCTTTTCCTCGCTCCGTGAGGAAGTGAACGGCGGGCGCGAAACCAACTCCGACGGCGACAGCGCGAACCGCGTGAGCAGCCTGAAACCGCTGACCAATATCGTCGAAACCAAAGACGCCTACGTGCTCGAAGCCGAGCTGCCGGGTGTGGCGAAAGACGGGCTCGAAGTGAGCGTCGAAAATGGCGAGCTGACCATCGTCGGACGACGCGCGGCGGCGGCGGCGGAAGGGCGGCCCGTGTATCGCGAATCGCGTGGGGGCGAGTTCCGGCGGACGTTCACGCTCGATGCGGCGGTCGATGCGGGGCGCATCACCGCGAAACTCGAGCTGGGCGTGCTGACGCTGACGCTGCCGAAGGCGGAGTCGTTGAAGCCGAGGAAAATCGCGGTGGGCGACTGAGCTGCAGTTCTGTCTGTTTGTGGGAAGTCCCGCGGGCCGCAATGCCCGCGGGGCTTTTGGTTTTGCGTGACTACTCGCAGTGGCGGACGGCGCGGATGTGGATTTGGGGGCTGACGGTGCCCTGCCATTCGTTGCGCTCGATTTGAAAGGCGATGTCCCAGGGGAGGCGGGGGCGTTCTTCTTTGGCGGCACCGAACCAGACGGCGCGGTATTCGTCGCCGTGCTGGCGGAGCATGAGGGAGAGGTGCTTTTCCTTCATCACGCGCGGCTCGCCGGCGAGGGTGACGCCACGGGCGAAAAAGAGCGGCTGCGGGTGGGTCATGCCGAAGGGCTGGAGCGACTCGTGATGGGCGAGGAGTTCGTAGTCGATTTCGCCGAGGGTGAGTTCGGCGTCGAGGTGGAGGCAGGGTTGGAGTTGCTCGGCGGTGAGCTGCGCGCGGGCGTGGGCGAGGAAGGCGGTGCGGAATTCCTCGAAGCGCGGCTGCTGGATGGTGAGGCCGGCGGCCATTTCGTGACCGCCGTGTTTTTCGAGAAACTCGCCGCACGCGCCGAGGGCGGCGACGAGTGAGAGGCCGGCGATGCTGCGGCCGCTACCTTTGCCAGTGCCGATTTCGTCGAAGCCGATGACGAGCGTAGGCCGGTGGAATTTTTTCTGAATCCGCGAGGCGACGATGCCGATGACGCCGGTGTGCCAGCCCGGTGCGCCGACGACGATGGCGGCGTGGCGCTCGGGGTCGAACCACTCGGCGAGCTGCGCTTCGGCCTGGCGGAGCACGTCGTCCTCGACGCCGCGGCGCTCGCGGTTTTGTGCGTCGAGGCTGGCGGCGATGGTGCGGGCGCGCGCGGCATCGTCGGTGAGGAGGAGTTCGAGGGCGTCCTGCGCGGTGCCGAGGCGTCCGGCGGCGTTGAGGCGCGGGGCGAGGCCGAAGCCGATGTTCGGCGGCGTGAAGGGCTGGCGCAGGGCGCTGACTTCGATCAATTCGCGCAGCCCGGTCCAGCGCGTGTCGGCGAGCTGGGCGAGGCCGCGTTTCACGAGCGCGCGGTTTTCCTCCCGCAGCGGCACGAGGTCGGCCACGGTGCCGAGCGCGACGAGGTCGAGATGCGCGCGCAAATCGAAGTCCGCGAGCGGGCGGCGCTTGAGCAGGGCGTGGGCGGTTTTGAAAACGAGGCCGACGCTGCAGAGGTAGTGGAAACTTTCGCCGAGCTTCGGATTCACGAGCGCCACGCACGGCGGGAGCGTGTCTTTGCATTCGTGATGGTCGATCACCACCACGTCCACGCCTTGCGCTTGCAGCCCGGCGATTTCCGCGACCGACGAGGTGCCACAATCCACCGCGATGAGCAGCCGCGGCGCATACTCCGCGACGCAGCGCGCCACGCCGTCCGCGCTCAGGCCGTAGCCTTCATCCGCCCGGAGAGGCAGGAAACACGGGGCTTCCGCGCCGTAGGCCCGCAGCACGCGGGTGAGCAGCGCGAGCGAAGTCACGCCATCCACATCGTAGTCGCCGTAGAGCACGATTTTTTCCCGCCGGTCGAGTGCGGCGAAAATGCGCGTCACCGCCGCGTCCATATTGGGCAGCGCAAAGGGATCGCTGAGCGACTTCAGCCGTGGGTCGAGAAAACGCTGCGCCTCCTCC
>JAYVNN010000174.1:0-5212 GCA_043758435.1 Chthoniobacter sp.
CCACGCTGCCGATGCTGTGGGAGTGCGGGGCAGACGATAAGTGCGGAGTGCGGAGTGAGGAATGCGGAGTGGACGAGGCAGCAAACAATTCACAATTCACAATTCAAAATTCAGCATTCCACGCCTTCCTCCGCTTCAGCGACTGGCTCCACGCCACGCTGCGGCGCACGCACCAGATCGCCCTCCAGTCCATCGCGCAGGGCCTCTTCGATTTCCTCACGGGGGAAAATGGCGCGGATCGCGCGACCGTCGCCGCCGCGCTGGAAGCCGACTGGCGCCGCACGCCCGGCCGCGAAGCCCTGCAACTCCGCGGAATGCCCGCCGCCCCCGCGCCCCTGAAGCCCGCCGCCATCCGCACCGCCCGCAGGCAGGCCCGGCATACGCAGGTGATTTGAGAAAAAAAACAGGAAAACAAATAACTGGCTAACGTGCGAATTTCTTCACCTCACAATGGTCAATCTGAAGGTGCTTCATTTCGCTCAATACACGGTCCGACACGACTAAGCGAGCGTCGGATGTGAGACCAAAGTCATCGGAGCCCGGCACACCGGAGACCTTCATCCACGACAGGTTGGGAAGTTCCCGCCCATGTTTCAATTCCTCAAAATTGTCGGACGCCGTAACCTCAGCGGATGCGAAAGCCACACCACTTGGCTTCATTGCTTCCAACCTTACCTTAAGAGCTTCCGACACCAGATAGCACGGGAATGACTGAACGATGTCGTCGCCTAGCCACGCGTCCACCTCAAAGTGCAGCTTAGCAACAATTGGGGGATGAACGGAAGTATCCATCTCGGTTCGATGTCCAAGTTCGCCGGCGACTTCAGGATTTAAGATATAATAGTTCATAGCAATTTTGGGGTAAATAGGTGCCCGAATTTACGGTCAATCTGAGTTGCGTTTTCTAAAAGTTTTTCCTTTGTCATCGTGGAGGCCGGGTTGGCCATATAGAATTCATTCCACTCCATCCTGATTTGACTCTTGTGTAAAAGGTCATCTAATCCTTTGGGGATTCCGCGCAGATTTTCCAAAGAATGTAACTCTGACTCCTTAATTACGCCTTTGTAAATGTTCAGAACCTGCTTCTCAATCGCATGATGTACAACAACCTCTCCTTTCAAAGTGGGATTTGCCGCAAAGAAGGTTGCTTTGTAATCGAACGATGCGGCTTCACCAAGCTTCGCCACCGGGGGCTTGAAGTGAGACGTCGATTCGGCTGGCTCCAAGCGCTTCAGAGTCTCAGTCATCTTCTCCACCATCTTTGGAAACAACCTCCCTGCCTTGGCAAATTCCGCCGCTTCAGGCGCAATGCGTCCGGCTTCTGCCATTTTTCCGGCGAGATTTACCGCCTCTGCAGCCTTGCCACTTGCATTGACGACCTGCCCTACTTTCGCAGCTTCGCCCGCATTTTTTGCTTCTGAGAATGGCACTAATAGCAACGCAAGTTCCGTCGCTCCACGCCCGACCAACTGCGCATTGACCTCGCTATGAATCGCGGCTTTGCCATGGTCCGTTTTCAAGTCAAAATAGTCCAAGTGGTGCTCTTCGGCCGTTTCAGACGCTTTGTTGCAATAGAAAGCATTCGCGAGGCGACGAGCGTCGGTCTTCATATCCGAAGTATTGGTGTCCCATACATATTTCGCTGAGTTCTTGATACCCGTCGCTACACCGCCGACGCTATCGACAGGATGACGGACAAGCTGCCAAAGGCCTTCAGCAAGACCTACTACTCCGTCAACAACTCCACCGCCAGCTGCACTCGCTCGGCTCGGACCACTATTCACAAAACGAATCTCGTTTCTGAAGCATTCCAAACTCTGGGCATCGCCGCCGATAATCACATGAGTTTCGTCTTCGAAGTTCTTACTCGATAAAATCTCTACGACGAACATTCCCATCTTAGTCGAAGGATTGTAAACCAAAGGCTCATCAATGCGAAAAAGAGTCCCTTGTGCAGCGATGGTCTCTTGCGAGATGCCGGGTAATTCGCGCAGCGGAATCACAACCTCGAACTGGTGATGCTCGGGCTTGTGAAGCCAAAACCACCAAGCTCCCATGACCAAGAGGCCAATTACGAGCGCTGCTAAAGCGAGGGTGAGCGATTTGAACTTCATACTGTTTCGGAAGGAGAGGGTGATTATTGGTGTTCTACGCAAGCCAAATCTAGCAAGCTGGCGGCGACGGGCGAGACTGCGCACCCGAAGACGCAGACACAAGCCGCAATGAGCCAGCCGCGGACGGCGCGGCGGCGAACGGTCACATCGGTCGCGCAGGCGGATTGCGCCTGCCACGGACAGGCACCGCAAGCCCGCCCCGACCGTTCAGGCGGCGATGCCCGTGCCGGTGAGCGCGCCAGCCGGACAGTCCGCGAGCGGCATCGGAATCCGCATGGTTGCCAAATCAGATTCAATCTGATAGCGTCAGCCCATGAAGACCCTCACCGTCACCGAAGTCTCGCGAAACTTCAGCGCCGTGATGGATGGCATCGAGTCTGAGCAGGAGGAGATCGTGCTGGTGCGCAATCACCGGCCCATCGCCCGGCTGGTTCCCGAGCCGCCCGCGCAAAATGCCCTCGAAGTGCTCGGCGATCTTTACCGGACGCTCGATGACGAAACCGCGGACGCACTCGCCGGAGCGATCCGCACCGGCAGGAAGGGCAAGCGCGGAACCCTCGGAGAACTGCGCAATCCGTGGGCTTCCTGATTGATACGAGCCTGTGGATCGCCATCGAGCGGGGCCGACTCAGTGCGGCGGACATTCATGCGATCACCCGGCAGGAGGCGATCTATCTTTCGCCCGTCAATCTGGCCGAGATGCGCTTCGGCATCGAGCTGATGAAGGACGCAAAGCAGAAGCAACGCGCCATGACCGCGCTTCGGCGAATGCGGAGAAAACCATTGCTGCGCATCACGGGCGAAACCGCCGAGGTGTTCGGGATGATTGCTGCCAAACTTACGCAGGCGGGTCGCGGTGCCGACTTTCGCATCCAGGATCTTTGGCTGGCAGCCCAAGCCATCCAGCGCGATTTCACGGTGCTGACTTCCAACGCCAAGGATTTCAAGGATGTCCCGGGGCTGAAGTGGGTGACGGTGAAAGTGCTGTAAGCTTTTTGGGGTGGTCCGTACGATTGCTCACGCGGGGCCGCAGGCACCAGCCGCAATGAGTCAGCCGCGGATGGCGCGGCGGCGAAAGGTCACGTCGGTCGCGCCCAGACGGATTGCGTCTGATCCTTCCATCCCGTGCATCTTGATGGCGCACGGGATGGATCGTTGCTTCACAGGTCACGGTTGCAGTTTCAGCCGATAGACCGAGGCGCCGAGGCTTGAGGCGTAGAGGATGTTGTTTGTGGCGTCCCAGCCGAAGTAGTTGAACGCGCCGATGGGGCTGATGCCTTTCCTGAGTGCGTCGGGCGGGACGAAGACGGGGGCCACGTCCTTCCATGTCTTGCCGCCGTCGCGGGTGATGAAGAAGGCTTTGTCCGACACGACCATGAACTCCTGTTCGCTGTTGCCGAAGTAGGGGCCGAACATGGCATTCGCGGGGCCTGGGCCGGTGAGCGTCCAGTCCTGGCCATTCTCGGATGCGACAACGCCTTCGGTAGTGGTCCAGAAGACCTTTTTTCCATAATGCACGGGGCGCCGCCCTAGGACTTGGTATTTCGCGACGTCGGTCCAGGTCTTGCCGGCGTCGGTGCTCATGGCGATGCCGGCGGGTTCGCGCTGGGCGCTGAGCAGGGTGCTGGCATCGAGGATGCCGTAGTATTTGCCGAGGGCGGCCTTCGAGTTTTTGGGGTCTTCGGTGTCCTGGTAGATTTGCTGCCAGCCAGTGCCACCGTCGGTGCTTAGCACGGTGAAGAATGGCTCGTGCAGCAGGCCGAAGATCGTCTGCGGATTCCGGGCGCTCCAATCCACGTCGGCGTATTCCAACATGCGGAGCAGCTTGCCGAAAGGCCGCCAGGTCGCGCCGCCGTCGAGCGTGATGCCGCCCGTGCCGTCTATGCAGAAGAAGGCCAGCCGCCCATCGTAGGGATGGGCGATGGAAAAGCCGAAGCCTGTCTCGCAGCGGCCCGTGACGTTGTTGCCGGGGACCACCGCCCACGTTGCCCCGTGATCCTTGCTGACACAGACGCCGTGGCCCTTGCTCGCGATGACGAAGATTTCCCCCGTGGGCGCGACGGCCATCCCCACGCAGCGCCGCTGGTAGGTCATGGGCAAGTCATACACTTCGATCTTTTTGAAGAATTCGTCGGAGATGTTTTCCCAAGGCGCGGTGTCAGCGGGCTGCGCGAGTGCCGCCGCTGGCTCGGCAGCGGGAATTTGCGCGTGAAGGGTGCCGAGCAGCAGGAAGGCGGTCGCGAGGGTGGAGGAGGTGCTCATAGGGAGCGCACGAGGCCAGACGGCCCGCACTGGGACAAGCTGGGAAAGTCGCACACCTAGCGTCACGCCAATACCGGAAAGCTGGAGCGATGGGCAAGGCCGCGTACGCGAGGACACAGACCCCAGCCGCAATGAGCCAGCCTCGAACGGCGCGGCGGCGAAAGCTCACGCAAAGCTCAAGGGCGAGGCGAAGAACGGACAGAATGCCGTCGCCGTGTGCTACACGTGCCACCGCGTCGGCACGAACGGCGTGGATTTTGGCCCCGACCTCAGCACCTTCGGCAAACACCAGACGACCGAGATCATCGTGCAGGCCATCGCCGAACCGAGCGCCGCGATTTCACACGGCTCCGAGGGCAGCGAGGTGAAGACGAAGGACGGCCTCACCATCACCGGCATGGTCCTCAGCAGCGGCGATCCACTCATCATCAAGTGCATGGGCGGCATTGTGCAGACGGTCCCGCGCAAGCGCATCGCATCGGTGACGAAGATGAGCAAGTCGCTGATGTATGAGCCCGCACAGCTCGGCCTCACCGCCCAGGGTATCGCGGATATCGTCGCGTATCTGAAGAGCCTTTAGGCGGTCTGTGGAATCCTTGCGCTGACTTCCGAGTCCGCACGAAGCGCCCGCAGCGCGCCGGATTCGGCGTTGTGCGCGGGGAGCGGATGCGGCAGATTTTCAGCATGAAAATCCTGGCGCGGTTCCTCCTCGTTGCATTGTTTGCCTGCTCGTTCACTGCGTGCCTTTTCAAGGAGCCGGTCTTTACCGAAAACTTCGCCAAGGCGGACGCCAGTCTCGGCGGCGTGTGGGCCACAGACGGGAGCGATGGCGGCGA
>JAYVNN010000175.1:0-5209 GCA_043758435.1 Chthoniobacter sp.
GAAAAAGGGTTCACAACGTCAACCTGTTTCCGATGCCGGGGAATGGATCACCAAGGCGCAGGCGGCGAGAGTCCGCGGCGTGACCCGGCAGGCCATCGCGAAGCTGGTGGGCAAGGGGAAACTCGCCACGCTGGAAATCGCCGGCCACACGCTGGTGAAGCGGGCGGACGTGGAGGCTTACAAACCCGAACCGGGCGGGCGGCCCGCGCGTTCATGATCGAGGAGATTCGCGCGCTCCTTGCCCGATGTAGCGATGAACAGCGCCGCCAGGTTTTCGAGGAGTTGAGGGCCATCATTCCGATTCACCCATTCGAGGCCCGGATGAATGCGAAAGCGGAGGTCATCTTGGAGGCCCTCGACCGCGCGGGCGATCTGACGTTGCGAGGCATTCGCGGCATCATTGGTGAAGCGACGTTTGTTCGGGAAATCGTCCCATCGCTCGCTGGTTGGGAAGAAGTGACCCCGCCGGGTGATCTGCCTTACGATGCGGCGTTGAAAGACGGTGTCTCGACGGTCAAAGTTCAGGTCAAGATGCAGCGACGGGCAGCGGGTGTTGCCTGGCTGCGCAGCGGTGCCGCTGTGGTCGAAGTGCAGCGCACCCGTGGAGGCAAACGAGACGGGGAAGACACCCGTCCGTATCGGTTTGGCGAATTCGACATTCTGGCCGTCTGCATGGAACCGTCGCACGCCCGCTGGAATTCATTCCACTACATCCCGGAACGGTGGCTAAATCCTCGGTCGGGCAACGCAGCGCTGATTGAAATTATGCAACCCGTAGCGCTGGAACCAGACGCGATTTGGACCAACGATTTTCACGAAGCCGTTCGACGCCTCCGCTCGGGCCAGCCCCGACCTAATACGGGCATTTAGGGCTGGGCTCGCCCGATTTTCACGGCGACGAAGGCGGTGTCGGGCAGGATGTATTTGCGCAGCTCCACCTCGACGGCGTGGAGGGCGAAGCGGGCGAGGAGCAGTGCGGCGATGTCTTCGGCGAGCGTTTCGAGCAGGCGGCGCGGGCGGGCAAGGCTGAGGGCTTTTACCTCCGCGCAGACGCAGAAGTAATCGACGGTGTTTTCGAGGGTGTCGCCGAGGGCGGTGAAGTCGCGGATGGGCTCGAGGACAAGTTTCACGGTCAGGCGCTGGGCGGTGGCGCGCTCCGTGTCGGGCACGCCGATGAAGGACGAAAGCTCGAGGCTGTCGATGAGGATGCGGTCGGGCATGCGCTTCAGCCGACGCGGAATTTGATCGCGCGCACCACGCCTTTGCCGAAGCGGTCTTTGAGCTTCGCGAGGATTTTCGGTTTCCAAAAACGGTCGAGCTCGAAGTGGACGGTCGGCTGGAGCACGCGCACGGTGAGGATGCCGTCCTTGAGCTGCTGCGGCGCGGAATGTTTCGCCACGAATTCGCCGACGACCTCGTGCCACGCGCTGAGCACTTCGTCGGCGCGCAGGCGGTCTTTGAGGCCGAGCCCGGCCATGAGTTTGCGCACGGCGTCGCCGACCTGCGCGGCGCGGTCGGGCCGCACGGGCGGCTCTGGCAGGCCGCGCCATTCGGCTAAGACGCGGGCGCGGAGTTGCTCGGGTTTCATGGGTCGCAATTATCGCCCGCGAAACACGCGAAACACGCGAAAAATTCAGCCCGCCGCCTTTCGTGTCGTTTCGCGTCTTTCGCGGGCAAAAGAAAACCCTCACCGGCGAAGGCGAGGGCTTTCCCAAATTTGTTGCGTGATCCGCGGTTACGCCGGGCCGTCGCTGCCGATGGCCTCGACCGGGCAGCCTTCCATCGCCTCCTTGCAGAGCGCGGTTTCGGCGTCGTTCTCGGGCTGCTTGTAGAGGTAGCTGTGACCGCCGTCGTCGTTGCGGGTGAAATTGGCGGGGGCCGTCTCGCGGCAGAGGTCGCAGTCGATGCACTGGTCGTCCACGTAGAAGGCACCAGCCACGTTTTCAGGATATTTGTTTGCGAAGTCAGCCATAGGTCGGTCAGGTTTTTTGAGCCGCCCAGAATAGGGGCGAATCCCGGGGTGGCAACGTCTTTTTGTGTCCTGCGGAAACCGGGCTTCGCGGTTGACCCGTTCCCGCGCGCTGACGACATTCGCCGCCCTATGACCGACCAACTTCCCGACGCCCTCATCTCCGCCGAGGGCTGGCATGTGCAGCACCTTTTTTACAAAATCGACCACGGCGCGTGGGCTCTGCTCGACCGCGCCGAGCAGGTCGCGGCCAAGACGAATCTGGCCGAACTCGTCGCCGAAATCCGCGTCACGGAAGGCGCGCAGCTCCTCACCTTCGCGATGGTTTCGCCCAAGGCCGACCTCGGTTTCATGCTCCTCTGCGCCGATCTGCAAAAGTCGAACGCCTTTGAAAAGCGCCTTTCGCTCGCCCTCGGCGCGGACATCCTGACGCCGAGCTACAGCTTTCTCTCCATGACCGAGCGCAGCGAATACACTACGAGCGAGGCCGAATATGGCGCGTCGCTCACCGCGGAGGATAACCTCGCCGCCGGCACGCCGGAGCACGAGGCGAAGCTGAGTGAGTTTCGCCAGCGCATGGCGAAATACATGAAGGACCGCCTCTACCCCGTGCTCCCGCCTTGGCCCGCGATGTGTTTTTACCCGATGAACAAACGCCGCGGCGGCGCGGGGCAGAATTGGTATGCGCTGAGTTTCGAGGAGCGGAAAAAGCTCATGCTCGGGCACGCGAAAATCGGGCGGACGTGGCACGGCAAAATCCTCCAGCTCATCACCGGCTCCACCGGGCTCGACGACTGGGAGTGGGGCGTGACGCTGCTCGCGCACGACCCGATGAATTTCAAAGGCATCGTCTATGAAATGCGCTTCGACGCGGTGAGCGCGCAGTACGCGGAGTTCGGGGAGTTTTACATCGGTCTGCAGCTCCCGTTGGACGAGATTTTCCGGCGGGTGGTGCTTTAAGGCATCGGAAAATGAGCAGCGAAAAAGTCGCCAAACTCCACGCTCAGCTCCGTGCGCACGCGCCGCTCGTCATCGCCTACAGCGGCGGGGTGGACAGCGCGTATCTGCTCGCGGAAGCCCAGGCGGTCCTCGGCGCACAGGTGCTCGGGGTGATCGCGGATAGCGCGAGCCTGCCGCGCGCGGCGCTGGCGGAGGCGCTGGCGCTGGCAGAGAAAATCGGCGCGCAGGTCGAGGTCGTCCGCACCGATGAACTCTCCAATCCCGACTACGCCAGCAATCCGCCGAACCGCTGCTATTTCTGCAAAGCCGAGCTTTTCACGAAGCTGGATGCGCTCGCCCCGGCGCGCGGTTTTCGCGCCATCGCGTATGGCGAAAATGCGGACGACATGCGGCAGGTGCGCCCCGGCCGGCAGGCGGCGGAGGAGTTTTCCATCATCGCCCCGCTGCGCGATGCCGGGCTGACGAAAGCGGAAATCCGCGAGCTGTCCCGCGAGCTCGGCCTGCCCACCGCCGACGCGCCCGCGCAGCCCTGCCTCAGCTCGCGCATTCCGCACGGCACGCCCGTCACGGTCGCGGCGCTGGCGATGGTCGAGCGCGGCGAAGCGCACGTCCGCAGCCTCGGCTTCCGCATCTTCCGCGTGCGGCATCTCGCCGACTCCGCCGCGCCGCGCGCCCGCGTGCAAATCGCGCCCGACGAAATGCCCCGCCTCGCGCAAACCGCGCACGCCCTCGAAACCGGCCTGCTCGCCGCAGGCTACGCCGCGGTGGAAATCGACCCCGCCGGCTACCGCTCCGCATCGCCGCTGTAGGGGAAGCTGGCAGCTTCCCCTCCAGCGGCGCGCGCGCACCTTTGCCCATGCTCTCGCAAAATCCCCACGACGCCCCGCAGTTGCGTGTCGTCACCATCGAGAGCACCGCCCGCGCCGTGCGCCGCGAGATCGCGCGGCACAACCGCCGCGTCGCGCTCATCGCGCTTTTCACCTTCGCCGTCGCCGCCGGGCTGTGGATCGTGCTCTACGCCGTCTGCGCCTGGGTGCTGATGATTGCCTGCATCGCCATCGGCACCGAGCGCAGCGTGCTGCCGCACGGCTTTACCACGCTCTACCTCACCGCCGCCGCGTGCGCCGTGGGCTACGCGTGGATCGACCGCCACTTCACACCCAACGACATCCCGCGCGACGACAAATCCTACGGCGAAATCGCCTCCGATTTACTCCTCGCTCTCCCGCGCATCACCCTCGCCGTCCCCGGCACCCTGCGCGCCTGGCTGCGCCTCACCCGCGACGAAAGCGAACTCGCCGCCGCCTTTCTCCACCACCTCGGACACGAACGCCGCATCCCGCTCCACAGCGTGCCGCTCGACATCCCCGGCGAGCCCGCGCGCTTCCGCATCCTTTTCGCCCTGCAAATCCTCGAAGCCATCGACCTCCGCCGCGACGAGCACGCCCTCTGGATCACCCTCAACCCCCGCGGCCCGCGCGCGCTCGTTTCCACCTGCTGACTGGGCGGCGCCGCGGTCGCGGAAAATACCCGGCACCCGCGCACACCACCTGCTTTCTCAAAAGCGGCCCCATGCAGATCGAACACTCGGAATTTCAGGATCAGCTCGTGCGCGGGCTCGCGCACCGGATGAACAACATCCTCACGCTTTTTCATGGCTACATCGGTCTGCTGCTCGACAACAAACGCCTCGATAAAACCACCCTCGAAGGGCTCGGCAAAATCCAGGACGGTGCCAAGGCCGCGTCCGACCTCATGGATCGCGCCAACGCCATCGTCCGCCCGCCGTCCGTGGTCTGGCGCGAGGTGCGGCTCGGCGATTTCGTCCGCATGCTCAAGCCGTCCTTCGACACCCTCTGCGGGCCGAAGACGAAAATCGAAATCATCGTCCCCGACGACCTCCCGCCCATCCACGCCGACGCCGTGCGGGTGAAAACCGCCGTCTTCGAGCTGGTGCGCAACGCCCTCGAAGCCACCTACGCCGCCGGCGGCACCGTCCGCATCGAACTCAGCGCCGAAGCCCAGCCTCCCGGCAACCACGCCCGCCAGTCCCGGCAGTGGGTTTCCCTCCGCGTCATCGACGACGGCCCCGGCGTCCCCGAAGCCATCGGCGAGCGCATCTTTCAGCCCTTCTTTTCCACGAAGAAAAAGCAGGCCGCCACCGGCCTCGGCCTCACCGTCGCCGCGGGCTTCGTGCAGCAGCACGGCGGGCTTTTGAAATTCGAGAGCACCCCGGAGCGCACGGTTTTTCAGATGCTCCTGCCAGCCTGACGCGCAGCG
>JAYVNN010000176.1:0-15368 GCA_043758435.1 Chthoniobacter sp.
GGCGTCGCCTGCGCCGGATTCCACGGTCCAAGGCGGGACGATGCCGCGGAGGACTTGCTCGGCGCGATGCCAGTGTTCATCGGCGTGGCCGTCGGGGCAGCCTTCTTCTTCGTAGTAGCGGTAGGCGAGGTGGGCGATGTCGCCTTCAGCAGGTGCGGGGGTGACGGGATCGGGCGGGAGTTTTTCAAACATAAGATTAGGTCGCCAATAGATCGCGTGAGGCGTGGTCGCTGCGCTTACGGCGAGGCCCGCGGGGACGATGCAAATCGGCGTCCCGGACACGGGGCGGAGCCGCGTTTCCCGGCGCGGCGCTTACTGCTCCGCGATCTTGATGTTGCGATACTCGCACTTCATCTCCACGCCGGGGTGGATTTGCAGGCCGAGCGGGGCTGCGCCGGAGAATTTCGCATCGGTGTATTCCGATGCCATCTGGCCGTTGATCCAGCAGGTGAAAGTGTCGCCCTTGGCCTGGATGCGGAAGGTGTTCCACTCGCCTTCGGGTTTCATCAGCGTCTTCGCTTCCTTGGCCTGGCCAGCCTCGGGATAGGCGGGCTTGCCGCCGGTGTAGAAAGAGCCCGACATGTCCACTTTCAAGCTGCCGGAAATGCCGAGCTGGAGCTGGAGGTCCGGCTTCCGCATCTCGAGGCCGGTATCGACGCCGCGCTCGGTCGTGCCTTTCCAGCGCACGTCGAACTCGATGACGAAGTCGCCATACTCTTTCTCCGTCCAGAGGTAGTTGCCTTTCTTCGCCGCGTCGTTTTCGCCGATCAGGACGCCGTCCTCGACGCGCCAAAAAGCCTTTGAGGCCTCGGCCTTGAAGTTGGTGAGATCCTTGCCATTGAAGAGCGGCACGAAGCTCGGCTCGGCGGCGGGGCCGGCGAGGATGGTGGCGAGCGAGAGGAGGAGGGTGAGGGCAAAGGGGCGAACTTTCATGGCGGCAAGCTGCCGACTCACGGCGCTCGGGAGAAGCTGATTTTCGCTCGTTCATGGAGCATCCACTTGCAGCGAAACGCCTCATTAAAGGTTTTCCCACGGGCGGGGGTGTGGCAGGATTGCAGCACTATGAAAACGTTCCTCTCCCTGTTCATCACCGTGGCTCTTACTTCGATGGCTTTTGCCGCCAAGGAGGGCTGGATCGACGACCTCGAAAAAGCCAAGGCGCAGGCCAAGGCGGAGAACAAAAAAATCCTGCTCGATTTCACCGGCTCGGACTGGTGCGGGTGGTGCAAGAAGCTGGACGCGGAGGTCTTCAGCCAGCAGGCGTGGAAGGACTACGCGGCCAAGCATCTCGTGCTCGTGGAGTTGGATTTTCCGCGGAGTTTCCAACTGCCGGAAGCGACGAAGAAACAGAACGAGGCGCTGTCGAAAAAATTCAGCATTCAGGGTTTTCCGACGATCATCATCATCAGCGCGAGCGGCCAGAAAAAGGGGGAGCTGGGTTATGTGGAGGGTGGCCCCGAGGCGTTCATCAAGGCGCTAAAGAAGGTGGACTAGGGGAAAGGCGGAAGGATTGAAGTGCCGTGCGCGTTCGTCCTTGCACCCTGCCGGCCGACTACCCGCGCATCCGGCGGGTGCAAAGTTTTCACGAACTGGTCACGACTCCTTTCGCCGAAGGCGTGAATGCGCTCTGCTGGCCGCGGGTGCTGCCGGGAGATTTTGCGGAAGTGGTGGCTTTGCTCGGCGCGGGCGAGGGGATCGTGATGCTGGATGAGGCGCGGCTGGCGGGTCTGCAGGTCAGTGCGGAGGGGCGGGTGGCGGTGGACGCGATGCTGGAAGACACGCGGCTGCTCCGGGAGCAGGAGCGTGATCCGGTGCTGAACTGCATCCACGGCTACCCGCGCGATGAGGACGCTGGGCCGGTGCGCACGGATGTCTTCTCCTTTCATGCCGACAGCGCGCCGGTGGAGGCGGATACATGGCTTTGCACATATCACGGCGCGGCGAGCGAGGGGCTGCGGAATGACGAGGCGCAGAGGCGGGTGGACATGCCCGAAACGCGTGCGGAACTGCTGCAGCTTTTCGGTGGGGAGGATGACAAGGAGTTTCGCGAATTTCTCGCGGAAAACTGCTACAACCTGCACTACGCGCCGGTCGCGCAGGCTCGGCCTTATTCGTTTGGTGTTGGAAACCTCTGGCGCATCGCGGTGGAGTGGCCGGGCAGTGCGGTGCCGCCGTGCATTCATCGCGCGCCCGACACGGTTCCCGGCGAGCCATCGCGGCTGCTGCTGATTTGTTGAAGCGCGCGGCTGCGGGGGAAGCGGGCAGCTTCCCCTACAGCGGCGCGCTTTTCTTTTCGCCGGAGCGCGTTACGGTCTGCACCCTGTCCTTGAGCAACTCCACGTCCCTCTCCACTTCGCCGACCGCGGGCACCACGAGCGCCCGCCTGCGTCCGCGCCGCTTCCGGCCTTTTCGCCTCGCGGTGCTGCTGCTGGTCATCGCGGGGCTGGCGCTTTTTCAGCCGGATTGCTTTCGCTTTGCGGTGCGGCATTTCGTCCGCGCCGCGGCGTGGTGCAACGGCGTGGACGCGCAGCTCGGGAGCGTCGGCGGCAGCCTTTTTGAGCCGGTGGTTTTGCGGGATTCGGTGTGGTCGTACGAGAGCGAAAACGGGCCGGTCACCCGGCTGGACATCAAGACGGCGACGGCGAGTTTTTCGTGGCGCAATCTACTCCCGCGCAGCTCGGGCCAATGGTTCCAGCGCCTTTCGCTCGAAGGTGTGACGGGCAAAGTGCGGCTGCCGCTGGTCTCGGAAATGGCGGCGACGCCCGGCGGACTGGCGCTGCGGGTGCCGCGTCCGCACGGGCGGGCGTTCGTCGCGCCGGAGCGGTTTGAGGCGGCGGATGTGGATTTCATTTTCGCGAGCAACGGCGACTACGTGCGCCTGGTTCAGACCGCCTTCACGTTGAGCAATGTCGAGGCAGGGTCGATCACTGCGGGGCAGATTCTCGTGAAGCAGCCGTGGCTCACGCGCACGTTTCGTAATGTCACCGGCACGACCGCGATCGAGGACGGCAAACTGCAAATCGCCGGGCTCACGCTCGAACCCGGCGTCGAGGTGCAGGATTTTTCCTGCGCGCTGCATGACCTCGCGGATGGCCGGCTGAAGTTCGCCGTGAAGCTCGCGGCCTTTGGCGGCGACCTCCGCGCCGACGTGCAGATTCTCCCGCACGAGCCGCAGTTTTCCATTGATGTCTCGGTGCCGTTTTCACGCATCGATGTCGCGAAGCTCGCCACTTTTCTCGGCATCTCCGACGCCGCGGGCGGCACGATCAAGACCGGCCATTTCAGTTTCCGCGGGCCGCCGCAGCAGTTTGTCAAAGGGGGCGGCGAGCTGCGTTTCGAGGCCGCGAATTTCCAGTGGGAAACGCGCCAGTGGGACATGCTCGTGGTCGGCGCAAAGCTGCTCGACGGGCGTTTCCAAATCCCCGAGCTGGCGCTCACGCAGGGCCGCAACCGCGTGGCTTTCTCCGGCGAAATGGCGTGGCCGGTGCCGGGCGTCGCATGGTGGCAGTCGGACTTCGCGCTCACGATCAAGGAAGGCCAGCTCGACGACCTGACCGCGCTCTCCGCGCTGCTCATGCCGGAGTTTCGCTTCGCCGCGGGGCGCGCGACGATCCGCGGCTCGGTGCGCGGGAAGGATCAGAAATTCGACGGCCAGCTCGTCATCTCCGGCTCGCAGCTCCGGTGGCGCAATGCGCCGCTCGAAAAGCTCGACGCGAGCATCGTGCTCAATGGCAACGAATATCAGATCAGCAACGTCTCGGTGCGCAACGGCGCGGACTACCTGAGCGGCAACGGCGTGGTGAACATCATCGGCGACAAACAGTACTGGGGCGAGCTGCACGCCTCGGTGCAAGACCTCGCGAAATACGCGGCGATCCTCCAGCAACCCATCGTTCCCGAACCGCTGGCGGGCGGCGCGTTCATCGACTGGGACGGCGAGGGCTCTGCGAAAGGGCACAGCGGAAAATTTCTCGCGCGGCTCCGCAAAGTCCGCTCGCTCGGCGCGAGCGCCGCGCTGCTCCATCCGATCAACGCCGACTTCGAGGGCAGCTACTCGCACGGCGGCATGGTCTTCTCCCACTTCGCGCTGTCCGATGACGAGTCGTCTTTCACCGCGCACGTCGGCGTGGTGGACAAAGCCATCTCGCTCCAAGGCATGCGCCTCATGCACGGTCAGGCGCTCTGGCTCGAAGGCGACGCGCTCCTCCCGCTCGATGTCTGGAACGCGTGGCCCAACACCTCGCTCGCCACGCTGCTCGACGACCACACCGTCGGCAAACTCGCCGTCACCGCCTACGACCTGAGCCTCCACGAAACCGCACAACTCACCGGCCTGAAATTTCCCATCGAGGGACTCGTCCGTGGCAACCTCTCCGCCGAAGGCCCGCTCGGCGCCCTCAAAACCGGCGGCGCGCTCACGCTCACCAAAGCCCGCCTCCCGCTCGGCTGGAGCGGCGACGCGCTCACTGGCGTCGAGGGCGCGGTGAGTTTCGACGGGCAAACGATGCGGTTGGAAAAACTCACCGGCCAGCATCCGACCGGCGATTTCAGCGCAACGGGCGAAGTGGCTTTCGCGAGCCTGCGTGATCCGTTGCTCAAGCTCGCAGTGAGCAGCAAATCCACGGGCATGCGCCCGTTTTTCGAGCCCGGCCAAAAGCGGAAACTCGATCTTCGCGCCGCGCTGAATTTGCAAATCACCGGCCCGGCCAGCGCAGCTACGGTCGCGGGCGACGCGCAAATTATCGAAGCCTCATTCAGCGATGGTAATGCGCTCGCGCCAATGCCGTTTTCGCAACCGTATTTCCAGCCGCTCTTCACGGCCTTGAACGAACTGCCCTTCGATCCGCCACCGCTCTTTGCCCTGACCTCCGCGCCGTGGAGCGATTGGCGCTGGAATGTCCGCTGTCAGGCGCGGGAGGTTCGTTTCCTTGGCGTTGACCGCATGCAGGGCGATGTCCTCCTGAACGGAAATGGGGCAGCGCCCATGCTCTCCGGTCGCGTGGATTTGTGGACGCACAGCGGCGCGGAAAACTGTGAGGCGACGATCGAGTTTCGTGACGGCTTTCCGCAGAGCCCGTCGATCAGCGCCAAAGTCAGCGGCACGGCGCTCGGCGGGAGCGCGTTCGCGGCCCCTTACGCCATCTACATCACCGGTTCTCCGCAGCATCCGATTCGCTATTTCGCGTGCGCTCCTCCGCTCACGGAAAAAATCATCCGTGCGGAACTGAGCGGCGAAAGTGCGGCCGGTTTTCTCTCCGGGGAAATCCGCTTCTCCCTCCTCGTCCCCGCCGAGCTGCGCGAGGGCGTGGAAATCTCCGAGTGGCCGGAAATCAAGGCACAGCCAGCCCCAGCGGACGGAGCCGCCCCTGCGCCATGAGCGAGGAAAAGGCACGCGGACGCCGCCGCTCCGGGCTGTTCATCGGGCGCTGGTTTGGCATCGCGTTTTATCTCGATGCCTCGTGGTTTCTCATCGCCGCCATCGTCACCTATTCCTTCGCGACCGATGTCTTTCCGCAAAAGCTCGACCGCCCGCCCGATGCCACCACGCTCGCGCTCGGCCTCGCCACGGCGGCGCTTTTTTTCCTCAGCATCCTGCTCCACGAACTCGGCCACAGCCTCGTCAGCCAGCGGTGCGGCATCCCGGTGCCGCGCATCACGCTGCTCTTCATCGGCGGGCTCGCGGAGATTTCGCGCGAGCCGGACGACGCGAAATCCGAATTGAAAATCGCGCTCGGCGGGCCGGTGGTGAGCGTGATTCTGAGCGCGCTGGCGGGGCTGCTTTCGTGGGGCTTCACCGCGCTCGGCTGGCCGGTGGCGGCGCTCGTCTGCGGGTTGCTCTCGGTCACGAATCTCACGCTCGTCGTTTTCAACATGATCCCCGGCTATCCGCTCGACGGCGGGCGCGTGCTGCGCGCGGTGCTGTGGGCGCGGTCGGGGCGGCTGCGCTGGGCGACTTTTGTTTCGTCGCGCATCGGCATCGGCTTTAGCTGGCTGCTCATTTTCGCGGGCGCGTGGATGCTGCTGCACCAGAATTGGAGCGGGCTGACTTTCCTGCTCATCGGCTTCTTTTTGAAAAGCGCCGCCGAAGCCGGCTACGCCAACGCCATCCAGCGCGAGATGCTCGCCGGCGTGCGCGTGCGCGACCTGATGACGGCCAACCCCGCGGTCATCCCCGACACCCTGCCGTTGAATCTCGCGGTGGAGGATTTTTTCCTCACGGGCCACTACACCGTGTATCCGGTCTGCGCCGCGGACGGCGATTTTCGCGGGCTACTGCGGCTGGATTTTCTCAAGGAAATCCCGCGCGAAAAATGGCCCTACACTTCCGCTGGCGATGTGGTGGCGGAGAAAAGTTCCGACGCCCTGCGCATCGGCGTGAATGAATCCGCCGCGCGCGCGATGCGGCTGCTGCTCGCGCCGGAACTTTCGCGCCTCGCGGTCATTGAGGACGGCAAGCTCGTCGGCATCGTGACGCGCCACGACATTCTGCACTTCATCGAAATCCACACGGAGCTGGAGGACTAGGTCGGCGTGCGGAGGGCCGCATCAACGCGCGGGAGGAGAAAGCAGAGCGGGTCGTGGGAGTGGGCCGCCGCGCGCAGGCGGAC
Organism: Chthoniobacter sp.; assembly: GCA_043758435.1. GTDB lineage: Bacteria > Verrucomicrobiota > Verrucomicrobiia > Chthoniobacterales > Chthoniobacteraceae > Chthoniobacter. Next base: position 6,609 of record JAYVNN010000176.1, read on the forward strand.
GGCCTCGGTAATGTTTCCCGCTGCGGCTTCGGCGAGGGCGAGGATGCAGGAGCTTTGCGCGCTGGAGCTGGGATCCTGATCCGGCGGCGCTTGGATTCCCCGCAGGATTGCCAGGGCCTCATCCAGACGTCCGGCGGCTAGGAGGAAAGTGCCACGGGTTCCCTGCGTGTTCGCGAACCATGGAAAGGCGGCGAGGGCTTCGGCGGAGGCGCGGTCGGCTTCGGCGAGCAATTCCTCGCCGCCGAGGAGCGCGTCCACGTAGGCGAGGTTGTTGAGGAACATCGCGCGGGTCGCCGGTGGCGTATCGGCACGGGCGAGCAGTGCGAGCACGATGGGGCGGGCGGCGGCGAGGTTGCCCATTTCGATGAGGAGGATGCTTTTGATCTGAATGAGCGCGCAATTTTCGGGATGGGCTGCCAGGCCTTTTTCCAGCCAGGCCAGAGCGGCCGGGCGCGCGGCGGACTCCCGGCACTCGACCGCTTCGAGCAGAAACCAGTGCGCGTGCGCCTCCGCGGCCAGTTCCGCTTTGCCAAAGACCGCGAGCCACAGATTGCGCCCGTCCGACGGTAAGAGGCCCAGCGCGGTCGGCACCATGCGCGGCCAGAGGTTGAGCAGGAGGATGAGCGCATTGGCCAGGGCAAAGAACTCCCAGTCGGCCCAGCGGGTGCCCATCGCGTCGGTCCACGGCGGACCCTTTGGCACCGCCGCCACCGCGAGCGCGAGCAGCGCGGCATTGGCCGCCGGCCCGGCGAGGATGAAAAGGAAGCGTCGCCAGCGGTAGCCCGCTGCGTCCCGTGGTGCGGCCAGCACTGCGCCGTCAAAGGGAAACACTTTCGCCTCCGTCCGAAAGCCGAAAACCCGGCCCTGCCACCACGTCCGCCCCGAGCCGATGAGGACGCGGAAAACCCGCAGTCCCACGGCCCGCGCGGCCAGTGCGTGAGCCAACTCATGCGGGGCGATGCTGGCGATGAGGCAGACATCGAGCCATGCGAGATTCAAGAGCAGCCAGCGAAATGGAAACTCCGGCAGCAGCAGCACGACAGCCGTGCCGCTGACGGTGGTGAGCAGCCACCACCAGAGTTTGCTTCTCTGTCCGGCGGCGCGCTGTTTGGCGAGACATGGTGGACAGAAGAGGCGCGTTTTTCGCGAGAAAGAGCGCCGCTGCCGCTGAAAAGTTCCGCTCAGCGAGGTCTCTGTCCCGCACTGTGCGCAGCGTTCTGGAGGCACAGGTGGAGGCAAAGCTGCGGGGGCCGGAGACATCGGAAATAACCGGGCAAACGCGTGGTGAGACTGGTCGCTTGCGGGGGGCGTCGGGGCGCGTCAGGGCGGGGGGAGAAAGCCGTGTTTGTCGAAGATTGTGCACGCTGCCGGGGAGGTGAGAAAGGTCACGAATTCGCGGGCCGCAGCTTTCTGTTTCGAGAGCTTGGGGATGCCGCTCGGGTAGAGGATCACATGGTGCCACTTGACCTCGGCTTTCGCGGCCACGCGGACTTTTTCGGAGCGCCGCGCGTCGGTGGCATAGACCACGCCGGCCTCGGCCTCGCCTGCGCCGACCTGGGCGACGATCTGCTGCACGTCGGGCGCAGGGACGAGCTTCGGGGCGAGCGCGGCGGTGAGTTTGAGAAAGGCGAAAGTCTCGGCCGTGTAGGTGCCCAAGGCGAGGGTGCGCGGCTCGCCGACGACGATGCGTCTGACCTCGGGTTTCGCGAGGTCGGCGAAGGCATGCACGGCGGTGTCCGTCTTCGGGACGATGAGCACGAGGGTGTTGCCGGCGATGTTGCGGATGGAGTCGCGGAGGAGCAGATCCTTTTTTTCGAGGGCAAAGATTTCCTTCGGCGATGCGGAGATGAAGACGTCGATGTCCGCGCCTTTTTCGACCTCCCGCTGGATGATGCCGGAGCCGGTGAAAGTCAGCGCGATGGCGACCTCGGGATGCTGCTGCGCGTAGAGCATCGTGAGGTCCGTGAGCACGTCGCGCAGGCTGGTGGCGGCGGAGACTTTGAGCGGCGTGGCGTCCGCGGCGCGGAGCGGCACGGCGGCGAGGAGGGCGAGAAAGGCGGGGAGGAATTTCATGGCGCGCGCGTCTTTCTGCCACGCGGCGGCAGCGCTGGCGAGAGCGATGACGCGGGCGCGCGGGGCGGCTAATTTTCCCGACGGCGTGGGATTGTCACCGGCATGAGGTCAGGGCACTGTCCCGCTTCGTTTTCGGCCGCATGAAAAAACCCTTCCTCATTCTCACCGCGCTGCTCCTGGCGTGGAGTGCCGCGGCGGTGCAGGCCGCGACGGCCTCGGCTTCGGTGCCCGCCAAGACGGAGGTGTCGGCGGCGGCGAAGGAGGCGAAGCACAAGAAGGCGGCGGACGAGTTTTTTGCCGGGGAGATTCCGCGTTTGAAAATCGAGATTTCCACCGAGCAGCGCGAGCGGCTGGCGAAAGACGAGCGCCACTACGCCGAGGCCACGGTGACGGAGACGACAGCCGCCGGCCCGATGCTTTACCAGAAAGTTTCGGTGAAGCTGAAAGGCTCGGCGGGGAGTTTTCAGCACATGGATGGCAAGCCGGGGCTGACGCTGAATTTTGAAAAGATCAAAGGCGGCGACCGCTTTCACGGGATGAAGAAAATCCATCTCAACAACTGCGCGCAGGACGGCACGTATCTGAACGAACTCATCACCGGCGCGATGGCGCGCGCGGCGGGCGTGCCGGCGTCGCGCTGCTCGCACGCGTTTGTGGAATTCAACGGGCGCGACCTCGGGCTCTACGTGGTGAAGGAGGCGTTCACCGACGATTTTCTGTCCGCGTTTTACAAGAACACGGACGGCGATTTGTACGACGGCGGCTTTTGCCAGGAGATCAATGAAAACATGGAAAAGGACAAGGGCGACCCGAAGGACAAGACCGCGCTGAAAGAGCTGATCGCCGCGTGCCAGGAGGGCGACAATGCGAAGCGCTGGGAGCGGCTGGGGAAGATTCTCGACCTCGAAAAATTCATGTCGTTCTGTGCGCTGGAGGACATTTTCTGCCACTGGGACGGCTACAATTTCAATCGCAACAACTACCGTTTTTACCGCGACCCGGACACCGGGAAATTCTCGTTTTTCCTGCACGGGATGGACCAGATGTTTGGCGACGAAAACTTTCCGGTGATGCGCGATTTCGGCGCGCTGGTCGGCGGCGCGGTGATGCGCTGCCCGCAGGGGCCGCCGCTGTACAAGGCGCGGGTCGAGAGCATCTATGAAAACGTGCTGCTCAAGGAGGACTGGGCGGCGCGCATCAGCGCCGAAGGCCGGCGCGTGCGCGACGCCATCGCGGCGAAAGACGGCAAATGGGCGAAGGATTACGAGGGGCAGATCAATGAGGTGCGCGGGCGCGTGGCGCGGCGTTTTGCGGCCATCGGCAAACAGCTCGGGGCGATTCCGAAGGCGGTGGTTTTCGATCAGACGGGCGTGCTGAAGCTGGCCAAAGGCTGGAGCCAGGAAGGCACCGGCGCGCAGTTCGACGAGATCGCGAAGGACGGCCAGGCGTGCCTGCACATCCGCGCTGACACCGCCACCGTGGCCTCGTGGCGGCAGACCCTGCACCTCGACGCCGGCCGCTACCGGCTCGAGGCGAAGGTCGCGACCTCGAACGTGGTGGGCGTGAAAGACGCCTCGGGCGAAGGCGCGGGCCTGCGCATTTCCGGCGGCGTGCGCGAGGGGCAGAATGCGGCGGTCGGGAGCGCCTCCTGGCAGCCGGTCGGCTACACTTTTGAAACGCCCGGCGGCGACATCGTGATCGTCGCCGAACTGCGCGCGAGCAAAGGCGAGGTCTGGTTCGCGCGCGACTCGCTGCGGCTGGTGAAGGCGAAGTAGGGTGACGGCTGTAGGGGAAGTGGGCAGCTTCCCCTACAGCCATCCCCCGCATGAAAAACTCCGTCGCCCTTGCGCTCCTCATCGGCGTGGCTGCGCGGGCGCAAGCCGCACACGCTGCCCCGCTCACGCCGGAGGAGGAACGGGCCGCGTTCTCGCTGCCGCCGGGCTTTGCCATCGAACTCGTGGCGCAGGAGGATGCCGCCGCGGGCATCGGAAAATTTGCGGGCTTCGAGTGGGATCAGCATGGGCGCATGTGGGCGATGACCGCGCTGGAAAAACCTGTCGATGGGAAAAGCGACCCCGCGCTCGCCAAGGCGCAGTACGAAAAGCCGGGCCGGGACAAAGTGCTGATCTTCGACACGCCGTTTGCGCCCGGCGTGCAAACGCCGCGCGTCTTTGCCGATGGCCTCACGGCACCGCGCGGCCTGCTGCCGTACCAGGACGGCTGCTACGTGCAGCACGGCCCGGACATTTTGTTTTTGAGCTGCACGGATGCGGAGACGAAAAAGAAGATCGAAGATAAGGAGACGAGGAACACGGAACGGATTTCCATCCTCCAGGAATCGGCATTGCGGATCGGCGCAAATCGCATGGCTGACTCGCGCGAGGTAGTCTTCACCGGCTTCGGCGTCCAGGATGCGCAGGCCACGCCGCATCAGTTCGCGCGGATGCCGGGCGGATCGTTGTGGCTGGCACAGGGCGCGGGCAATTCCGGCCGGGTTCGGCACGACGATCCGTCCGAAAACTGGGCCGTGCATTTCGGCGGCGCTCACATGGCGGAATTTTCTCCCGATGGCTCGAGGCTTGGAATGACCACCAGCGGCCCGGACAACCTTTCGGGCCTTGTCCTCACCGGTGAAGGCGAGTGCTTCATTCAGGACGCGCGGGCCGATGGCTCTGCGCTCACGGAATTCCAGCTCTACGCGAGCTACCCCGGCGGCACCGGCGAGCGCGTGCCGAGCTACGCGCCGGTGTTTCCGGGCACGCCGGGGCTGGCAATGGGCGGCGACAGTCTCAGCGGCCTCGCGCTCTCGGACAAGGCTGCGTGGCCCAAGCCGCATGCCGACGTGATGTATGTCGCGAACCCAAGCCTCGGGAAAATTCATGCGATCAAAGTCACGCCCGACGGCCCGTATCATCGTTACGCGAGGCTGCCCGATTTCATCTCGTCGGGCGACGAGTGGTTCCGCCCGGTGGCGATCCGTTTCGGCCCCGACGGCTGCCTCTACATCGCCGACGCGTACGACCATGCCGCCGCGCCAGACGCCGACCACAGCCGCGGCCGCATCTGGCGCGTGAAAGCGGTCGCGCAGAAGCCATTCGCGGTGCCGGATTTCACGAAGCTGACCGGCGATCAACTGCTGGCCAAGCTCGGCGGCTCGTCGCTCGCGCAGAGTCATCTGGCGTGGCAGGCGATTGGGGACCGCCGCTGGGACGATAGAGACGACCCGATGGACAAGAAATTGGAGAAGATCGTCAAAAACAAAACGAATTCTGGGGCGCGGCGAATTCAGGCGCTCTGGACTCTGGAAGCGCTCGAACTTGATGAGCGAGGGATGAATGGTCGCCTGTGGGCATTGGATTTCCCCAAGTTGCTTACTGATCCAGATCGAAACATTCGCCGCGAACTAGCCAGGCTTCATCAACACAACGCCTACACGGCGGTCGAGATTGCGGACACTCTCGCTCCTCTCGTACGCGATCCTGACCCCGACGTAAAAGCGGCCTTAATCCGAACGCTCGGAACTCAGTTCATAAACTGGGCTCTCAATGATTCTGACGGAGGAGGTGCCGAGCGTGCCCAGCCTGCGTTTGAGGCGTTGATGAAACTCGACCTCACGCCGCTCGCCGCGCCGACCGCTGTTTCCACGCAGAACGCGAAGAAGATCATCAAAGTTCGCGAAGCGTATGACCGCGAGTTTGAGCGCTATCTCGTCCGGATGTTTCTCGAGGACCGACCAAAGGCTGTCATTTCATATCTCGACTCACCCGTTGCGAAAAAACTTCCCATCGAACGGCGCTTGTTCGCCGCGCTCGCGCTGGAGCCGAGGCTGAGCGCGGCGCGGGTCGCGCGGCTTTTGCCAAAGCTCACGCGCCCGCCGACGCCGGAGGAAGTGCTGCGCCTCGCGGAATTTCCCGACGAGCCAGGGGCCGGCGATGTGCTCTGCGCCACGCTGCAAAATCCCGCGACCCGCGCGGGCACGCTCGACGCGCTGCTCGCCGGGCGCGGAAAATTCGACGTCGCGAAACTCACGCCTTTCCTCGCCGACGCCGCCGCGAAATTGCGCGTGCGCAAAGACAACGCGAGCCGTGACCTCGCGCGGAAAATCACCGCGGACTTTGCGCTCCCCGCCGCCGAGCCCGCGCTGCTCGCGCTCGCAGCGGGCGGGCTGCCCGACGCGCTGCCCGCGCTCCGCGCGCTGGCCGCAATCGGCAGCCGGCGCAGCGATGTTTTCGCGCAGCTCGCCACGGCCTCGCCCGAGACGGCCATTCGCGATGCCGCACTCGACGCGCTCCTCGCCGCACGCGCCGACGATGTGCCGCCGCGCGCGCTCGCCCTTTATCCCAAACTCACGCCCGGCCAGCGGCGCACCGTCTTCGCAAAACTGAGCGGAAAAAAATCCGGGGCCGTGGCGATCCTCGCGGCGATCAAGACGGGCACGCTGCCGGCTGCCGACCTCGACCCCGCCACGCTCGACCGCCTGCGCGCGGTGCTCGGCCCCGACGAACCGACGCTCGCGCAGCTCGTGGAAAGTCGCGGCGCGCTTTTCCGGCCCGTGCTCATGCTCAACGGTGCGGACGAAGCGCTGGCCGAAACCATCGTTGATCTCGAAGGGCCGTTCACCGTGGAAACATGGGTGCGGCTTGATCCCGCCAGCGCGGGGCGCAAGACGATGGGTAATGCCGACAGCATTGTGGCCACGTCGAAGCAGTTCGACATGAACTTTCACGAGGGCAGGCTGCACGTCTGGGCCGGCGCGGAGGTGGGCGATGCCATCGTCTCGAAAAAGCCGATGACGCCGGGGCTGTGGACGCACCTTGCCGTCACGCGCAATGCCGAGGGCTTTTTCAAAATCTACCAAGACGGCGAACTCGCCGCCGATGAATCCAAAGCCGCGCCGCAGAATCTTGGGAAAGCGTTCGTCGCGGCCTCGGGTGCGGCGGGCGGCACGGCGGGCGCGATGGCGGAATTTCGCATCTGGGATCACGAGCGCACCGCGGACGAAATCCGCGCGGAGTGCGACCGCCGCCTGCCTTGGAACAGCGCGCCGGGCCTCGTTTTCACCGCCTTTGCCCCGGATGAATGGGGCAAGCTCTACGACGGCGCGAAGGTCGTGAAGACCAGCGATTTTCCACCCGTGCTCAGCGCAGACGAAGCCGCCGCGGTGGACGCGAAGTATGAAAAATTCCGTCTCCCCGCGAACCAGCCCGGCGACGCCGCGCGCGGCAAATTCGTCGTCGCCGTGTGCCAGACCTGCCACGTCATGGACTCGGTCGGCGGAAACTTTGGCCCGAAGCTCAGCGGCGTTGCTGCGATGGATACCGAGCGGCTGCTGCGCAAGTTCATCCAGCCGAGTGCGGCGATGGAAAGCAGCTACCGCACGTACCGCGTGGAGTTGAAAAACGGCGATGTGGTGGACGCGCTTTGGGTCAGCGAAGATCAGGACACCGTCACCGTCCGCACGCCCGGCGCAGAAGACCGTCGCATCCCGCGCGCGGAGATTCGCGACGCAAAATTTCTTCGCCGCTCGCTGATGCCGGAGGGGCTGCTCGACACGCTGCGCGACGGGCAGGTGCGCGACCTTTTCGCCTACTTGCAAACGCTGAAGTGAAACAAAAATCCACAGGCGCTGTGCGCCGTGGGCTACGGTTTCATTTGCAGCCGGGCGCGGAGGAAGGGCGCGGGCGTGGCGTTGAGCGGGGTGGTGGTGCGGAGGGTGATGCGTTCGAGCCCGCTGCCGAGGGTGGTGCGGGAAATGGGGGTGACGGTCGCGCCGGCGAGCGCCCATGACTGGAGGCTGGGCGAGGTTTCGATCTGCCACAGCACGTCGGCGCGCGGCTGGCGCTCGAAGGTGAAAGTGGGGTAGGTGACGCCGGTGACGAGGGTGCTGCCGGGGCTGGGAAAGGCGCCGCCGCCGAGGGCGTAGTCCACGATGTCGGGGAGGCCGTTGGCGTTGGCGTCGCCGCCGGGGTTGGCGGGCGGGGCGAAGGCGTCGCTGGCGTTGGGGTTGCCGTCGTTGGCGGTGCTCGCGCGCCAGTTGAGCGGGTCGTTCGGGTCGGGATTGAGCAGCGGGGCGATGAGCACGAGCGACGGCCCCGCGCCGTGCGGCGTGACCGGCCACGGCAACGTGATGCCGTAGGTGAAGCGCACGATGTCCGCGCCGGCGGCGTCGATGAGCACGACGAGTTCGCCGTTGTTGCTGAACACGTTTCCGCTCGCCTGATAGTATTCCGGCGCGACCGTCAAACTGGGATGGCGCAGGGCAAAGGCGGACGCGCGGCGCGGGACGGTGAGCGCCGCGCCGGGCGCGAGCGTGGTGGCGGAAAAGGCGTAGGTGATGCCGGTGGAAAAGCGCACGCCGTTGAGGTTCACCGTCGCCGTCGGGCTGATGTTGCGCACTTCCACAAACTCGAAGTCGTCGTTGTCGGTGACGCCCGCGCTGATCTCCGCGGCGGTCGCGGCAGACGGGTTGTAGTGCAGTTCGGAGACGACGAGATTTCCCGCCGCTGCGGCGACGATGCTGCCAGTGCCGGTGATGGTGATGCTCGCGGTGCCGACGACCGCGCCGTGGTAGTCGAGCGCCTGGAGCGTAAGCGCGTTGGTGCCCGCGTTGATCGGCACGCTGACCTGCCACGTTTCATCGCCAGTCCAAGTGACCGGCAGCACGAGGCCGCTTTGCAGCCGGATGCT
>JAYVNN010000177.1:0-15356 GCA_043758435.1 Chthoniobacter sp.
AGTCATGTCGAGAATGTCGGCCACGTTCTTGCCCTTGTAAGTGATCTCCAGCGTCTCGCGATTGTAGCGCCGCCCGCGGCAGACCTCGCACTCCACATAGACATCCGCGAGAAAGTGCATCTCGATCTTTTTCACGCCGTCGCCCTCGCAAGTCTCGCAGCGCCCACCCTTCACATTGAAAGAAAACCGCCCCACGTCATAGCCGCGGATGCGCGACGCCGGCAGCCCGGCGAACAGCTCGCGAATCGGCCCGAACGCGCCGGTGTAGGTCACCGGATTCGAGCGCGGCGTGCGGCCGATGGGCGTCTGGTCGATGACGATGGACTTGTCGATCTGCTCCAGCCCGTGAATCGCCGCGTATTTGCCGGGACGGTCTTTCGAGCGGTAAAAATGGCGGAACAAAACGCGGCGGAGGATGTCATCGACGAGCGTGGATTTCCCACTGCCCGAGACGCCGGTCACGCACGTCAGGCAGCCGAGCGGAAAGGACGCGGTTACGCCCTGGAGATTGTTTTCCCGCGCGCCGGTTATCGTCAGCCAGCCGGGATTGTGCTGATCCTTGAGATTCTGCGGCGCGACGAATTGCGGACGGTGCCGCGTCTTCGGCACGGGGATTTTCGCCCGCCCGCTGAGATACTGCGCAGTCAGCGAATTCTCCACCGCCAGCACCTCCGCGAGCGTGCCCTGCGCCACGATAAAACCACCGCGAGCACCCGCGCCGGGGCCGAGATCAATGACGTGATCCGCCTCGCGAATGGTGTCCTCATCGTGCTCGACGACGATCACCGAATTTCCCAAATCGCGCAGCCGCCGCAGCGTGCCGATGAGCCGGTCATTGTCGCGCTGATGCAGGCCGATGCTCGGCTCATCCAAAACGTAGAGGCAGCCCGCCAACCCGCTTCCGATCTGCGTCGCCAGCCGGATGCGCTGCGCCTCACCACCGCTCAGCGTCCCGCTTTCACGATCCAACGAGAGGTAGCCCAGCCCAACTTCCACCAAGAAACTCAGCCGCGCCGCAATCTCCCGCCGCACCTCGCTCGTGATGAAACGCTGCTGTTCGGTGAACGCGAGCGTTTCCACAAAGCGCAGCGCGTCGGCAATCGAGAGCCGGCAGAATTGATAGATGTTCAGCGGCTTCAAATCGCCCTCGACCGTCACCGCCAGAATCTCCGGCTTGAGCCGCGCGCCATTGCACACCGAGCACGTCCGCCGGCTCATGTATTGGCGGATGCGCTGGCGCGACAGCTCGCTATCCGTGGTCTTGTAAAGGTTTTGCAGCGCGGCCACGAGCCCGTCGAACGGCTTCTCCACTTTCTCCCGCTTGCCATTTTCGCCCCACGAAAAAACCAGCGCCCGCTCGCCCGTGCCATGCACCAGCGCGGCCTGAAACGCCGGCGAAAGTCCGTCATACGGCGCATCCATCGACACGCGATATTCCTTTGCGAGCGAAGTGAGCACGCCTTGGTAATAACCGTGCATGCGCTTGTTCGCCTTGGCCCACGGCGCGACCGCGCCCCCGGCGAGCGACTTCTCGCGGTCGGGGATCATCAGGTCCGCATCACACACCAGCTCCGTGCCGAGCCCGTGACACGCCGGGCACGCGCCGAAGTGCGAGTTGAACGAAAAATGTTTCGGCGTCAGCGCCGGCAGCGTGAAGCCGGTTTCGGGATTGCTGAAATCCGTCGAGTACTTGTGCGCCGCCCATTTCTCCGGCTCGACACCTTCCAAAATCACCACCTTTCCCCCGCCCCACTTCAGCGCCGTATCCACCGAATCCGCGAGCCGCGTCCGCACACCCTCGCGAATCACCAGCCGGTCCACCACCACCTCGATCACATGCTTCTCGCCCTTGCTCAGGCGGATCGGCTCGGGCCGCGCCAGCTCGATGATCTCGCCATCCACCCGCACCCGCACAAAGCCCTCGCGCTTCAGCTTTTCGATCACATCGCGAAACTCCCCCACCTCACCCTGCACGAGCGGCGCGAGCACCACGATGCGGCTGTCCACCGGATAGCCCACGATTTTGTCCACCACCTGCTCCGGCGAGAGCTTGAAAATCGGCGCACCCGTCTGCGGATCGTGCGGCTGTCCTACGGCGGAAAAAAGCAGCCGCAGATAGTCGTAGATTTCCGTCGTCGTCGCGATGGTCGAGCGCGGATTCCCCCCCGAACTCCGCTGCTCAATCGCAATCGCCGGCGACAGCCCCTCGATGAAATCCACGTCCGGCTTTTGCATCTGATCGAGAAACTGCCGCGCGTAGGCCGACAGGCTTTCCACATACCGCCGCTGCCCCTCCGCGTAGAGCGTGTCAAAGGCGAGCGACGATTTGCCCGAGCCGCTGAGCCCCGTAATCACGACCAGTTTCTCCCGCGGAATCTCCAGTGTGAGGTTCCTGAGATTATGCTGGCGAGCCCCGGTGATCTTAATTACTTGTGCTGGCATTTCCGCCGTCGGTGTAAAACCGCGAAGCAAAGCACGACCCCAAACCCACCTCCAGAGGCAATTAAGCGATGTCCGATCAAACTTTCCAAATGACCCGCGAAGAACTGCAAGCCATCCACGAAAAATTCCGGGAGGTGAAGCACAACATTAACAACACCCTCGCCGTCATCATGGCCCTCTCCGAACTCGCCCAGCGCAACCCCGCGCACTACGAGAAACTCGCCAAAGCCGTCCTCCAGCGCGGCCCGGACGTGGTGCAGCAGATGCAGGAGTTCCAGAACCTGCTCACCGCGAAAATCAAGGGCGACGCCGCCCCGGCCAGCACCCAGCCGCCCTCGGGGATTTTTTAAGGATTCGGCTTCTCCGCCGTCACGCCGAGGATCGGGCCGAGGGGAAAAGGCGCATCGCTGCGCTTGAGTTCAGGCGCATAAAGACTGGAGATCGTGCCGTCGAGAAAGAGCGCGTTGCGGCACTGCAAAGCATCGCGAAAAAGCGTGGCGAATTCGTAGAAATTCACCGGCTCCATCGAGATCACGAAGACGGCTTTTTTGTCCGGCGCGATGCCGATGCCATTGCGGAAAAGTCGCGACACGGACTCCGCGCGAAACGCCGGATGTAGCCGGCCGTCGATCACCAGCATCGGCCCCGACTGCGTGGCGATCCGCACTTTGCCCGCGAACGCGGGCCACTGCGAAGTCTCCACGACCATCGAGCCCGTATCGGTCACGGCGAAGACGCCGTTGGGCTTGAGAAAAAAGTTTCCCACGCCCGCAGCGATGCTCAGCGGCGCGATCTCGCGACCATCGGCCACGAACAAACCGACCGGCGCAAAACCGGGATGAAACATTCCCCCATTCATTCCGAAGACGAGTTTTTCACCGCGCCCGCGGAGCAGCAAATCCACCGCACCAAACGTGTGCAGCACCACTCCCTTGCCGTCCCGCAAAAACAAATCCAACCGCTCGTGCGCAGGATCGACCGTACAGACGGTGAACCGCTTCCCGGCATGCTCCACGGTGCGGTATTCCACGGCAGAGACGGTCGCAAAATTCAGCGCCCAAACGAGCGCGAGGAAAAACCGGGAAAGGATCGTTTTCATTTCTTGGAGGGCGACTGCCGCCAGCTAACAATCCCGGACGTTTCCAAGCCAGCACAACCCATGACCGCCAAACTCCTTCCCATCGCCATCGCCTTCGCGCTGACGCTGCCTCTTTTCGCCGGCGACCCCGCGGCAGAGATTGACGTGCGGCTCGCGGAGCTGACGAAAGCGCAGCCCGTCGCCGTCGCCGTCCTCGTCTCGCGCGAGGGCAAAATCATTTACGAAAAGGCGGTGGGTCTCGCCGATCTCGAGCACCGCACGACCGCCACGCCGGACACTAAATTCCGCATCGGGTCGATCACCAAGCAGTTCACCGCCGCCGCCATCCTGCGCCTCGCGGAAAAGGAAAAGCTCTCGCTCGACGATCCGCTCACGCGCTTTTTTCCCGGCTTTCCCGGCGGGGAAAAAATCAGCGTCCGCCGCCTGCTTACCCATACTTCCGGCCTGCACAGCTACACGGACAAGCCGGGCTTTCTGGCGGGCGTCACCGCGCCCGTGGCACCGGAAAAACTCATTGCCTCCTTCCGCGACGACCCGCCGGATTTCGCGCCGGGCGCGGGCTGGAAGTACTGCAACAGCGGCTATTTTCTCCTCGGCGAAATCGTCGCGAAAGTCTCCGGCCAGCCGCTCGGGGATTATCTGCGGGAGCAGTTCTTCGCGCCGCTCGGGATGAAGGACACCGGCCTTTTCCGCAACGACGCGCCGCCTGCCGACGGCGCGCTGGGCTACACCTTTGCCGCGGGCAAACTCACCCGCGCGCTCGACTGGGACATGACGTGGGCCGGCGGGGCGGGCGCGCTTTACTCCACCGTCCGCGACCTGCGCCTGTGGAATGAAGCCGTCTTCGGCGGGCGCGTGCTCAGCGCGGATTCGCTGAAGGCGGCGCACACTCCCGTGGCCCTGCCGCGCGGCGTGCAGGGCATGCAGTACGGCTTTGGCTGGTGCATCGGCGAGCTGCGTGGCCTGCGCCTGATCGACCACAGCGGCGGGCTCCAGGGTTTCCAAAGCTACCTCGTCCGCTTCCCCGCGCAGCGGCTCACCATCGCCATCCTCGCCAATGCGCTGGAGGCCCCGCCCGGCCTCATCCCCGCCACGCTCGGCCACGAGATTGCGGAGAAATTTCTCGCCGCCGACCTCCCGCCCGCGCCCGCCATTGATCCGAAAACCGATCCCAAAACCTTTGCCACCTACGCCGGCGAATATGACTACGGCACGGCCACGCTGACCGTCTCCGCCGACACCGAGCACCTTTTCGCGCAGCTCGACGGCCAGCCGAAGTTCGAGATTTTCTCCAGCGCGCCCGACCATTTTTTTTGGAAGGCCATCGACGCGCAGATCGTCTTTTTGAAAAACACCAAAGGCGAAATCACCGCCGCCGAGCATCACCAAAACGGCACTGCCTTCAAAGCCCCGAAGCTCCCGCCCACGCCGGTCATCAAGCTCGCCGAGGCCGTGCTCGACGCTCTCACCGGCGAGTACGATTACGGCCCCGGCGCGGTCCTCACCGTGACCCGCGACGGGACCCAGCTCTCCGCGCAGCTCACCGGGCAGCCGCGGTATCCCATCTACCCGAAATCCGAGACCGAGTTTGTCTGGCGCGTCACGCCGGCCCGTGTCGAGTTCACGAAAGGCGCGGACGGCAAAGTGGCCAAGGCCACGCACCACCAGGGCGGCCGCACCTTCGACGCGCCAAAGATCCGCTAGCTCCCCGCGATGATCCACGCGTGGAGCGCCTGGTATTTCCACGAGAGCAGGGCGGCGAAAGCGGTGAGGAGCGCGGCGGCGACATCGCGGCGGCTGAAATGATCGGTCGGGCCGCGGGCGCGGAGGAATTCGAGGAGCGCGCCGGTCGGGCAGCCGTAGTGGCAGTAGGCCATCGGGACGAAAAGCGAGGCGATGAGCCCGGCGACGGCGAGCGCGAGGGTGGCCCAGCCGGCGGTGCGGAGGAGGTAGGCGTCGAAAGGTTCGACGCTCGCCAAGTCGATGGGCAGGACGAGGATGGTGATGGCGATGACCAGCGCGAGCAGCAGCGCAGGCATCCAGCGCAGGCCGCGCGCGAAGTCCTTGGGCAGCGCCACGCGCCAGCGCCGCGGGGCGAGGCGCGCGAGCAATTCCTGCGCGGCTCCGTGCGGGCAGAGCTGCTGGCAGTAGAGCGGCTGGCGCGTGGCCCACGGCACCGCGAGCGCGGCGGCGAGCAGGAGCACGAGGCCCGGCGCGCTGCGCCACGGCACGCCGTTTGCCGCCCAGCCGGCGATGAGCGATTGCGCGAGCAAGTCGCCGGTGACAAAGCCGACGTAGCCGATCACGAGCACCTGGAAGCCGCGCCGGAGCCACTGCCTTTTCCGCGTGAAAGCGAGCACAAGCGCCGCGGCGATGACGGCGGCGAGCCCGAGGTCGTGCGCGCGGATGCGCAGCGGCGGCGGCACCACTGCCAGCGCCACGTCCGCCATTTGCAAGCGCCGCTGAATCGCCTCCGCCACCGCCATGCTCGTCATCGACGCACCCGACACGCCTTCGATCCCCGCCTGCTCCGGCGTCACGCGCGCCACTTCCTCCCAGGGCTGGCCGTTCCACGTTTTCAAAAAATGCCGGTCCTCCCGCACATCGCCTACATGCTCGCGCGTGTCCTGCGAGGAGCGGATGCGCACGCCCGCGACGTGCAGCGCCGGGTCGAAAGCGATCAGCGTGTCCGTCCACCCGCGGTAGCCGAGGATCGCGTCCGTGTGCGGCGAAGTGCGGACGACGTAGCCGAGCTGCGTGCCGTGCCCGTCGCGCACAAACGCCCCGCCGCGCGGCCCGTCGTCATCCTGCACGCCCGCCGCCTGGGGAAAAATCTCGCGCACTTCCGCGACCGAGATCGGCGCATGCCCCTCGACCCGCAGCCGCACCGCATGCCCGCGGATGATCCCCGCGATGACCACGAGCACTGCCAGCCGGTAGAGCTGGAGGAAAAGGCGGCGCGCGGAAGGCGGTAGGCGGAAAAATTCGTGATTCATGCGAGGGGCGAAAATGAAACGCACCGCGCCTTTTTCCCCCACCCGCGCGCCGAGGCGAGAGAAATGCGGCAGCCTCCATCCTCAACTCCTCTTGATTCGGCAGCGGCTCAGTTTGCAGGGAAATTATTGGGCAACCGTCCATTTTGCGCCTTGCCCATGTCGGCTCTTGCCGCTGGGAAAAAAGCGGGCATGATTTTTTTCGTCCGGCGCGATCCCGCGGCGGGCTCAACCTTCAAAAATCGCCAATCACAATGTCTGAAAAAATCGCTGTCGTCGGAACCGGTCGCATGGGGGCTAACATGGCGCGGAGGCTGAAGGAATCAGGCTTCGCAGTCACTGCGGTCTATGACTCGCACGCACCGCTGGCGGCGGCGCTCGCGGCGGAACTGGGTTGCGCGGCGCCGGCCACGCTGCCGGAGGTCACGGCGGCGGCGGACATCGTCATCACGGTCGTCACGGACGATGAGGCGATGGACAATATCTTCAGCTCGGTGGGCAGCGGGAACGACTCGCTGCTCGCGAGCGCGAGCGGCGTGACCGTGGCGGAAGGCACGCTTTTCATCAACTGCGCGACGGTTTCCCCCGGCACGCATGAGCAGGTGGAGAGCCGCTGCGAGGAGGCGGGCGCGCAGTCGCTGGAGGCGTGCATGGCGTCGAGCATCACGCAGGCGCGCGAGGGCACGCTGTATCTCATGTGCGGGGGCAAGGCGGAGGCTTACGAGCGGGCCAAGCCGGTGCTGGAAAAGCTGTCGGCGTCGCTGCGCTACATCGGCGGCACGGGGCAGGCGGCGAAGGTGAAAGCGCTGGTCAACATGGTGATGAACATCAATACTGCGGGGCTCGCGGAAGGGCTCGGGCTGGGTGAGGCGGTGGGGCTGGACCTGACGATGCTGCGCGAGGTTTTCTCGCAGACCGGCGCGGCTTCGCGCGTGCTGGTGACGGACGGCGAAGACATGCAGAATCGGGATCACTCGTGCTTTTTCTCCGCCGCCCACGCGGCCAAGGACAGCGGCATCGCACTCCAGCTCGGGCGGGCCGCGGGGCTCGACCTGCCGCTGGCGGAGGCGACGAAGGCGCAGTACGACCGAATGGTTTTCGAGGGGCTCGGCGAGCTGGACAAATCCGGGATCGCGGAGCTGACTTTCAAGGGGCGGCACGAATGAGGAAGCGGTTGCCAGCAGGCGGCGCCGGGCTTTAGCTGCGCCATGAAACGCCCGCCGCTGCATCTCCGCGTCACCGCGCTCGGCCTCGCCCTGCTGCTGCCGCTCTCGGCGGTGGCGGGAAACAACGCGGCGCTCCTCGCGCAGCACGCCCGCGCGGCGCAGCAGCAGCACCTTTTGCAGCAGGCCGCCACGAGCGCGCAGAAGCAGCACCTGCTGCAAACCGCGGCGTCGGCGCGGCAGCACCTGCTCCTCCAGCAGTCCACGAATTCCGCGAAGCAGCATCAGCTTTCCGCCGCCGCCGCGACCGCGCACGCGCATCTGCTTTTGGCGCAGAGTGCCGCCTCGGCGCGGCATCAATTGCTCCTGCGCACCGCCGCCGCCTCGGCGCACGCCCATCTCCTGCTCGCCACCGCCGCCGCCAGCCAGCACCACCTGCTCATCGCCAGCGCCGCGGCTTCGCAGCACCATCTTTTGCTCCAGACCGCCGCGGCCTCGGCGCGCGCCCATCTGCTGCTTGCCACCGCCGCCGCCGCTGCCCACCACCTGCTCGCGCAGGCCGCCGCCGCGAGTCAGCACCATCTCATCGTCGTCACCGCGGGTGCGGCGCACGCGCATCTGCTCCTCGCCACGACCGCCGCCGCCGCGCGCCACCTGCTCGCGCAGACCACGTCCGCCGCGGCGAAGCAGCATCACCTGCTCGTCGCCAGCGCCGGCGCAGCGCACGCACACCTGCTGCTCGCGACGAGCGCCGCCGCGCAGCACCACCAGCTTTTGCAAACCGCCGCGGGCAGCGCCTCGCACCACCTGCTCCTGCTCGCCGCCGCGAATGCCGCGCGCCAGCACCAGCTCGCCGCCGTCACCGCGGGCGCGCATTCGTATCTGCTCCAGCTCTCGGCCATCGCCGCGCAGCAGCATTTGCTCGTCCAGCAAAACGCCGCCGCGCAGCAGCACCTCCTCCTCGCCGCGCACAACAACGCCGCCGCGCAGCAGATCCTCCTGCACCACAGCACCACGAACAACGCGCAGCTCCTGCGCGCCCACGCCGCCACTTCGCAGGCGCAGCTTTTGCTGAAAGCGCACGAGAATTTTGCCAAAGCGCACCTCCTCGAACAGGCCCACCGCCCGGAGCGCCTCGCGGGCATCGACGGCGGCTGGGGACATTACGATGACGAGCACGGGCGGGCCGTCACCAAAATCAAACACGGGCACGAGCAGGACTCGGACTGAGCGGCGGAGCCGCTCCTCACCGGCCCGCCACTGGGCACGCGGGCAAATATCGTCTTGTCGCCGGGCGGCGCTTGTTTAAGGCTCGCTGCCATGACCCCAGCGGCTGTTGGTGAACCATCGGGAATCCCGACGCAGGAAGCGGCGGCGGACGCGGGGCTGGCGCTGCGGCTTTTTACGAGCTACGCGCACGAGGACGAAAGCCACCGCGACACGCTGAAGAAATCGCTCAGCGTCCTGAAAATCCGGGGCGTCATCGAGGACTGGACCGACCGCGAACTCGTCGGCGGCGACAAATGGGATCAGGAGATCAATGAGAACCTCGAAAAAGCGCACATCATCGTGCTGCTCGTGAGCCCGGATTTCATGGCCTCGCAATATATTCAGACCAAGGAGATGCGCCGGGCGATGGAACGCTTCGGGGCCGGCGAGGCGGTCGTCGTGCCGGTGCTCGTGCGGATCACCAACGGCTGGGGCGAGGTGCAGGGGCTCGGCTCGCTCCAGGCGCTGCCGACGAAGCCGGGCGCTCCCACGGAACTCCTCGCGGTGAGCAAATGGGACGATCTCGACGAGGCGTGGGATTGCGTGGTCACCGGCCTGCGACGGACGATCGAAAAATTCCGGCAGAAGCTGCTGAACCGGACCACCCCAGCCATGCCGCCAGCCGCCCCGCCGCCGACTCCGAGCACGTCCACGGCCACGAGCGCCGCCGGGCTCCAGGCGCTGCGGGCGCTGATCGCCGATCCCGCGGTCGCGGTGGATTCGGTGGCCGGCCGCTTCGCCGCGGACCTGGCCGCCGCCAGCCAGCACATCGTGGTTTTGAGCGACTACAAGGATCTCCACGACGCGCTGCACAACCTGCATTTCCAATGCTACAACTTTCTCCTCCTCGAGTCCCGGCGCGACGATCCCGCGGCGGTCAACTGGGACGGCCTGCTCCCGGCGGAGGGCATCCTCCAGCAGATCATCACCACCACCGGCGGAGCCGTGGCGCGCGGCAGCCTCCCGCCGGCGGAGACCGCCTTTCTCGACGAACTCAAGACCGCCGCCACGGAACTCGCCGCCGCCCTCGAAGCGTGCGACGCGGCCCCTTTGAAAAAAGCCACGCGGCGGATCGACCGGGTGCTCGCCATCCAGCCTTCGCGCATCAATCTCCGCCTCCTCGACACCGCCCGCGAGCTGCCGCTGGAGCCGCTGGAGTCGGGCCTGAAAAAAATCCTCGGGCAACTGACCGGGGCCGATCTCGCGTCGCCGGAGGGCCAGCGTTTTGCCGCCGGCGTGGAGGCGCTGACCCGGCTCCGCGCGGAATTGCAGGCGCTCTGCGACGAACACAACGCGTGGCAGGAGATCGACTCCGAGATGCGCCGCATCGAGGCGCAGCTTTCGACGGATCTGGGCGACCTCGAATTTTCCTGGGAGAGCCTGCGGAAAAAAATCGCCGCGCTTTGCGTGCCGACGACGAAAGGCCCGTGGGCCGCCGAACTCAACGAGGAGATTCAGAAACTCGACAGCACCCTCGCCGCCGGGCTCGCGCCGAAAATCACGCAGGCTTTCAAGCGCTGCTACAGCAAGGCGGGCGCGCGGTTTTACAACGTGGATTTTGAACTCAAAAGCCTCTGCGACGAATTGCGCAAGGTCGGCGCGGAACTCGACCAAATCCTCAAAACACCGTGAACGACTCCCCTGCTCCACTGCCCGCCGACTACTTCGGCTTCGACGATCTAGCCGCGCTCCAGGCCGCGCATACCCGGCTCATCCGGCGGCAGGGCGGGACGCCGCTGCCCGCGGATTTTCTCGATGGCGTGGGCGACTTCATCGTCCAGGCGCAGGCCACCGGGCGCGTGCTCGCCGACGACGAGGCGCGCACCACCGCGCAGACGGTCATTGATTACTGGGTCACGGTGCTGCTGCGCGGACGGCGCACGCCGCCGGAGACCGGGCTCGCCGAATTCGGCTTCCACGTCCCCAAGGCTTCGCTCCACGAAACGCCCGCCGCCGCGTATCTCAACGAAGAGCGCGTGGCGATCCGCAAGCGCCTGCGCCTGAGCGCCGCCGCCGCGCAGTGGAACGATTCCGCGCGCGACCGCCTGCTGCTCTGGGGCGGCCCGGAACTCGCGGACGCCGCGGAGTACAGCGATCTCACGGCACTGGAAAAGGAGTTCATCGCCGCGGGCGCGGCGAACGTAAAGCGCACGACCCGGGTGCGGCGGCGCGTCATCGCCGCCGCGGTCGTAGCCGCGGGCACCATCTTCACGCTCGTCTTCGGCGGACTCATTTTCGGCTACCTGAATGAGCGCCGCCACACGCGCGAAACCAATCACCGGCTCGCCATGACGATGGTCGAGCGCGCCGCCGTGCGCATGGGCGAGGGCGATGTCGCGGGCTCGACCGCGTGGCTCGCGCAGGCGCTGCGGGAAGACACCGCCGCCGCCGACCCGGAAGCCCAGCGCGAAGACCGCGTGCGGCTCGGCGCGGCGCTCGCGCAGCTCCCCAGACTCGACCAGCTTTTCCTCGAGGAAAACGCCGGCCTGCAGACGAATCTCGCGCGCTTCAGCTCCGACGGAAAACGCGTGCTCACCGTGGCGAATCCCAAAGGCGGCGGCCCCGGCACCGCGCGTCTTTACGACACCGAGACGGGCGCCAAGCTCGCGGACTTTCCCGACGCGGAAGCGAGCGTGAACGACGCCGGCTTTTGCGCCGACGGGCGCGTGCTCACCGTAGCGGGCGACGCGAAAAGCGGCGGGCGCGTGTGCTTTTGGAAGCTCAATGAAAGCGTCGCCACGCTGCCGGGCATGCACGAAGTCGTGCGCTCGGCGACCTTCAGCCCCGACGGGAAACGCGTCGCCCTGCTCTGCGAATCCCCGCTCCAAATCCTGCTCCACGACACCGCCGACGGCCATGCGCTGGCCCCACCGCTGGTGTGGGATGGCGCGGTGAAAAAGGTCGCGTTCAGCCCCGACGGCACGCGGCTCGCGGCGTGCGGCACGGGCCGGGCGAAAAACGCCGAGGGTGCCGAAGTGGCGCAGGAGCAGGTGCGCGTGTGGGACGTGGCCAGCGGCGCGGAGGCGACGTGCGGCCCGCTGAATTACAACCTCCCGCTGGGCACCGTCGCCTTTGCGCCCGACAACCGCCGCCTCGTCACGGCGGCGTCGTCTTCGGATGGAAAAACCGCGCGGCTCGAGGTGCGCGACAGCGACACCGGCGCGGCGGTTTTCACCACCGACCTCAGCGGCCAGCTCGTCACCGCCACCTTCAGCCCCGACGGCCAGCGCGTGCTCACCGCGAACCACGATGCCACGGCCCGCGTTTTCGATGCGCGCACGGGCCGCCCGCTGCTCGAGTTTTCGCACGACAGCTCGGTGTCCTCCGCGGCCTACAGCCCGGACGGGCGCTTCATCGCCAGCGGCAGCCGCGATCACACGGCGCGCGTGTGGAGCGTGGCCACGGGCCGGCTCGCGCTGCCGCCGCTCAATCACGGCTTTACCGTTTCGTCCGTCGCCTTCAGCCGCGACGGCGAGCGCCTGCTGACCGTCGCGCCCGACGGGGCGCGAAGCTGGCGGCTGCGCACCGGCGAGCCGGTCGCGCCCGTTTTGCAGCTCAATGATCCCGTGTGGAAAACCGCGCTGGCCCGCGACGGCAGCCGCGTGCTCGCCGTCAGCCGCAACGGCGCCATCGGCCGCTGGGACTTGCACGGCGGGCCGTCGCTCGTCGCGCCGCTGGCCGCGCTGAACTCGCCGAACGCGATCTTTTTCAGCGACGACGCGAACCTCGCGCTCATCGCCTCGAAGACCTCCGCGCGCGTGTGGGACACCGCGCAGCGCACCGCGGTCAGCCCGCCGCTTCCGCTCGGCTTGGCGCTGCGTCACGCGGTCTTCAGTCGCGACCATTCGCGCGTGCTCCTGGCCGGTGTGCGGCGCGGAGAGACCGGGGGCAGCGTGCAGCTTTTCGACACGGCCTCCGGCACGCCCGTCGGCCAGCCGCTCGCGGTCCAGGGCACCGTGGGCTACGCGGTTTTTTCCGACGACGGACGCCACGTCCTCACCGCCAGTGGCACCACGAATCCGCCCGCCGGCGAGGCCCGCGTGTGGGACGCCGCGACCGGCCAGCCGCAGTCGCCGCCGCTCACCCATAGCGAGGAAGTCACCCACGCGAGCTTCAACAGCACGCTCACCCGCGTGGTCACGGCGAGCGCGGATGACACGGCGAAAATCTGGGACATCGACCTCGCGCGCGGCACCGCCGGGGAGCCGCGCGTGCTCACGGAACACACCGCCGACCTCACGCTCGCGGCCTTCAGCCCGGATGGAAAATACATCGTCACCGCGAGCTTCGACCGCACCGCGGTGCTGTGGAATGCGGCCGGCGACCGGCTCCGCGTGCTCCAGCATCCGGGCGCGATTCGCGATGCGCGCTTCGATGACGACGGGCTTCATCTCGTGACCGCCTGCGCCGACCATGCGGTGCGGGTCTGGGCCGTGCCGAGCGGCGATTGGATTTCGCTTTTCCCGCACGACGGCGAAGTCAGCCACGCGTTCTTTTTGCCGAAGGACGCGAGCGCCGGTCTGCGCGTGGTCACGCTCAGCACCTACGAACCCGCGCAGCTCCTCCGCGAGGCGCAGCGCAGCTTTTCTGCCGCCGGCACCTTCGACCCGATGCGCGAGGAGCCCGCGCCCGTCACCATGCTCCGCGCGCACGTCTGGCGGCTGCCCGAGGAGACGGGGAAGATCGCGGAGGTCGAGCAGTTCGCGCAGCTCGTCCTCTCGCGCGGCATCGAGAAAAATCGCGATCTCGTGCGGCTCGAACGCGGCGCGCTCGGCGAGCTGTGGGCGCGCGGGAAAGGCGCGCTTTTTCTCGAGAGCAAGGCGGACCTCGCCACGCTCCCACCGCTCCTCGCGGTCGAGGAAAGCGAGGCCACCGGCGAATGGTTTGCCGCGCGCTGGCATCTCAACGTGCTCCTCAAAGAACCTCCGAATGATCCCGCGCTGCTCATCCGCCGCGGCTTTGCCTCCGCCAATCTGCGCGAGTGGGAACAGGCCGCCGCCGACTACGAAAGCGCGGTCGGCCGGCAGCCCGAGTCCGACCTGCTCGTGCGCAAACGCCTCGCCCGCGTGCGCATCGAGCTCGGCGAGTTTCCGCAGGCCATCGAGCGCGCCACGCAGGCGCTCGCGACCGCGCCTGCGGACCGCAATCTCTACATGCTCCGGGCCGAGGCTTACGCCGCCACCGCGCGCTGGGACGAAGCCGCCGCGGATCTGCTCAAAGCCATCGAACTGAAACCGAAAATGCCGTCGAGCTACGCGCGGCTCGGCACCGTGCGGCTGAAGCAGAACCGGCCCGATGACTACGTGGCGCTGACGCGCAAAATGGTGGAGCTGTTTGGCAATGACGAAGGCTTTGCCAGCACCGCCGCGTGGGCCTGCTCGCTGCGCCCCGGCGCGGCGGCCGATCCCGAGGCCATCGTGAAACTGGCGCGGCTCGGCATCGAGGATGACCCGCACAGTTTCTACCCGCTGAACACCCTCGGGGCCGCGCTCTATCGGGCCGGACATCTGCCGGAAGCCATCGCACAATTCGCCGTCTCGCGCGCCGCCTACATGCAGGCCGCCAGCGCCGCGCAGCTCCGCGGCGACGCCGACGCGGACCTCATGCCGCTGCAGGATGGACGCCCGCCGGACTGGATTTTCCTCGCGATGGCGCAGTTCAAAACCGGCCAGACCGCCGAGGCCCGCGAGTGGCTGAAAAAATCGGGCGAGGCCGTGAAATCGAAAAGCATCCGCGACCCGCGCCGCACCTGGCACCGCATCGAGCTGGAAATCCTCCTCGACGAAGCCACCGCCCTCATCAGCCCGCCCCCCGCGCCCTAGCCACGGCGGTGGCTTCCGGGGAGCGCGCGCGTCCCGCGTGCTGGTTTCGGCGTCCTCGCCGAAACGAACTTCGCGGGGTGGGCTTTACCGCGGCGGAGCCTCTTGCCGCCGCGGATGCGCCCGCTCGCGCAAGAGCTCCACACCCGCAGACCCACCCCGCGAAAGTCCGCGAAGGCGGGGACGCCTTCGCCAACACGCGGGACGCGTGTGCTCCCCGGAATTCCGCGGACTCGCGCACCTGCCACGCGCCGCACACTCCCCGCTTGCGGGCACGTCTCCCGAAACCTAACCTCCCATCCCTTTTCCCTATGCCCGACGAACGCCAAACCCTCGAACAGCGCCACCAGATGACCGACCTCGAGCGCCTGCGCCATTCCGCCGCGCATGTGCTGGCCACGGCCATCCTGCGCCTCTGGCCGGAGGCGCAGTTTGCCGCGGGGCCGCCGGTGGAGACGGGCTTTTACTACGATCTCGAAATGCCGCACCGCATCTCGCCGGAGGACTTCCCGAAGATCGAGGAGGAGATGAAAAAGGAGATCAAGGCCAACCACGTTTTCGAGCGCACCGC
>JAYVNN010000178.1:0-15352 GCA_043758435.1 Chthoniobacter sp.
CTACGACATTTACCACATGCAGATCATGGAGGGCGACGTGATCGCGCGGATCAAGGCGGGGCACGAATACTTCGCGCACTACCACACCGGCGGCGTGCCGGGGCGGCACGAGATTGATGAGACGCAGGAGCTGAATTACGCGCCGATCATGCGGGCGATCGTGGAGACGGGCTTCAAGGGGCACGTCGCGCAGGAGTTCATCCCGGCGAAACCGGACGTGCTCGCGTCGCTGAAGCAGGCGGTGGGGATTTGCGACGTGTGACGCGGGCTTACGACCAGAGCCGCTTCCACCAATTCGCCACGGGATCCACGTCGATCTCGCGAGCTTTTTCCACAGCGTGCTCTACGGCTTCGCGCACGGCTTCGGAGGAATCGGCGTAAGCGCGTTTGCCGCGCTTTGCCCCGGTGGCGAGGAGTGAGCGGAGGTCATCGAGCGCATCGCGGAAAGGCTCGTGTTTGCGCTCGGGGTGTTCGAGCAGGCGGGCGGCGAGGCCGAGGGCAAAGCCGACGCCGAGCGCGGTGAGGACGGCGGGAATCGGATTGGCGCGGATGGCGTCGTCGGTTTGGCTGAGGAGGTCTTGGGCGCGATTTTTGGCTTCGTGCGCGCGGTCTATGGGTTCGTCGGTATTCATGGCGTCAGGGATTCGGAGCGCGGCGGCTCAGGGGTTGTTTCGTTTTTCAAATTCCTCGCACAGCTTCACCGCGCCGAGGATGAGGAGCACGGGGCGGATGAGCGTGAAAGCCAGCCGCACGAGCACGGCGACCAGCCGCCCGACAGGCAGGACGGTGAGGACGAGGCCGGCGAGAAAAGCGACGCCGACGGCCTGCGCGGGTTCATTGCGCGCAAAATTCTGGGCGCGTGCACCAAGGTCTTCGGCAGTCTTTTTCCAGTCGCCGCAGCATTCGGCGGTGGCTTCAGTTTCGGGAGTCTTGCGGGATTTAGGCATGGCGTGGTGCGGGTTTGGAGACGCGGCATTACAGGCGAGAGCGCGGACACTTTCAAACCTTCACTTTGCCAATCGCTCCGCGCCGCCGCGCCGCGTGCATGGACTTTTTTTGCGATTGCCGCTCATTCGGATTCCGTTCCGCAAAATTTTCCCGCACAGTCCGCGCGCCATGAAAAATTCCCGCGCGTTTTCCTGCCTCGCGTTCACCCTTTTTGCCAGCGCCACGCTCGCGCACGGCGCGGAAGCGCCCACCATCACGATCAGCAAAAGCGACAAGCTCGCCATCGCCATCGGCGCGCTCGGCGGCGCGGACGGCGCGGCGGCGGCGAAGATTTTGCAGAACGATCTGGCGATGTCGGGCTACTTCAATCTCGTACCGGCGGCGAGCGCAGGCTTTGTCATCGGCGGCACGGCGAGCGGCGGGAGCCTCGCGGGGAGCGTGACGGACAACGCGGGGAAGACGGTGCTGAGCCAGACGTTCAGCGGCACGGCGCGGGGAAAAGTGCATGCGTTTGCGGACGAGATCATCCAGACGCTGACGGGGAGCAAAGGGATCGCGAATACGAAGGTCGCGTTTGTCGCCAGCCGCACCGGGCACAAGGAAATCTACACCGCGGATGCCGACGGCTCGGGCGTGCATCAGCTCACGAACGACGCGAACATCAGCGTCGGCCCGCGGCTCAGCCCGGACGGGCGCACGCTCGTTTATACCGGATACAAAAGCGGCTACGCGGATGTGTACGAGATCGAACTCGCGAGCGGGGCGCGCAATCGCATCATCAAATTTCCCGGCACGAATACGGGCGCGAGTTACTCCGCCGACGGCCACCAGCTCGCGGTCGTGATGAGCAAGGACGGCAACCCCGAACTCTACACCACGAGCGCGGGCGGCGGCGGTGCGCGCCGGCTCACACGCACCACCGGCGTCGAGAGCACGCCGACATGGTCGCCGGATGGCGCGGAGATCATTTACTCCAGCGACGACCGCGGCACGCCGCAGCTTTTCCGCATCCCCTCTGGCGGCGGCACGGGCCGCATGCTCAGCACCGGCCACAGCTACAACACCGAGCCGAACTGGTCGCCCGACGGGAAAAAAATCGCCTTCACCGTGCGCGACGGCGGCAGTTTTTCCATCGCCATCCTCGACCTCGCGAGTAGCAGCGCGCGCGTCGTCGCCACGGGCGAAGGGCCCGCGTGGGGCGCGGATTCGCGGCACCTCATTTACGCCGACGGCGGCTCGCTCATTCTCCTCGACGCGCAGACCGGCCAGAAGACCACCGTCGTCAGCGGTTTCGGCAAAATCTCCGAGCCCACCTGGTCGCGCTAAAACTCTCCCGCAGTAACCCATCCCGCCCGCACCACTATGAAAACCACCCGCTTTCTCCCCCTCGCCCTCGCGCTCCTCGCGCTGACTTTCTCCGGCTGCAAAACCGGCAAAAAATACGGCGGCGCGGGTGGCGGCGGCTCGGACAGCGACAGCGTGAACGGCACGCCGCTGCCCGACCGGCAGGAGGGCGTGTCCTTTCTCAGCTCGAATGTGGATCGCAGCAAATTCCGCCCGGTCTATTTCGGCTTCGACAGTTTCGCCATCGACGGCGGCGAGCGCGGCAAGATCGACGAAGTTGCGGCCTTTTTGAAAAGCGCGTCGAACACCCTCATCATCGCCGGCTTCACCGACGAGCGCGGCACGCCCGACTACAACCGCGGCCTCGGCGAACGCCGTGCGCAGACCGTGCGCGAGGCGCTCATCCGCGCGGGTGTGGACGCAGGGAAAATCCAGACCGTGAGCTTCGGCGCGGAGATGCCCGCGGCGACGGGCGGCGGAGAGAGTGCGTGGGGAAAAAACCGGCGCGCGGAGTTCGGCGTCGTCCGCTAAAGCTGCCAATCATCCGCAATGACGTGGGACTACCTCATCGTCGGCGCGGGTTTTGCCGGGGCGGTGCTGGCCGAGCGGCTGGCGAGCCAGTGCGGGGCGACGTGCCTGGTCATCGATCGGCGCGCGCACATCGGCGGCAACGCCCACGACCACTACGACGCCGCGGGCGTGCTGTTGCACACCTACGGCCCGCACTATTTCCGCACGAACTCGGAGCGCATCGTCGCGTATCTCAGCCAGTTCACCGAATGGCACCCGGTCGAATACAAAATCCTGTCGTGGACGCATGGGCGGTTCTGGCAATTTCCCATCAACCTCAACACCTTCGAGCAGCTCGTCGGTCACCCGACGACGAGCGAGGAAATGGAGCGCACGCTCGCGGAATGGCGAGTGCCCATCGCCGAGCCGCGCAACAGCGAGGAGGTCATCGTCTCGCAGGTCGGCGAGCGGCTCTACGAGATGTTTTTCAAAAACTACACGCGCAAACAATGGCGGCGCGATCCGCGCGACCTCGACGCCAGCGTGTGCGGCCGCATCCCCATCCGTTTGAATCGCGACGACCGTTACTTGTCCGACAAGTTCCAAGCGCTCCCGCGCGAAGGCTACACCGCGATGTTTCGCAAAATCCTCGCGCATCCGAAAATCGAAGTCCGGCTCGGGACCAGCTACCGCGAGGCGCGCACGGTGATTCCGCACCGGCATCTCATTTTCACCGGGCCGATTGATGAGTATTTCGAGCACCGCTTCGGCCCGCTGCCCTACCGCTCGCTGCGCTTCGAGCCGGAGACGCTGGCGCAGGAATTCTACCAGCCCGCGATGCAGGTGAACTACCCGAACGACCACGATTTCACCCGCATTGTCGAGCTGAAGCACGCCACCGGCCAGCGCCTCCCCGTGACGACCATCGTCCGCGAATACCCCGAGGATTTCGGCGCGGGCAAGGAGCCGTATTATCCCATCCCCGCGCCGGACACGCGGGCGCTTTACGAACGCTACGCCGCGCTCGCCGCGCTGGAGACGCGCACCACCTTCGTCGGCCGCCTCGCCGCGTACCGCTACTACAACATGGATCAGGTCATCGGCATGGCGCTGGCGGAGTTTGAAAAACTGCGCGCAGCGCGAGCGGGCACCGCGCCGCAACTGTAGGGGAAGCTGTCAGCTTCCCCTACAGTTGCGCGCTGCGCCCGCGCAGGATTTTGCGGATAAAACGCAGCAACCGCGGGCACCCCGCGGTTTTCCACCGCACATCCACTCGCGCTCAATTTGTGAAAACCAACTCCTGCCCCGACTGCCTGTTTCAGCCCGAAAACTTTTCCCGCCGCGCGATGCTGAAATCGCTCTCGTGCGGTTTTGGCTACCTCGCCTTTGCCGGTCTCGCCGCGCGTGCCGCGGCGGCGGACAACCCGCTCGCGCCACGCGCGCCGCATTTCCCCGCGAGGGCAAAACGCGTGATCTTTCTCACGATGCGCGGCGGGCCGTCGCATGTGGACACCTTCGATTACAAGCCGCAGCTCACCGCCGACACCGGCAAACCGGGCAAGCGTCCTGGCACGCAGCTCCTCGGCTCGAAATGGAAATTCGCGCAGAGCGGAAAGAGCGGGCTGTGGATTTCCGAGCTGTTTCCCAACGTGGCGAAGCATGCCGACGAGATGTGTCTCGTGCGCTCGATGCAGACCGATCTGCCGAGCCATCCGCAGGCGTTTTTGAAAATGCACACGGGCAATTTCCAGTTCGTCCGCCCGTCGCTCGGCGCGTGGTCGCTCTACGGGCTCGGGACGGAAAATGAAAACCTGCCCGGCTTCATCACCATCACCCCGCAGAACGCTGGCGGCGGCGCGCAGAATTACGGCAGCGCCTTTCTCCCCGCGATCTATCAGGGCCAGCGCATCGGGCAGGACAACCGACCCATCGCCGGCGCGGAAGTGCGCAATCTCGAGACGCAGCTCAGCCCCGCCGCGCAGCGCGATGAGCTGGAACTCATCCAGTCGCTCAACCGCGAAAAACTCGCGCGCGACCGCGTGAACCCGGAGGTCGAGGGCGTGATCGAAAGCTACGAGCTGGCTTTCAAAATGCAGGGCCAGATGCCGCAGGTCATGGATCTCGCGAAGGAAAGCGCGGCCACGCAAAAGCTCTACGGCATCGGCGACGTGGCGACCGACGACTTCGGCCGGAAATGCCTGCTCGCGCGGCGCTTCATCGAGGCGGGCGTGCGCTTTGTGGAAGTGTCGCATGGCAACTGGGATCACCATTTCAACCTCAGCACCGCCCTCGGCAACAACTCCCGCGCCGTCGATCAGCCCATCGCCGGCCTGCTCAGCGACCTGCGCGCGCGCGGCCTGCTCAAGGACACGCTCGTCGTGTGGGCCGGCGAGTTTGGCCGCACCCCGCACGCGCAGGGCGGCGACGGGCGCGATCATAATAACAAGGCCTTCACCGTCTGGATGGCCGGCGGCGGCGTGCGCGGCGGACTGAGCTACGGGCAGACCGACGAGTACGGCTACGAGGCGGTGGAAAACAAAGTCCAGATCCACGACCTCCACGCCACCATGCTCGCGCTCCTCGGCCTCAATCACGAAAAGCTCACCTACCGCTACGCCGGGCGCGATTTCCGACTGACCGATGTGCAGGGCAATGTCGTGAAGGAAATCATGGCGTGAATGTCATTGAACATTCCCCGCAACTCCCGCGTCACAGTGCCGTTGAAAATCCTGCGTGAGCAATTTGACGAGTGATCCCACTTGCGGCGCGCACCACAAAAAAAAACAAGAAACCCAATCCACGAAATGAAACGACTCAGCACCCTCCTCGCCGCCCTCGCCCTCGGCACCACGGCTTTTGCCGCCGATGAACCCGCCGCTACCGCGCCCGCCGCCCTGCCTGCACCCGCCGCCGAAGCAAAAGTGCACCACACTCCCGAAGAAAACTTCAAGGCGATCGACAAGAACAACGACGGCGGCATCAGCCTCGATGAGTTCAAGGCCAGCCCGCGCGGTCAGAAAGACCCAGCCAAAGCCGACGAGCATTTCAAGAAGCTCGACTCCAACAGCGACGGCAAAGTGACGATCGAGGAATTCAAGGCCGGCCATCACGAGAAGAAGCCGAAGTAACCGGCGCTCGCACTCGCGACCAAAATCTCACGCCCAACGTCCGGGAGCATTCCGGCGTTGGGCGTTTTGGTTTTCCGGCGAAACGCGCCCGCGCTACTTCTTATCCTCGTCGAGCTTCACCATCACCGCGGCGTACATCTCGGCATACATCTCGGCGTTCGTGCGCAGGACTTCCTTCGCGGCGTCGCGGCCCTGGGCGAGCTGGGTGCCTTTGTAGCTGAGCCAGCTTCCGCGTTTCTCGACGATGCCCTTTTCCAGCGCGAGATCGAGCAGCGAACCGGTGAGTGAGATGCCTTCGTTATACATGATGTCGAACTCGGCCTCGGTGAAAGGGGGCGCGACTTTGTTCTTCACGATCTTGACTTTCGTGCGGTTGCCGGTGACCACGCCGTCGCCCTGCTTGATCGCGCCGATGCGGCGGATGTCCACGCGCACGCTCGAGTAAAATTTCAGCGCCTTGCCGCCGGGAGTCGTCTCGGGGTTGCCAAACATCACGCCGATTTTTTCGCGAATCTGGTTCGTGAAAACGCAGATCGTCCGGGCCTTGGAAATGAGCGCCGTCAGTTTGCGCATTGCGGCGCTCATCAGGCGGGCTTGCGCACCGACGGTGGAGTCGCCGATTTCGCCTTCGAGTTCCTGCTTCGTGACGAGCGCGGCCACGGAGTCGAGGACGATGACATCGAGCGCATTCGAGCGCACCAGCGTCTCGACGATGCGCAGCGCCTCCTCGCCGGAGCTGGGCTGCGAGACGAGCAGGTCATCGAGATTCACGCCGAGCTTTTTTGCGTACTGCGGATCAAGCGCGTGCTCCACGTCGATGAACGCCGCCAGCCCACCGAGCCGCTGCGCCTGTGCGATGAGGGTGAGCGTGAGCGTGGTTTTGCCCGACGACTCCGGCCCGAAAACCTCCACGATGCGCCCGCGCGGAAAACCACCCACGCCGAGCGCGCGGTCGATGAGGATGTTGCCGGTCGGGATGACCTCCACGTCCATCTGCGTCGAATCGCCGAGCCGCATGATCGCGCCGTCGCCGAAATCCTTGGCAATCTGCTGGATGGCGAGGTCGAGATTCTTGTTCCGCGCGATGATGACTTTGCTTTCTTCCTTGAGTTCGGCAGGCATGGGAGTGGTGTCCTTTTTGGTTGGTGAAATTGGCCGCGAAAGTACGCTGCGCGATCCGTGGTGAGAAGCGAAATTCCGCGGAGAAAATCCCCTACCGCTTTGTCTCCGGCTCCGCCGTCCCGCGGTGGCGGCGGTAGGCATGGACGATGGCGCGGACGAGTTCGTGGCGGATGACATCGCGCTCGGTGAAGTGGCAGAAATCAATGCCCTCGACGGTCTGGAGCGCGCCCATCGCCTCGACGAGGCCGGAGCGTTTGTTGGCCGGCAGATCGATCTGCGTGGGGTCGCCGGTGATGACTGCTTTGCTCTCCGCGCCGAGGCGGGTGAGGAACATGAACATCTGCTCGGTGGTGGTGTTTTGCGCTTCATCGAGCACGACAAACGCACGGTTCAGCGTGCGCCCGCGCATGTAGGCGAGCGGGGCGATTTCGATGACGCCGCGCTCGATGAGGCGCTGGAGTTCCTCGGCCTCGACCATGTCGTGCAGCGCGTCGTAGAGCGGGCGCAGGTAGGGCATGATTTTTTCCTTCAAATCGCCGGGCAGAAAGCCAAGCGCCTCGCCGGCCTCGACCGCGGGGCGCGTGAGGATGATGCGGGAGACCTGTTCTTTTTTCAGCGCGGAAATGGCCATCGCCATCGCGAGGTAGGTCTTGCCGGTGCCGGCGGGGCCGATGCCGAAAACCATGTCGTGCGTTTGAATCGCGCGCAGATAGGCGCGCTGGCCGGCGGTCTTCGGGACGATGGGCGGGCGCTTAGGTGAGGTCAGGATTTTCGAGTCGAGCAGCTCGTCGAGCGTGGATTCGTCCGGCTCGTTGACGGAGCGCAGTGCCTGGAGAAACTCGTGCCGCCGCACGCTCACCCCGCCCAACCGCGCGCGGTCGAGCTGCTCGAAGACGCGCCGCGTCTGCTCGATGCGCTCCGGCTCGCCCTCGATGCGCAGCCAGCCGTCGCGTGTGGTCACGCGGACTTCGAGGGATTTTTCGAGCGCCTTGAGCAGCGCAAGGTCATTGCCATAGAGCGACTGCAAAACGCGGGCGCTCTCGAACTGGAGGGTCTGCGCGTCGCTCACAGCGGCCTAGCGAAACCCATACGCGAGCGACCACGAGGTGCGCTCGGCGGGCGACTTTTCCACCTCGACGATGAGGTAGTAGGTGCCCGTCTTTTTCGGCTCCACGCGGGCCGCGGCGAAGTGCGGCTTCTGCCACGCCTCGACTTCCGCGAGGTTGCCTTCGGCGTCGTAGATGTGGACGGTGATTTTTGCGGTCTTGGTGTCGGTGCCCATCCAGAACCAGTAGGTGTTGCCTTTGAAAAGCTGATGCACGATGGCCTTGGTCTGCTTCACCCCGAGGTCGCCGCCCCAGTAGTCCTCGCGGACGGTGAAGCCTTCCTTTACGTAGGGATCGGCGGCTTCGAGGGCAAAGGAGAGGGCGTCGTCGATGGTTGCGTGCGCGGGGCCGGCGCCGAGCGATAGGCAGAGCAGGGCGATGAGAAGTGGAGCGAGGCGTTTCACAAAAAATTTCGGGGATTAGTGCTGGGCCTTGGCATTGATCGCTGCGACGAGGCCGGAGGTGACGGTGTTGATCTCTTTGACGGATTTCTCGGAAATGTCGCCGCCGTCGGGCAGCCCCATGAGCGGGCGGATTTCGAGCACGCCTTTCTGCACCTTGATGACGACCGGGTTGAGCTTGAGCTTCGGCTTCATGCCCGCGAGCCGCCGTTCAAAGTAATCGAGGAGGATCGGCTGGTGCAAAAGTTCTGCGCCTTCCTTGGTATACTGCTTTTCCACCACCGCGGTCAGCGCCTCCGTGCCGCGCAGCCAGCCGCCGAGGCTGACGAGTTGCGAGAGCGCCTCGCTATTCAGTTCGACCATCGCTTCGCGCACGTCTTCGAGCGCCTTGTCGAGCTGCTTGCGCACGCCCGCCCAGTCCTTCGCCTCCGCGGCGTCGGTAATGGCTTTGGCCCGCACCTGCGCCTTTTTTTCCACACCTAGCGCCTTGCACAGATTGAGCACGCTCTTGCCGATCTGCTTGACCTCGTTCGCGTCCTCCGCCTCCACGGCGATGAAGCCTTCCGCGATCACCGTGCCAAGCAGGAGCGCGATCTGCGGCTGCTCGCCGATGGGTTGCACCACGCTGGCCATTTTGTGCTGCACGGCGGTCCAGTTCGGTTTCCCGAGTTTGTCGAGCACGGCGAAAACTTCGCTTGGGACGGGCACCACGACCTCGTCGATCATCTTCGATTGCGCGGGGAGATTACTGACGTCGATATGCGCCGCAGGCTCCGCGTAGGCGGGTGAGGAAAAGGCGGCGAGCGCGAGGAAAATGACTTTCTTCATAGAGGTCGGGAAGCAATCCAAGGAAACGTAAAGAGACTGAACCAATGCACCGCGGGGCGGGCAAGGATTCTTTTTGAGCCGTCGCCGATTCGTCGGGGAAAAAATCAGCCGGGCGGCATCTCCGGCGTGAAATGTGGGAGCGGGTGAGGAGAATCGAACTCCCGTATGCAGCTTGGGAAGCTGCCGTTCTACCATTGAACTACACCCGCGTGGGTGGGCCGGTTACTGCCACGAAATGACGTCGTCGGAAGCGGTGCCATTGGGTTTCTTATATATTTTGTCTCCGGCCCCGCTATTGCCTGTCCCAAGTCCCCCATCTTTCCCAGTCGAAAAGGCGACGCATCCCGTTTGCGGACTGCTATTCGCGAAGTCGGTGTATGGAACCTTGACCTCATTGTTGTAATCCGCATCGATCACCACATTGTATTGAGCACCCCACGGATCATAGAACGCGCCGACAATTCCACTGCTGCCGGCTGCCGCGAAGCCGCCTTTTGGGGCGGTTGGGTTGCCAGCGTCCTTGCCCTCGAAAAAGACGATCCGCCGTGGGTTGTAATCTTTTGCTCCCGCTCCCGCCGACCTGGCGCGCAGTGTGTTGAAGAGATCTACATTGTCTTTGGCGGCTCCAATTTTTGTATCGCCAAACCAAAGGTCTCCGGCGGGTACGTTATCAAGCACCGGGTACTTCCCATACTCAGTGTTGTAAGCCTTGCAGGCGGCCACGATCCCGGTGCAGGCGGTCTTGGTCTCGGCCTTGCGGGCCTGTTCCTTCACGACGCCGATGGCGGGGAAAAGCAGACCCATCAAAATGGCGATGATGGCGATGACGGTGAGGAGTTCGACGAGCGTAAAGCCGTGCGAACGGGAGTGGAGTTGGGGGCGGGATTTCATAGGTGGAAAACTTTCGCGGTAAGCTAACGGAGGTGCGGGTGATGACAACTGAAAATCTCCGTGGCGGTCAGCGCGCGGGCGAGCCGGCAGGGTGGTGAGAAAAGCCGTCGAGAGTCTGAAATTTTCCCTTTCCATCCCGCGCTCCGCCCGTATAGTGCCCGCCCTTTTCCAAAAAAACGCACCTCATTTTTATGTCCCAACACCGCTCTCTCAAAGGTCAAAGCACCATCGCCGCGAAGCGCAACGTCCTGAAGCGTTTCGAGCGCGTGGAAATCCTGAAATCTCGCGGCCAGTTCAAGGTCGGGGACAAGGTCATCGGACTGCGCAAGACGAAGCCGAACGAGTAGTCGCGGGCGCGGTTCTGCCGCACCGGCTTTTCTCTTTCCCAACAAAAAACCGCCGGATGCTTTGCGCGTCCGGCGGTTTTGTTTTGCCGATGTGGGCTCAGACGAACTCGTTGATCAGGTTTTCTAAAAACTCCTGCCGCCCGCTCTGGCACGCGGCGGCTTCGCCTTTCTCCAGCATGAGTTTTTCGAGCGATCCAAAAGTTTCTTTCCCGGCCTCGATGCTCGCACCGACGCCGCTGTCCCACGACGAGTAGCGGTTCTTCACGAACTCCGCGAGGCGGCCGTCGGCACGGATCGCGGCGGCGATTTTCAGGCCGCGGGCAAAGGCGTCCATGCCGCCGATGTGCGCGTGGAAAAGATCCACGGGGTCGATGCTCTCGCGGCGCACCTTGGCGTCGAAGTTCACGCCGCCGGTGGTGAGGCCGCCGTATTTCAGCACGGTGAGCATGCACTGCGTGGTGAGGTAGATGTCGGTCGGGAACTGGTCGGTGTCCCAGCCGAGGAGCAGGTCGCCGGTGTTGGCGTCGAGCGAGCCGAGCGAGCCGGCGGCTCCGGCGACTTCCATTTCGTGCTGCATCGAGTGGCCGGCGAGGGTGGCGTGATTCGTTTCGAGGTTGAGCTTGAGGTGCGGCAGGAGGTCGTATTCGCGGAGGAACTTGAGGCACGCGGCGGCGTCGCTGTCGTACTGGTGCTTGGTCGGCTCTTTCGGCTTTGGCTCGATGTAAAACTGGCCTTTGAATCCGATCTCCTTCGCGTAATCCACGGCCATGTGGAGGAACTTCGCGAGGTGGTCGAGTTCACGCTTCATGTCCGTATTCCAGAGCGATGAATAGCCCTCGCGTCCGCCCCAGAAAGTGTAGCCCTCGCCGCCGAGCGCGTGCGTCACTTCGAGCGCCTTTTTCACCTGCGCTGCACCGAAGGCGAAGACCTCCGCATTGCAGCTCGTGGCCGCGCCATGCACATAGCGCGCGTGGGCGAAAAGCTGCGACGTGCCCCAGAGGAGCTTGATTCCAGTACGTTGCTGTTGCGCTTTCAAAAGCCCGGCGATGGTGTCCAGCCATTCATTCGACTCGCGCAACGTCTGGCCGTGCGGGGCCACGTCGCGGTCGTGAAAGGCGTAGTACGGCATGCCCAGTTTCTCCGCGATCTCGAAGAACGCCGGCACCCGCGCCTTCGCGAGTTCGAGGCCTGTCTTGCCCCCGTCCCACGGGCGGATCGCCGTCGGCCCGCCAAACATGTCCGCGCCCTGCCCACACATCGTATGCCAATAGACGATCGAGAAACGCAGGTGCTCGGTCATGCTCTTGCCCTCGACGATTTCAGCCGCGTTGTAGTGTTTGAACGAAAGCGCGTTCTTCGATTTCGCGCCTTCATAGGCGATGCGGCTGATGGTGGGAAAAAATTCGGACATGGGAGTAGAGGTGAGATTTTGGATCGTGCCGCCGGTGCGGCGGGGAGCGGAGAGTGAAAAAGTCCGCGCAGCTTGTCAGCACGGAATTTTCACCGGCACGGAAAAAAATCCACGCAAGCGGGCCATCGTTAAGATTCTGCCATTCACCGGGCCGGTTGAATTCGACGGTTGCGCGAGGCGGGGGAAGCACGTAAAACCCCGGCTGCTTATGAGATTTCCGCTCGCTCTGACCGCCAAAATCGCCGCCTACATCATCGGGAAAAAACTCCGCGGCGTGGAAAAATTCGCGACCGTCCTGCAGCTCGAACCGCTGCATACCTGCAACCTGACCTGCACCGGCTGCGGGCGCATCCGCGAATACTCGACCTCGCTGAAAAACGTCATGCCGCTCGCAGATTGCCTCGGTGCGGCGGCGGAGTGCGATGCGCCGATGGTCTCCATCTGCGGCGGCGAACCGCTCATCTATCCGCAGATCGAGGCGCTCGTCGGTGGACTGCTCGGCCAGGGGCGCATCGTCTATGTCTGCACGAACGCCAGTTTCATGCGGAAAAAGATGCGTGAATACCTCGCCATGGAAACGCTCCGGGTGCCGGCCTCGGTGGACGAGAAAATCCAAGTCCTGCTCAGCGAGGAACTCATTTCCCAAAAGGACGCCGACGAAATCCGCAAAGGCCCGAAGGACGAAAACAAACCGGTCATCGCGCCGTCGGACTGGATGTACTGGAACGTCCATCTCGACGGCCTCGAACGCACCCACGACCTCATCGTCGAGCGCGAAGGCGTTTTCAAAGAAGCCGTGCTGGCGATGCGCATGGCGAAAATCCTCGGCTACCAGGTCGCGACCAACACCACGGTCTATAAAGAGACCGAGGTGCAGGAAATCGAGGACATGTTCGCCTTCCTCAGCTCCCTCGCGCTCGACGGCCACACCATCGCGCCGGGCTACGAGTACGACGCCGCCAAAGCCGACATGGTGAAACGCCTCGGCATCGAGCCGGAAAACTTTTTCCTCACCCGCAAACTGACCATCGAGAAGTTCGCCAACGTCGAAAAATGGGGCGAGCAATATCCCATCTTCGGCACGCCCGTTTACCTCGAATTCCTCGCCGGCAAGCGCGACCTGACCTGCTCTGCGTGGGCCATCCCGACCCGCAACATCCTCGGCTGGAAAGGCCCGTGCTACCTGATGACCGACGGCCATTACACCAGCTACCGCGAGCTGTTGGAAAAGACCAACTGGGACAAAATCGGCGTCGTCGATGGCGTCGCCCGCGACCCGCGCTGCGAGAACTGCATGATGAACTGCGGCTACGAGCCCACCGCCGCCCTCGGCCTGCACGCGAAACCCGGCGACATGTGGAAAAACATCAAGTTCAACTTCGGCGCGCGCCCCAAAGGCACGCCGAACGCCGAGATTGCAGCCTTCAACGGCGTCAGCGCCGGCAAGGGCCATCTCACCGGCGGAAAGCCCGCTGCGCCCGAGCCGGTTTGCGAACCGGCTGCCGGGCACTAGATTTTCCACCATGAAACTGACCGCCGTTTTTGAACCTGCCAAAGAAGGCGGATATACGTCGTTCATCGAAGAATTCCCCGGCGTTTTTTCCGAAGGTGAGACCGTCGAGGAAGCCCGCACCAACCTTCTTGATGCCCTCAAACTCGTCGTCGAATACCACCGCGATGAAGCCCGCAAACGCGAAACGCAGCACGCCCGCCGTGAGCTTCTGCCTGCGAGTCTGTGAAGCTGCGGGATCTCGAACGTCACCTGCGCGATCACGGCTGCCATTTCGAGCGCGAGGGCGGCAGTCACACCCTGTGGAAAAATCCCGCGAACGGCAAAGCCGCGCCGGTTCCGAGACATCGGGAAGTGAAAGAAAACACCGCGCGCAGCGTTTGCCGGCAGCTCGAAATTCCTCAGCCGTGACCCACTAACCATGACGCTCACCAGCCCGACGAAAACCGACCGCGACCCGCTCGCGCACGCCATCGCCCGCGCGCAGGAAAACCTCCTCCGCCTCCAGCACCCGGACGGTTACTGGGTCGGTGAGCTTTTCGTCGATAGCACGCTCTGCTCGGACTACGTACTCTTCATGCACTGGGCCGATGAAGTGGACGCCGTGCTCCAGGAAAAATGCGTCGCGCACATCCGCCGCCGTCAGCTCCCGGACGGCGGCTGGAACATCTACGAAGGCGGCCCCAGCGAGGTGAACGCCACGGTCAAAGCCTACTTCGCCCTCAAGCTCGCGGGCCACGCGCCCACGCAGCCGTGGATGCAGGAGGCCCGCGCCTGCGTGCTCCGCCTCGGCGGCATCCCGCAGATGAACACCTACTCGAAGCTCTACCTCGCGCTCCTCGGCCAGTTCCCGTGGAAGTACCTGCCGACGGTTCCGGTCGAGATGATCTTCATGCCCGAGTGGTTCTTTTTCTCGATCTACAAAATGTCCTCCTGGAGCCGCGCCATGCTCATCCCGCTCGCGCTGCTGAACCACCACAAACCCACCCGCGAACTCCCCGCCGACCAGCAGCTCCACGAGCTGTATCCCGTCGGTTCCGAGCAGGACTTCCTCGGCCTCAGCCGCAGCGGCCCACGCCTTTCGTGGCCGAATTTTTTCCTCGTCTGCGATGCCGTCCTCAAGCTCCTCCACAAGCTCCCGTGGAAACCCGGACGCCAAACCGCGCTCGCCTCCGCCGAAGCCTGGATGACCGAGCGCATGGGCGAAGGCAGCGACGGCCTCGGCACGATTTTCCCCGCGATGCTCAACTCGCTCATCGCCCTGAAAACCCTCGGCTACGCCAGCGACCACCCGCTTTACGTAAAGGCGCAGCGCGACTTCGCGGGCCTCTTCGTCGATGACCCGCGGGACTTCCGCATCCAGCCCTGCCTCTCGCCCGTCTGGGACACCGCCATCAATCTCATCGCCCTGCGGGAAAGCGGCGTGCCCGCCGAAGCCGAGCCCATCCAAAGCGCCGCGAGCTGGCTCGCCGCCAAAGAAGTGCGCATCTGTGGCGACTGGTTTGCCATGAACCGCCACCGCGAACCCAGCGGCTGGGCCTTCGAGTTCAACAACGTCTATTACCCCGACACCGACGACACCATGATGGTCCTCATGGCGCTCCGCCTCACCGGCGAGGTCGGCGACGCCGAGGCCAAGACCCGCTTCGAGCGCGCCCTCCGCTGGCTGCTTTCGTTCCAGTGCCGCGACGGCGGTTGGGCCGCCTTTGACAAAGACGTGACCCAGCGCTGGCTCGAAGACGTCCCCTTTGCCGACCACAACGCCATCCTCGACCCGACCTGCAGCGACCTCACCGGACGCGTCCT
>JAYVNN010000179.1:0-5156 GCA_043758435.1 Chthoniobacter sp.
CTCGTTGAGCATGACGTCGCTCAGGCCTTCGATGCGGGCGACGCCGTCGCCGATCTCACGGACGATGCCGACGTTGGATTTCGTCGTCGTGGTCTTGAGACCGCTGATTTGGGATTCGAGTTCTTGCAGGATGCTGCTCATGGGAAGTTTGCGTGTTGAGAGGTGAGGGTTAAAGGGGCGCGTCAGGAAAGCGCCAGTTGGGTTTCCAAACGGGCGAGGCGTTCGCGCACGGAGCTGTCGAAAACGTCGCTCCCGATTTTGATGCGGAGCCCGCCGAGGAGCTCGGGCGAGAATTTGAATTCAGTGGTGAGATCCTTGCCGTATTTGGCCTGGAGATTGGCGAGCAGTTGGTCGCCCGTTTTCTTGTCGAGCGGCGCGGCGCTTTCGACGACGGCGTGATGCTTGGCGACCTCGAGACGAACAAGATGCTGGTATTCCTTGAGGATGCCGAGGAAGTTGCGCGGCTTGGTCGTGGCAACGATCCGCGCGGCGGCAGCGACTTTCTTCTCGTCGAGGCGGCCGCTGGTGAAGCTGCTTTTGAAAAGCTGCTTCGTCAGCTTGCGAGAATCTTTGTCGAGCTTCATGGCGGCAGGCGGGGCTTAGGCGGCGACTTCGCGCGCAGCTTCTTCGGAGAGGCGTTTCTGGTCGTCGGCTGTAAGGACTTTGCCGGTGACTTTCGCGGTCGTGCCGATGACGAGGCGACCGACCTCGCGCTTGAGTTCCGTGAGCATCTTCGTGTGCTCCATTGCGGCGGCTTCACGGGCCTTGGTGAGAATCTGCTCAGCCTCTCCAATCGCGCGCTGCGTTTCCTTTTCCTTCACCGCGGCGGCGCTGGCGCGGGCGTCGTCGATCATCTTCTGTGCCTCGGTGTTCGCCTTGGTCAGAATCTCCTGATACCGCTGCTCGGACTCGGCGAGCTGCTGCTTGATTTTATCGGCATTCGCGAGGCCGTCGGCGATGCGTTTGCGACGCTCTTCGAGAACGGTGAGGATCGGCTTGTAGGCGAGTTTGTGCAGAAGAAAGGCCACGATGCTAAAGCTGATGATCTGCGAAAAAAGCAGCCAAGCCTGCACACCGAAGACTTCACCGGTAGTGCGCGCACTATCGACGAGGTTGTCAATGATGCCGCCTTCTGCGGCCAGGAGAGGGATGTAAGTCATACAATCGGATGAAAGAAAAACCGTGAAAACGGGCGCAGGGCCGTTGCAGCCCCGCGCCCGTAAATTACTTCACGAGGTAGATGGCGAAGAACACGATGCCTTCGGCGAAGGCTGTGCTCAGGATCGCCTGCACCAGGATCGGCGTAGCGGCACCGGGGTTGCGACCCACGGCGGACGAGGCTCCCATACCGATGAGACCTACGCCGAGCGCCGCACCCAACGCTGCGAGGCCGACGTGGATGCTGCCGGTCATACCTTCCGCGAGGATAGTTGCGATGTTCATGTTATTTCCTTTGGTTTTGTTGTTTTTCCCGCCGACCCCCGCGGGAACCACGGTCTGATCGTCGAAAGTGTTTTGTTGAAAAAGCTTAGTGATGCCCTTCCTCGTGCTGGCAGATGAGCAGGGTGAAAACGGCGGTCAGCAGCATGAAGACAAGCGCCTGCACGAGACCGACGAGCAACTCCATGAAATAGAAAGGCACAGGGATCAGCCAACTCAGCGCCGGGACGATGTTGGACATCGACTCCAAAATGTTTTCACCGGCGAAAATATTTCCGTAGAGACGGAAACTCAGCGAAACCGGCCGGAAAAGAATCGAGACCACTTCCAACATGCCGACGACAATGAAGATGAGAATCATGCCGATTTTCCCGATGGGATTCTTCACGTCACCTTTCGGCCCGAAGAGATGGAGGATCATGCCGCCAAAGCCATTGGCCTGAAATGCCCAGACGATCCAGCACGCGAAAAAAATCAGCGACATGGCGAGCGTCATATTGAGGTCGGCGTTGACGCCTCGAATCAAGGGCCGCGAAATGTGCTCCAGCCCGCCCTGCGCATTGGGCGTGCCCCAGCCAATGGTGCCGATGCCGGGGATGAGTCCCGCCCAATTGCAGAAAAGAATGAAGATGAAAATCGTGGCGAAAAACCAAAACGTCTTCTTCACCAATTCGTGACCGATGATGCTCTCGAGAAAATTATACAGACTCTCGACGAGCCATTCCCAAAAGTTTTGCGCGCCATCGGGAACGTCCTTGATCTGACGCGTCGCGTAACGCGCGAAGAGGATGATACCGAGCGCGACAAGCCAGGTGAAGATCATCGAATTGGTCATGGCAAACGGCCCGACCTTGTTGGCCGCTGGATCGCCGCCAATTCCCCAGAAAATCGGAGGCGCGTTCGGCGTCAACCCTTCATGCTTATGCTCCACGTGAGCACCGGGTTCCGCCGCCGAAACCATCTCGGCACCGCCTTCCGCCGCACGCGCGCACACCAAGCCCAGCGTGAGCGCGAGGCCAAGCATGAGCATGCGAACCCACCGACCTAGCGAGGTCGGCAAAGATGTGGAGAAGGCGGGGCTGGTCATTTCCAAAAAAGGGCGAAGTCGGAAGCGCGTGTTGTCGAGGGGTTCGACCGTGAGAAAATCACCGCGAGGAGGAAGACTCACGCACGCACGCTTCGGGCGATGCGACGCCGATAAAACAGCGGACGCGGCGGTGTGGCAAGCCCTTTGTGAATTTTTTCACAAAGTTTTTCATCAGGCAAAATCCGCGGCTGTCCGGGAGAAAATCCACGCGCTGGCGGACCACCTATTGCGGAGCCGTGGTGACTTCCGTCGCGCGCAGGATGGGTTCGTTGTCGTCTTGGAAAACGTCACGGAAAAGCTTTCCATCAATCAGATCGCTGTGGTTGTCGATCCGGCCGTACGTGGACTTCTGATTCGCCGTCTGCCCCGC
This sequence comes from Chthoniobacter sp., assembly GCA_043758435.1. Taxonomy (GTDB): domain Bacteria; phylum Verrucomicrobiota; class Verrucomicrobiia; order Chthoniobacterales; family Chthoniobacteraceae; genus Chthoniobacter. The sequence goes on from JAYVNN010000179.1 coordinate 2,898, forward strand.
TTCATTCGCCACGAAAAACCCTTTCCCCGGCACCACGACGATGCCCGACAGACGCCCTTCGCGGTTGTTTCCATAAAGCGAAAGTTCCAGCTCCTCCCACGGCACGCTGAGGCTGCCGAGGACATTCAATTCATCGTCGAGCACCGTGATCGCCCGGTCTTTCCAGCGCGTGACGAGGACGCGCGTTCCGTCGATGGCCACATCCATCGGCCCCGCAACCTCCGCCGATTTCAAATCCGACCCATCAGGCTTCATTTTGAAAACCTTGCTGCCTTTCAAATCCACGACCCAGATATTCCCCTTGGCATCCACTTTCACTCCGCGCAGATCGACCGCACCGGGCACTTTGAAAACGCCCGTGCCACCGAAGCCTCCGAGCGTCGCCGCACTCAGTCCGTCGCCGTTTTCTTTCAGCACCCAGCGCGACAGCGTCCCGTCGTCGCGGTCGGAACCGTAGAGCACCAGCTCGCCGCCTTCGCGAGCCGTCGCCACGCTATCGACCGTTCCCGCGGGAATGCGCAGCAGCCGCGTCTCGAGCGCGGCGTCATAGACTTGGATCGCGCTGATGTCGGAGATATAGACGCGCCCTTTGTCGTCCGTGGCGATCCCCTTCGCCAGCACGCCGGGGAGCAGCGCCACGGTCGCGCGCTCGAAATCCGCGACATCAATCTGCAGGCGGCGCACCTCGCCCGCGTTGTCGAAGCTGTGGTGATAGCCCGCGTAGAGATATTTGCCGTCCGGCGAAATCGCGAGGCCGCGATTATGGCGCGGCGAGATTTTCTGCGGATGGCCGAAAACGGTGCGGCTGTTATCCACGAGATACTGCACCGTCCATTTGTAGGCATCGCCCGCGGCAGCGGGCAGCGTACTGAGCCAAAGGCCCGCGAGGAGCGCGAGGAAAAGGCGGGCGACTGCCGGGAATCGGTTCTTCAGGCGGAATGGGGGCATTAAAGTGAAGTGGAAAGAAAGACCCGCAGGCAGTCTCGCAGGGCGAAATTCGAGCGCGGAAATTGTCGCTTTGGCCGGCGCTTGTCAACGATGCCAGCAATTTTACTGACAGAAATCATCGGAAATATTCCGCCAGTCGCGCGCCGAGACCCGCACACGGCAGCGTGGGATCAAGATTCCGCGCGGCTTCCGGGGCGACTACGGCACCGTGCCGGATGAGCAGATGCTGCAAGTCGCGCGTCGTTTTGCCGATCGAAAACTTCCCCTCCACCGACCGCCGCGCGGCCGCGGCCAGGCGCGCGGCGAGTGCGGGATCGCGCAGCAGCCTTTCCATCGCCGCGGCGAGCGCCGACGGATCGTGGGGCGGCGCGAGCAGACCCGTCTGCCCATCGTCCAGCATCTCCGGCACGCCCGCCACGCGGGTGCAAATCGCGGGTGTTCCGCAGGCCATCGCCTCCATGATGACGGTCGGCAGATTGTCGCTGCCGCCACCGGTTTCCACCACGCAGGCGAGGACGAAAATCTGCGCCTCTGCGAGCATCCGCCGCACTTCCGCCTGCGGGCGCGGGCCGAGCAATAGCACGACCTCGCCGATCTGCGCAGCGTCGATCTGCGCCTGCAATTCCTGCTCCAGCGGCCCGCCGCCCACGATCGCGCACACGAACTCCACGCCGCGCCCGTGCAGCAGCCCGCACGCGGCGATCAAATCGGCGAACCCTTTTTTCTCCACGGACCGTCCCACCGAAAGAATCCGCGGCACCGCACCCGCCGCCACGCGTGGCGGAAAACCGTCCAGCGCGATGCCGTTGAACACGCGGAAAATTTTGCCGCGCGCGCCCGCGTGTTTCTCCTCCATCCAGCGCCGCGCGTGATCCGTCTCCGTCACCACAAACCGCGCGCCGCGCACGAGGTCCGCATTGGAAACCGGAAAGTCCGTCTCGCAGAAAATGTCATTCGCATGCCCGGTGAAGCTGTAGCTGAAACCAAACAGCTCCCGCAGCCACCACGCCGTCCGCGCCGCCACCCCGCCAAAGTGCGCATGCACATGCCGCACCCCGCGCGCCCGCAACCGCGGCGCGAGCCACACCGCCTCGAAGATGCGCTGCGAATCTTTTTCCGCGCGCCCCCGCGCCATCGCCCGCCGCACCCGCCGCGACAGCTTCCCCGCCGCGCCCAGCGCATCCACCTCGGCACGGAGCGTCTTTTCCTCCGGCAGATAGAAAACGTCCGCGTCCATCTCCGCGGTCAGGTCCACTGGATCGTCCGGTCGCCGGATCGAGACCAGCCACGGCTCCATCCCGCGCCGCACCA
>JAYVNN010000180.1:0-5145 GCA_043758435.1 Chthoniobacter sp.
AATCCCCCACCGCCACCCCGCCCGTCGTCATCCCGCTGTGATACAGGAAACTCATCGGATGGTTCACATTCATCTTGTTCACCATATCGATCCCCACCGTGTCCCCTTCGATCCGCGTGAACAGCGTCTTCCCATCCCCCTTCGACCGCGGGTGAAGCGGCTCGCCCTTCAGCCCTGCGGGCAAATCCCCCGCCGCCAGCAGCAGCGGAGCACAGAGGGTGGCAAAACAAAGCGCAGAGAGAGGCAGGATTTTCATAGGGAGGAGGGCGAAATTCAGGGAGCGTGCCGAAGTAATCACCCGCCTCCCCCCTGTCAAGACGCCGCCCCCCGCATTTTGGACGAATCCCCCCTGCTATTTGACGAACCCGCCCATTTCACCCACCCACCGCGCCGCGCCGGAGCGCCGGCTCAGACCGGCGGGAACCACACGTAGAGCATGAGATAGACGAGCACGCCGGTCACGGACACGTAGAGCCAGACGGGAAAAGTGATCTTGGCGATGCGCCGGTGTTTGTCATACCGGGCGCGAAAGGCCGGGATGATGGTGAGGATGACCAGCGGCAGGGTCAGCGCGGCGAGCGGCACATGGGTGGCGAGGATGAAGTAGTAAAGCGCCTTCGGCCAGCCGGGGTGGGTGAACTTCGTGACCGCCCCGTGCGTGGAGTAGTGATAGGTGACATAGCTCGCGAGAAAGAGCGTGGAGGTGACGAGCGCACTGAGCATCGCCACGATGTGCGCCTGCTTCCGATCGCTTTTGATGAAAGTAATGCCGGCAACGATGAAGACGGTACTCAGCCCATTGAGGCTGGCATTGAGCAGCGGCAGGTCGGAGACGGTCATGGCTTTTCGTCGAGCAGTTTGCGGATGTCGCGGATGAGGTCGCGCACGCCGCTTTCGCCGGTGGCCTCGTAGAAGCCGCGCACGGTGCCGGTCTGATCCACGAGGATGAGCCGGGTGCTGTGGATGATCTGGCCGCCGGGCGTCTCCGGCTCGGCGATGGGAAGTTTGAAGCCGTCGCGCGCGAGGCTGTAGATGCCCGCCTTTTCGCCCGTGAGGAACAGCCAGCGGCCGGTGGCGCGAAACTTTTCGGCGTAGAGTTTGAGCACCTCGGGCGTGTCCTTCTCCGGGTCAGTGGAGATGGAGACGAAGCGCAGGTTTGGCTCCGCGCCGAGTTCCTTTTGCACGTCGCTCAGACGGCTGCTCAGCATCGGGCACGGGCCGGGGCAGGTGGTGTAGAAAAAATCCGCGACCCACACCTTCCCCGCGAAATCCGCCAGCTTCACCGTCTGCCCGCTGCGCTCCGTCAGGGCGAAGTCGGGGACGCTCCAATACTTTGGCAGCGTGGCCGGCGCGGCTGGTGGCGGCATCATTTCAAAAGCCTCTCCGTCTTTTTTGCACCCGCTGCAAAGCAGTGCGCCGAAGGCCGCGGCGAGGAGCAGGAGGCGCGCGCTCACGTTTTGGTAAAGATCATCAGCCCCAGGATCAGCGGCAGATAAAAGATCGACGCGAAGAAAAGCATCCGCGCCGTCGGGCGCGTGCGGTCGAAAAGAAAGCGCAGCGCGCAGACGAGCATGACGCTGTCGAGGAGCAGGCCGACGACGAGGTAGAGGCTGCTGTTGAAGCCCGCGAAAAACGGGATGGCCGTGATGACGAGGAGCGCGAGGGTGTAGAGCAGGCTTTGCATGGCGGTGTGCGCGCCCGTCAGGTCGTCGCGGCGGATCATCACGAAACCGGCCTGCGCATATTCGTCGCGATACATCCACGCAATCGCGAGGAAGTGCGGCATCTGCCAGGTGAACAGGATGCCGAAAAGCACCCACGCCCCGAGGCCGAACGTCGGCTGCACCGCCGCCCACCCGATGACCGGCGGGATCGCGCCCGACACCGCGCCGACGATGGTGCAAAGCGAGGTGCGGCGTTTCAGCGGGGTGTAAAAGGCGATGTAGATCACGATTGTCGCCGCCGCGAGAGACGCGGCCAGCGCGTTCGTCGTCACCCACAGCCACACGGTGCCCGCGACCCCGAGCGCGATGCCGAGCACGAGCGCCGCCGCCGGTTTCATCCGCCCGGCCGGGAGCGGGCGGTGCCGGGTGCGCTCCATGAGGCGGTCCACCTTTGTCTCGATACGCTGATTCAAAACCGCCGCCGCCGCCGCCGCGAGCGTGGTGCCAAAGACCGCGTGGAAAAGCCGCGCCCAGTCGAGCGAAGTGTCCGATGCCATGCAAAAGCCGACGAACGTGGTGACGATGACGAGCAGGCTCAGCCGCGCCTTCGTCAGCGTCATCAAGTCCGTCAGCAATCCCGGCTCCGCGAGATCCATTTCCACCGCCGCCTCCTGCGCCGCGCGGCTCACGCTTTCCCCTCCGCAAAACGCCCCGCGCGCAAAGCCAGCAGCAGACTCAACGCGAGCACCGCCGCGCCATTCACCACATGGATAGTCGTCAGCGTCATCGGCTTCGCATGCCAGATGACATAGACCCCCAGCGACACCTGCACGAGCACCAGCCCCAGCAGCCCGAGGGCCGGGCTCGTCAGCCGCACCTCCCCCCGCGCCCGCCGCAGCACGAGCACCGCGAGCGCCAGCACGGTCAGCGTGACGAACGCCGCGCCGAAGCGGGTGTGGGTGAAATTGAGGTCCACAAATTTGTTATGCACCGCCGGCATGAAGCCACCGTCGGCGTTGGCCTCGGGAAAGGTGGGAATCGCCAGCCCAGCTCCGGTGTGCCGCATCGCCGCGCCGACGATGAGCTGCCCATAAACCGCACCCACCGCCACCCACGCCATCCGCTTCACCGCGCAAAATCCCGCGCCCGCCGAAGTCCACGCGTCCGCAATCCACCCGCGCGAAAGCAGCGTCGCCACGGCCACGAGCAGGCACAGTTCCGCCTGCGCCACGCACCCATGCAGGATGCGCAGCCGCAGCGCGAGATGCGGATTGCCTCCCGTCTCAATCGTCACCCTCAACCCTCCGAGCACGCCCTGCGCGATCACGCCCACGAGCGCCGCCGCCGTCAGCCAGCGCAGCGCCCGCGTGCGGCTTTCCGAAAACCACACCCAGAAAAAAAGCACCGTCACGAGCAGCCCGACGATCGACGCAAACAGCCGGTGCCCATGCTCCAGCCGCACGGGAAAATTTCCCCACCAGCCCTCGGGATTCAGCGAGCCAAAACTCAGCGGCCAGTCCGGCACGGCCATGCCCGCCTGATAAGTCGTGACCAGTCCGCCGATGAAAATCAGCGCGAACGTCACCGCCACCACGCCCTTCGCATAAAGCGCGAGAGCGGGATTGAAGGCGGTGGTGGTCGTGGCGTTCAAAATGCGGGGCCGGTGATACCGCGAGCGCCGCCGCGGCACCGTCGGATTACTTCGCAGGTTCCGCCGGGACCGCCGTCGGCGCGGCCTGCGGATGCTGCAAATCGTTCTGCTCCTTCATCCACGCGTCGAACTCCGCCCTCGTCTCCACCTTCATGATCGAGCGCATGGCGAAATGCCCCGCGCCGCAAAGCTGCGCGCAGACGATTTCATACTCCCCCGCGCGGATCGGCCGGAACCACATCGGAATCCGCGAGCCCGGAATCGCGTCCTGACACATCCGCATGTACTGGAGCGAAAAGCTGTGGATCACATCCTTCGAGCTGATGTCGATGACCGTCGGGTGCCCGTTGATGAGGTGCATTTCGTTTTTGGAAATGATGTCGTCCTTGCCCGCGGGATCGTTCGGATCGAGGCCGATCGGATTGGCGCTCGTGAGAAAATCAACGTGCTGTTTTCCAAAGACGCCGTCCGGGCCGGGGTAGTGGAAATTCCACGCGAATTGCTCGCCGATGGCGTGGATGCGCACGGCGTCGGCGTTGTCGGGAAACTGGTCGCCGGTTACACGCTTGCCCCACAGCGGCAGGCCGAAGCCGAGTAGCAGCACGGCCTCGATGAGCACGACGCTGAACTCCAGATGCGCGGACGCTTTGCTCTGCACGCCGTGGTAGTCGGCCTTTGGGTGACGCGATTTGTGGAAGCGGAAAATCGTGTAGAGGAAATAGCACGACCAGCCGACGAAAAGGATCGCCATGAACCAGTGGCAGGCTTCGAGCAGATGATCGACGGCGCGGCCATGCTCGGAGGCGTTGGGCAGGATACCCAGGGCTTTGTTGATGCTGAACATAGGATTAGGAATTGGCTCCGGGATCGGAGTCGTGCTGCGAAAATTCCGCGTGCGGCGGGAGCGGGGCGGCGGCGCGTTTCATCGTCTCGAGATGGAAATGCCGAAGGCGACGATCAAACCGAGGACGGTGCCGATGAAACCGAGCAGAAGAAAAACCGCGGCATTGATTGCGCCCGCGGACTTGGAATTCGGATCGCCCATGCACGCCGCGCAAGCCGAGGCCGTCGCCGGCATCTGCGCGAGCACCACGCCGAGCACGAGCGCGAAAAAACGGGTGATGGCTGAGCGCGTCATAGAATCAGGTTCCGCGACTTTTTCAGGAAATAGACCCCGTAGATCGCCAGCACCCCCGCGAGCCCGGCGCAGGTGAACGAAAACGCCGCGGCCATGCCGTTCACAAATCCCCACGCGGAGCACCCAGCGGCAAGCAGGATTGCCACAATGATGAAGAAGATATGGAACGCCTTGAGTGACATTTAGTGGGTGTTGTGGCTCGTGCCGAAAATCGGGTCGGCGTAATGCAGCAGCGTGAGCATGAAAAGCCCTGTGACGAAGAAGGCGGTGAAAAACAGGAACTTCCAGATCGTCCATTTCTCGCCCTTCAAGTGCATGAAAATCGCGCCGACAAAGCCGACTTTGATCGTGGCCACGATCATCGCGACGATGATGTTCGCGCTGCGGCTGCCGAAATCCATGTACGAGAGCCAGACCGTGACGGCGGTGGCAAAAAGCAAAAACCCGCCAACCCCGAAGTAAAGGCCAAGGTGCATGTCGTGATGCTTGCCGTGGCCGTGCTCGGCGGGCGCGGGGCGGCGGCGCGGCGCATGAGCGTGATGGCAAAGGCGACGACCATGCCGAGGGCGAGGGCAAGGAAACCAAGGAGGAGAAAGACGGCGTTGTTGATCGCGCCGGCGGATTTGGAATTTGGGTTACCCATGCACGCGGCGCAGGCGGCGGCGGTGGTCGGCAGCGCGGCGAGCGCGGCG
>JAYVNN010000181.1:0-5144 GCA_043758435.1 Chthoniobacter sp.
GAAGCGCGTGGAGGGCATCGTGGAGCACAATCGCATCCGCTACTTCTCGCTGCCCGTGAATGACCGCGCGCCGCTCAAGACGCTCGTGCTCGAGAGCTATAAAAACGGCATCGCGCCGACCACGCTCGCCATCACCACCGACAACGAAGCGCCGGTGCCGCGGAGAAAATTCGCCGACGGGACGGGCGACGATGAGAACTTCAAACCGCAGTTCGACGACCCCGTGCCCCAGCCGCCTGCTACGCGCCCGGCGAACGGCCCGCGCGTCCTGCTCGTCGGCGGCGGTTCGTCGCATGACTTCGTGAAGTTTTTCGGCGCGTCCGACAAAGCCACGCTCACGCCCGTCGTCGGCTGGGTGGATTTCACGCAAAACCTGAACGGCATCGCGCCGATCCTGAAAGACGTGGACGTGCTCGTGCTCAGCGCGAACCAGCCGATTTCCGCCGGGACCAGGAAGTCTCTCATCGACTTCGTGAACCGCGGCGGTGGCCTCGTCGCGCTGCATCCCGGCACCTGGTATAACTGGCGGAGCTTTCCGCAATACAACCAGGAGTTGATCGGCGGCGGGACGAACGGCCACGACGCCTTCGGCCCTTTCACCGTGACTGTGACCGACCCGGCGAGCCCCATCACCAAAGGAGCCCCGGCGACTTTCGAGATCACCGACGAGCTTTACAATTACGAGCCGAAAGCCGGGGCCACTCCCATCGAAGTCCTCGCGACTGCGACCAGTCCGAAGAGCGGGAAAGTTTTTCCGCAGGTCTTCATCGTGAAGCACCCGAAGGCTCGCATCGTCGGCCTCACGCTCGGCCACGACGCCAAAGCCCACGACCTCGCCGCCTACCAGACGCTGTTGAAAAATGCGGTGCTGTGGGTCGGAACGAAGTGAGCGCGATGACCGCCTCGCAGAAGTCCTGAGCTACCTCCGCTCTGCGTGGGGCAACGAAGCGAGCGTCGTGACGCAGAACGATGTCGCCAAATTCCGCAAGCCGTGAAGAAAAAACAGCTCTTAATTCATAATGAAATTCACCCACCTCTTGAGCGCCCTCACGCTTCTGTTCGCACCGCTCGCTCTGCGCGCGACTCCGACGGAAAATCTCGCATTCCGCGTCCTGCCGGCGGCGGGGAAAGTCGCGGTGGATGGGAAGGTGGAGGACTGGGATTTGTCGGCGGGGATTTTTGCGTGCGACGACGTCGAGGAGCAGCGGGAACATTTCGGCGTGTGGCTTCATGCGCAATACGACGCGGAGAATCTGTATGTGCTGGCGCGGTGGAGCGATGAGACGCCGCTGAACAATCCGGGGCAATCCATCGCGGATTACGGGTTCGCCGGGGACAGTTTGCAATTTCGCACGCTCACGGCGGCGGGCACGGCGCAGGAGCGCGGGCAGCATTTCACGGCTTGGCGCGGGCACGATGGCGCGGATGTGATCAAGGTCGAGCAGGGTAAGGATTTCAAGGAAGGCGTGGTCGTGGACGCGAAGAAAACGCACGGCGCGCAGCAGGCGTTTGCGGTCGCGGCGGATGGCAAGAGTTACGTGCAGGAGTTGGCGATTCCATGGAAGGTGCTCACGCGCGATGGGCTGCCGATCAAGGCGGGTGGCTCGTTCACGCTGACTTTCGAGGCGAACTTCACCATTGGCGGCAAGGGTCGCGCCTCGACCAAGGATTTGTTCAAGCCGGGCCTCACGCCGGATCGCGTTTTTACTTTTATGACCACGCCTTGCTGGGGCACGGCGACGCTCGCCGCCGCTGGCAAAGTGACGCCGCAACCGGTGCGGCTGGCGGATGCGCGCGAGTTTGCGGTGCGGCTTGATGGTGGCATGCCGGTGGTGGATTGGACGGGGCTGATTCGGTCGAAGGAGCTGGCGGGCTTCATCCCGATTGCGTTCACGCTCGCGGAGGACGGCTACATTTCGCTGAACATCAAGGATGCTGCCGGCGTGGTCGTGCGGCAGTTGCTGACCACCGCCTTTTTCACGAAGGGCCGGCACGAGGTGAAGTGGGACGGGCTCACGACGTGGTCGTGGACGCATCCGGGCGAGCCGGTGCCGGCGGGCGAATATTCGTGGAGCGCGCTGACGCATCCGGGCCTCGGGCTGAAGCTGCGCGGCTGGGCGGCGAATGGCGGCGGCGTCCCGTGGGACAGCGCGGATGGCCGGGGAAATTGGGGCGGCGACCATGGCATCCCGTCGGCGGTGGCGACGGATGAGCAGCAGGTTTATCTCGGCTGGAGTGGCGCGGAGGCGGGCAAGTCGGTGCTCGCGTGCGACCTCGATGGGCGCGTGCGGTGGAGCAACAATCGCGGCGGCATCGCCGGGGTGAAGGCGCTCGCCTCGGATGGCAAAGTGCTTTACGTGCTCGGCGGAAACTCGGGCACGGATGCGGAGGGCGGGAACCTCTACAAGCTCGACGCGAAAGATGGCAGTTACTTGAAGTGGGACGGCTCAGACATTGTGGATTTGAAAATCAAATCGCTGTGGCCGGCGGATGCACAGGCGAAGCCGGAGAAGGCGGACGGCATCTCGGTCGTGGACGGACAAATCCAACTCGCTTTCCCGCAGAATCAATTCGCCGCAATTTTGAATGCGGCCGACGGAAAGTTTGTGAAGATCGAGCCAACTGCCGACTTCCTGCGACCACCGCGCGCGGTCGCGAAAGACGGCACGCTCTGCATTTGGCGCGGCGAGCCGGAGAATCAGGTGGTCGTTTCCAAAGGCGGAAAAGTGGTGCAAACCATCGGCCGAAAAGGCGGTCGTGCGCTGCTCGGCGCGTGGCAGTCGGACGGGCTGCGTTTTGTGCAAAGCATGGCGATTGATGCGGCGGGCAAGCTGTGGATCGCGGAGGCCGATACTGCGCCGAAACGGATGAGCGCGTGGGATCTCGCGAGCGGCAAACTGGTGCGCGAGTTTTTCGGGCCGACGACTTACGGCGCGCTCGGTGGCGCGATTTGTCCGACCGATGCGGGCGTGATGGTCGGGCAGGGTTGCGAGTGGCGGCTCGATCCGCAGAGCGGGTTGGCGCGACTCACCGGAATCATCACGCGCGACGGCATGGAAAACTCGCGCTTTGCCACCGGCACGAATGGCAAGACCTACCTCGCGGTGGCGGCCAGTTGGATCGGCGAGCCGAAGCCGGTGAAGATTTTCGAGCGGCTCGGCGACGCCGCTTACAAGCTGCGCTGCGTCTTCCGCTACGAGGGAAAAGACGGGACGGCGAAGACCGTTTTGTGGACGGATGCCAACGGCGACGAGCAGGAGCAGCCGGACGAAATCACCAGTGCCAGCGGGCATCTGCGGTTCAGCGCCTGGTATATGAATCTCGCGCCCGACCTCACGATTTACGCGGGCGACAGGCAGTTCAAAGTCGCCGGCTTCACCGCGTGCGGCGCACCGCGCTACGGCTTGTCGCAGCCGGTGAAGCTCCCGCTCGCGGGCCTCGGCTCTGCGGATGGCCGGCTCATTTTGAAAGGCAGCGACTACGCGAAAGAGGCCACGGTTTTCACCTGCGCCGACCTCGCCACCGGCCAGACGCGCTGGACTTATCCCGACACCTTCAACGGCGTCCACGGCTCGCACAATGCGCCGCCGCCCGCCGTCGGACTGATTCGCGGCTCCTACGGCATCATCGCTACCGCGAAACTGCCCGCGCCCGTCGGCAACATCTGGGCCATCGGCTCGAACGTCGGCGAATGGCATCTGCTCAACGAGGACGGCTTTTATCTCGGCAAACTTTTCGAGAGCGACCCGATGAAAGTGAAATGGCCCGCGCAAGCCGCGCCCGGCGCGGACATGACGCGCACACCGCCCGGCATGGGCGGCGAAGATTTCGGCGGCAACATCGCTTTCGGCAAGGACGGCAAACTCTTCGTGCAAGCGGGCAAGACCGCGTTTTGGAATCTCGAAGTCACCGGCCTCGACCGCGTGCAAACGCTCGCCGGCGCGAGCGTGAAAGTGAGCGTGAAAGTGAGCGACGCCGACACGGCGAAGGCGCGCAGCTTCCGCGAGCAGCAACTGCAAGCCGCCGTCGGCGCGCGCCGCGTCACGGCAAAAAAACTCACACCGAAATTCAGCGGCGATCTGGAGCAGGATTTCAAAGGCGCGGAAGTCGTGAAGTTTCAAAAGCAGGACGATGCTGCCGTGCGCACCGCGCTCGCGTGGGACGACGAAAATCTCTACCTCGCGTGGGAAGTGCGCGACGCCACGCCGTGGGTCAACGGCGCGGAAGCGCCCGAGCAAATGTATCTCTCCGGCGACACCGTCGATTTCCAACTCGGCACCGACGCCAAGGCCGAACCCAAGCGCGACAAAGCCGCCGCGGGCGACTTCCGCCTTTCCATCGGCAACTTCAAAGGCCAGCCCACCGCCGTCCTCTACCGCGAAGTCTCCGCCCAAAAGCAGCCGAAGATTTTCAGCTCCGGCGTCATCAAATCCTTTAACGTGGACAGCGTCGTGGCCCTCCCCGCCGCCCGCATCGAGGTCAAGAAACACGACGACCGCACCATCATCGAAGCCGCCATCCCGCTCACCGCGCTCGCCCTTAAACCCACCGCCGGCCTCATCCTGCGCGGCGATTTCGGCGTCACCCACGGCGACCCCGCTGGCAAACGCACCCGCCTGCGCACCTACTGGAGCAACCAGCACACCGGCATCGTGGACGACGCCGCCTTCGAACTCATGCTCGAGCCGAAGAATTGGGGTGAGGTAACGTTCCAGTGAAGCTCCAAAAACTTCAGCGGTATCATTTGCTGAGGAGCTAATCGTTAGCTCTGCGTGCCCGTGTCGAGCATCCCTTCCACATCATCAAGAAGCTCTTCAAACACCGTAAGACGGGTTACCGCAGGCTCGCGAAAAACACGGCCCAGCTTGACAGCCCCTTCGCCCCGGCCAACCCGTTCATCGCCAGACGCCCGCTGCTGAGCGGAGCGTGTGCATGAGCGAACAGCAAAAGCACCTGGAGATCACCGCGATAAGTTCCCACTAATAGTTTCTTGCCCCCATGGCCTGCCCCCGGTTTTTGATCCACTTGCCATGAGAGTTTTTCGTGGTTTTCGGGTTTTGGGTTAGGGGTGATGTGGTTGGGGGGAAGGGCGCAGCCTTGCGGCTGCCGGAGCGTAGCGGAGGCAGCCGCAAGGCTGCGCTGCG
>JAYVNN010000182.1:0-5142 GCA_043758435.1 Chthoniobacter sp.
TTTCAATAATCCCGCGTGAGCAGATAGTCCGCGAGAGCGCGGAGGGTCGTTCCGCTTTTGCCGAAAAGTGTGAGCGCGGTGTGGGCGGCGCGGGTGAGCCGGTGAGCTTCGCGGCGCGAGCGGTCGAGGCCGAAGATGGCGGGGTAGGTGGCCTTGGTCGCGGTCACATCTTTGCCGGCGGTCTTGCCGAGTTTTTCGGTGGTCTGGGTGACATCGAGGATGTCGTCGATGACCTGGAAGGCGAGGCCGAGTGACTGGCCGAATTTGGTGAGCGCGGCGAGGCGCGCGGGCGTGGCGTTGGCGCTCATCGCGCCGAGGCGGATGCTCGCGGTGAGGAGCGCGGCAGTCTTGCAGCGGTGGATGTATTGCAAATCCGCGCCGCTGATTTTTTTGCCCTCGCCCTCGAGATCGGCGACCTGGCCGCCGATGAGCCACTGGCTGCCGCTGGCGCTGGCGAGTTCGCGGATGAGCGCGGCGGTGGAGTAGCGCGGCGTGGGCGCGGCTTGCGCGAGGATTTCAAACGCGATGGTGAGCAGGCCGTCGCCCGCGAGCACGGCCACGCCTTCGCCGAAGACCTTGTGCGAGGTCGGGCGTCCGCGGCGGAGGTCGTCGTCGTCCATGCACGGGAGGTCGTCGTGGATGAGCGAGTAGGTGTGGATGCACTCGACGGCGCACGCGGCGGGCGTGGCCTGCGCGAGCCCGCTGCCACAGGCTTCCGCGGCGGCGAGGGTGAGCACGGGGCGCAGCCTTTTGCCGCCGGCGAAAAGCGAATAGCGCATGGCTTTGTGGATCGTTGCGGGCTTGACGGAGGCGCGCGGGAGAAAGGCATCGAGGGCGCGGTCGATGAGCGCGGTGCGCTGGGTGAGGTAGGTGGGCAGGTCCATGAAGGCGGGGAGATTGAAAAGCGCGGACGGAAACGAAAAGCGGAAAGTTGGAGCCACTTCCAACGTCCCGAATATCGCCGCGCTTCAGGGCGCTTTTGCAGGCTCCGGTGCAACCGGCTCCGGCAGAGCGGCTGGCTCCGCCGGGCCTTCCTTCGCCTTCCACTTCTCACCGCCCCGATGCACGAGCTTGTCGAATTTTTCCACCTGGTCCGCGTAAAGAATCGCGCGCACTTTTCCCTCCGCCTCGCCGAGCGTGCGATCCATCTCCGGCTGAATTTTCGCACGGCTCTGCCGCAGCTTGATGTGCGTCTCATCGGCGATGTTTTGCAGCAGCCGCTTTTGCTCGGCATCAAGTTTCAACTCCTCGTCGAGCCGCCGCACGACCTCTTTCACCACGGCTTCCGGCCCGCCTGTCAGCACCTCGCGAATCCTTTCGCGAATCTTCTGCGCCGCGCCTGCGCTCGCGCCTGCGCCGCCGACGATCATCCCGAAAATGAAAATCAGCAGCACGCCGAGAATCCGCAGCGCGCGCCTCATCGGCCTTCCCCCGTCATGTAGGCAAAGAGCACCTGCTCGGCATCCGGCTGCGTCACCTCGGTCAGCACTTCGGTCGCCGCGGCGGCGCGCAGATTCACATGGCCCCACCATGTCGCGGCCAGTGCGAGCGCGGCGAAAAACGGGCACAGCTTCCACGCCCATGCGGAGAGCGAGCCGCCGCCCTCCTCGCGCAGCCGCGCGGCGAGGCGTGTCTCAAAGCCGAATTCCGCGCGCGACGTGTCGCGCTCAGCGGCGCGGGCGGCGGCGAAAAGAGCGCTCAGTTTTTCTTCGGCGTCATCGTTCATGGCTGGCCTCCAGGATTTTTTTCAAGTTCTGCCGCGCGCGGAAAGCGCGCACTTTCACATTCGTCTCGCTCCAGCCCGTCAGCTCGGCGATCTCGCGCATGGGCCGCTCCTCCAGCTCTGCGAGCGTGATGATGAGCCGCTCCTCGGCGGTCAGCCGGCGCATGGCAAACTCCAGCAGCTCCCGTGCACGCCCCGCCGCCAGCGCGGCGTCCGCTTTGCCATCGCGCAGATCAAAGTCGTGCGCATCCAGCGAAACCTGCTCGCGCACCCGCCGCTCCTTTCGCAAAAAATCGTAGCACGCCGAGACCGTGATCCGCGCGAGCCAATGCTCAAACGGCGCATCCCCGCGAAACTTTCCGAGATGCCGGAAGGCGCGCAGAAAAACATTCTGCGCGATGTCGTCGAGCTGATGGTCGTCGCGCGCAAAGCGCGAGGCTGTGCCGAACACGCGCCGCTTGTGCCGCGCCACGATTTCCGCAAACGCGTCGTCGTCCCCGGTGAGCGTTGCCGCCACGAGTTCCTCATCGGTGGGCGGAACGAAATCGGCCATCGCCGGCGTCTTATCGTCCGCCAGCGCAAATGGCAATGCGGGCCAGGAAATGGAGAGGGCGTTCACGTAGGGCACGGGGCATGGAGGCTGGGTCTGCGCAGGGAGACGCGCCGGAGGTGCGGATGGTTACGCGGGATGCGCGGCGGCTTAGCGCGCCGGAGCCGCGGCGGGGTGCGCGGCTTTGTAGTGCTCGCCGAGGAGGTCGGCGCCGAAGTCGTGATCGAAGTCGCGCCAGATGCTGTGGACGTGATTGGCCTCGTTTTGCGTGTTGTCGTACTCGAGAACAAAGCGGCCGCTCTGCACGCGGTAGTAGTGCGGCTGGCCGCGGTCGAAGCCGCCGGCCCAGGCGAAATAGATTTTCCCCAGGCCCGCTTTTTCGATCTTCGCCCAGTCCTCCGTGGCCACGTCGGGGCGGCAGCGGAAGAGGTATTCTTTGATGAGCTTCACGAGCATCGCGGTCTGCTCCGGCGTCATTTTTTCCTGCGCGAGACCCTGCGGCGTGGTGTCGCTGCGACCGGGCACGTCGAAGATTTCCTTGGGCGCTTCGGCGAGGATGACGGCCTCCTTGCGCTGCTCCTCGGTCAGGGCTTTGACGAGGGTGCGGCCCAGCTCCTCCTCGGTCGCGAGCACGCGCGTGCCGGCGCGCGCGCCGGTGCGGACTTCGCCGGGATTGGTGCCGAAAAAGGAGGGCGTCATTGAAGGCGCGGCGTCGCCCGCGGTGGTGAAATTCAGCGATAGGTGATGCCCCTCCACGCGCCAGCCCCACGGCTCCGCGCCGCCCGGAGTGCCGAAGATCGAGACGAAATAACGCTCGGGGTCGCGGACGTTCACCGGCTTCGCTTTTTCCAGCTCCGCGAGCACCGCCTCCAGACTCATGATCGAGACGGCTTTCGCGTAGCCGCGATTGCTCAGCCCCGTGGCGAGCAGCGCCTGCGCGAGCAGCCGCTGCTCCTGCGTCATTTCCTTGATCTGAAGTCCCTTTCGCTCGCGCGGGATGAAGTGCCAGTTCGTGCGCTCGTCACCCGCAAAATCGAAGGTCGCCTTGGCCTTTTGCTCGGGCGTGAGGGCGGTGAGGAAATTATTCGCCGCGGCGGCCATCTCGGCGGTGGCGTCGTGCGCGTGGAGCGGGGCGAGGAGGAGTGAAAAAGCGAGGGTGAGGGCGAGGGGAGTTTTCATGGATTGGGTGTGCGGGTGAGTCGGTCAGGGAAGGGTTCTTAGGGCTTCGCTGAAAATTGGGCGAGCATGTTTGCGCGCACCAGCCTCGACAAATGGCGCGGCGATTTTCAAATTACGGTCCCATGAATTTCTTCCGCTTCGCCCTGCTCATCGCCGCTGCCTCCGTCCTCGCTGGATGCACCACCGTCTCAGACATGGTCGTAACGAACATCCCGCACGGTGCGGAGGGCCGGACTTCCATCGTCGTGCGCAAGCGGGCGCAGGAGGCTGATCTGTACAAGGGCCGCGACGAAGTTGCGGTGGCGCATATTTCCACCGGCCGCGAGGGCTACGAGACGCCGGTCGGGCAGTTCCGGGTCATCCGCAAAGACCGCGATCATCGCTCCAGCCTCTACGGAGATTACGTGGACGACGACGGGCGCATCGTGAAAGCCAATGTCGATGCACGCAAGGGAGGCCGTCCGCCGTATTCCCATTTTCTCGGAGCGCCGATGCCCTTTTTTCTCGAGTTCAGCCCCGGCTACGGACTGCACGCGGGCCATCTCCCCGGCTATCCGGCATCGCATGGCTGCGTGCGCCTTTCATACTGGAAAGCGCGGCAGTTTTTCAACGAGGCGCACGTCGGCACGCCGGTCACGGTGCAGCGGTAGCGGCCGCGTTTTTGGCCGTCGCGGCGAGGAGCATCTCGTCGGTGAGGTAAAGCCGTCGCGCGAGTTCGCGCGCGAGGTTCATCATCAGCAGCGCGAAAAGGGCGCAGTCCTCGTGCTTCAGGCCGATGAGACATTTGCGCGAAAGCACCAGCAACTCGCTCCCCGTGGCCGCGACCGCCGTGGCGGTGTGTCGGTGCATGGACATGAGCGAGGCTTCGCCAAAACACTCGCCGATCTGCAGCTCGTGTTTGCGCAGCAGCGCGGCGTCCCGCGCGAGCTGGATGTCGATCCCCCCGCTCTTGACGACGTAGATGTGCAGCGGCTCATCGCCTTTGCGAAAGACGACCTCGCCGGGCGCGAGCGTCCACATTTCCACACGCTGCAAAATCGTGGCGAGCTGCGCGTCGGTGGTGCCGCCAAAGATGCGGAGCTGCGCGATGATGGCGCTGACGGAAGCGAAATCCGTGAGGGGGAAGGTGCGTTGCACGGGGGGATTCTACGGACGCGCCAAAGGCGATCAAGGGGGACTGCGCAGGACGGGCGGCGGCTTACTTGCCTTCGGGAAACTCGGACGTGTGGGTGGAGACGCAGAGCCATTTTCCCTCGCGGCGGATGAAAACATCGGTGAAGCGCTCGTGGCTTTTGAAGGTCTCACCATTCCACGCGCCCTTCGATTTTCCCGTGCCGATGACCACCGCGGCGTCGCCGTAGATGCGGACTTCGAGTTCGCTCTGCTCGTACGAGGCAAAGGTCAGTGCGCCGTCTTTCATCGCCTTGAAAAGCTGCTCGCGATCCATCGTCGAGGCATCGGAATCGACGATCTTCCAATCGGCGGAGAAGAACTCGCCGAGGGCTTTGAGGTCGGCGGAGACGATGGCGGCCGCCCCGACTTTTTCGAGGCGCAGGAGTTCGCTTTGGTCGGCCGTCTGGTCGGCCCGCGCGGCGACGAGGGAAAGGAGGAGGGCGGCGAGGGCGGCGAGGTATTTCATGGGCGCAAAATGCCTGCTCCGCGAGGCACGCGCAATGGCGCTCTTGATGCG
>JAYVNN010000183.1:0-5117 GCA_043758435.1 Chthoniobacter sp.
AACTCAGGAGGCCGGGGTGGGCGGTTTTAGATCATGCCTTTCTAGGAAGATCGAGGCCCGTCCCAGGTCGCCGCCCGTTAACCTTTGGGGGAACGTGGAGATCCTTCCGGACGGCACGAGCGGGGCAATATTCTTTGGCGCTGCGGAAAGGCGACGGCTGATGTCGCTCCGCAGCGCCATTTTTTTGTCCACGCCCGCCGCGGCATCGCCCATCCTTTCTCCACCCATGAAGCTCCTCCTCATCGACGGCCACTACTACGTCTATCGCTCCTTCTTCGCGATCCGCGACCTCACCACCTCGCAGGGCGTCCCCGTCAACGCCATCTATGGCTTCATCAAAACCGTCCGTCGCATGGTCAAAGACCTCGCGCCCGACCTCGGCGCGGTCGTCTGGGACATGGGCATGCCGCAGCGCCGCGTCGCCCTCCAGCCCGCCTACAAACAGCAGCGCGCCGAGATGCCCGCCGACATGCGCGACCAGCTCACCTTCATCCAAAATCTCGTCCCCCTCCTCGGCTTCGCCAGCCTTTCGCTCCCCGACACCGAGGCCGACGACCTCATGGCCACCTACGCCACCGTCGCCCGCGCCCGTGGCGATTCCGTCGTCCTCGCGACCAATGACAAAGACCTCTTCCAGCTCGTCGGCGAGCACATCAAAGTCTATTCCACCAACAAGACCGACCTCGCCTCCCCCAGCGACACCTTCGCCCTCCTCGGCGACGACGCCGTGCGGAAAAAGTGGAACGTCACCCCCCCGCAAATCGCCGACGTCCTCGCCCTCATCGGCGACACCTCCGACAATATCCCCGGCGTCCCCGGCCTCGGCCCCAAAGGCGCGGCCACCCTCCTCGCCGCCCACGGCTCCCTCGACGCCCTCCTCGCCGACCTCGGTGCCGTGAAAAACGACCGCATCCGCGAAAAGCTCCAAGCCGCCCGCGCCGAGATCGAGCAAAACCGCGAAATGGTCCGCCTCGACCTCGACCTCCCGCTGCCCGCGCCGCTTACGGATTTGGTATTAAAACCGCGCCCCGCCGAACTCGCCGCCGAGCTGGAAAAGTGCGAATTCAAATCCCTCCTCGCCGAAGTCCGCGCCGAAGCCGGCAGCCAGTCTCCGGTCACGACCTCACTGCCCATCGCCACCGCCGAGCCGCCTGCCCAACGCGAACTTTTCTGATGGAAAAAGGCTCGCACCCTGGGCGCATATCCACCTCGTTGTTGTCGGCTACCACGAAAGCTCGCACCCGCATGAAAAACTCCTCCTCGCCATCAGGAGAAGCGAAATTCAGCATATGAAAATGGAACCTGCACCATATCCGGCAAAGAATACCGAGGAGATCAAAGCAGTTATTGGTTTTCTCGCGTTGTTGGACGTAGAGCGAGTTAAGCCGGATGCCAAGTTCTTAGACAAAGTGCCGAATCTCGACGGCTCCGTTGAGTTGGTAGATCAGCAGCAAAGAACAGTTGGGGAATTAAAAGTTCAAATTAAGAAAATACCAGATGGCTCCCTTCAATTCGACTGCCCGATCGAGTTAGTTGCCTACAGCACTCGCGTTAGTTCTCCATTTTTGCTGGTTTGCGTGGACGTTGGAAATCGCAAGGCATATTGGTGCCACATCTCATCTGTTATGGCCGGAATAAAGCCGGAACAAAAAACATTTACAGTTAGGTTCCAGCCCGTAGTGGATGAAATTGGAAACGGTTTTCCCTACTTTGAGCGTTGGTGCGACCTTTGTAGTGACTACTTAAAACGTGTATCGGAGTTTCCCAAGTTAGAACGAAAGGTTGATGAGGAAATTGGGCTGAATAAGCTCGCTCAGGAAGATCGGCGACTATTTCAGCAGTTTATTGAAGAGGTGAATGTTTTGTTGGATGTGGATTTGCCAATAATTAAGCACGAATGTTTTGCTGATACGTGGAAATTGGGCGTTAGTATTCATCGTGTTGATGCGGAAGCTGTCGCCTACTCAATCTATACAATTCCTAACGGAGAAAACGCGCCTCTGGTCATCCATCAGCCGGAGGCAGGCGAGCAGCCGCGGATTACGACGCAGGAAGGTGTTGAGATAGGCGGAATTATCTCATTCCACCTAGAAGGCGGCCCTGGCGCAGATGTTTCAACGCAATGGGTGATGCGAAATCATTTCGGGAAACCCATTGAGGCGGCACGCGAGTTTGTTTTTCGCTATCTCGTTCGGCTCTTGCGTGAGAAACGCCTCCACGTTCATGGTCGCCATCAAAGCGTCGAATTGCTCATGTGGTTCACTAGAGAGTATGCGCATACTCTCGGTCTGCCGGTATCAGACACTTACATGATGGCTGATCTTTCCTATGGAATAAACATCTACCTTCCCGCGTGGTATTCCCTGACATTTCCGCGGACAATGGAGTTTTTCCGAAAACATTATGGGGAAATGCTCAATCATAATCCTTGGCCGTCATTTGAGCAGATCGCCAATACAGCACGCCAATCGGTGCAGGCGACGGAAGCTGAAGTTCGTGACGCGATCAGCTCGCACCTGCGACTTGTGCCTTATCCTGTGCGAACATATGACTTTTCTTTTCAAGCCCTTCGTCAAGCGATTGAATTCCTTGTGGCTGCCAACGTGCAAAAAATCTCTCGGCCTGATCGTCCTTGGAGCAAACACGGAACCTGGGTTTGGAACTGTTATACCCCGGAGGATATGAAACACAACGTTGTCGCGATGCTGCAAGGTGCTGCCGAGGATTATCCTGAATTCGTAAAGGGAAACCGGTTCGGCAGGTTAAATTCTCCGCTGATCTTAGGTGAAGTAGCTATGGTTGTTTCCGCAGATCCCCGCAAGTGGCAAGACTCTATTCCGACGGTTAATACGTACGTCGTGAAAAATGCTGACAGAAGTCTTCCATTGATGACATTCATTGATTTGTCTGAGGAACCGGAGGGATGCTTTTTGGACGGTGAGACGAGCGTATTGCGTGGCGTACGTAGGGAGTGCATCCAATCCGGCTGGTCCAGCTTGATCCATTTCAACGATCAACGACGAACTCGGGCAATGCTATATGATTGGTTGAAAATGGACATGGAACGGCGTTTCGGAGAGACATTGTCAGTATATGTTCAGCACTGTGCGCGGTTGCGTCGCCAAGCCCACTTTCAAAACTTGAGACCATACCATGAACGACAAGCCTTTGCCCCAATCCGAAATCATCCTCTACCAAAGGGAGGATGGGCGGACGCGCATCCAGTGCCGGTTTGAGAACGAAACCCTCTGGCTGACGCAGGCGCTCATTGCGGAGTTGTTCCAAGTCACTATTCCCACGGTGAACGAGCACTTGAAGGGCATCTATGCCGAGGTGGGGCACGCAGTTCCGGCAGTGGGCGATTGGGCGGTTGAACGAATATCTGGTGAAGGGTTTCACCATGGATGATGAGCGGCTCAAAACCCGCCGGGCAAGGGGCAGAAGGATTACTTCGACGAGCAACTGGAGCGCATCCGCGACATCCGCTCGTCACGCGCTGGTCAGACCGCCACCGGGATCGTGACCAGCGCGCTCTTTTTTGGCAGCGGGCGTTTGGCGCGCTGGCTGTCGGCGATCTCGTCGGCGACGAGGCGGGAGAGTTCGCGATAGACCTTTTGCTCGTCGGAGCCGTGGCAGATGCCGCCGATGAAAAGATCAGGACAGTAGCCGACGAACAGTTGGTCGGGTTCGCTCCATTGCACGAATTTCAAGTAATCAGATTTCATGGTTGGACTTCGCGGCTGGCGGATTTCACAAGTTTTTCTTGGTAATGATGGGCGTCGGCTCCGCTCGCGCCGCTGAGGATGACCTTACGTCGCGAGCGGGGATGAGCAAACTTGCGATGGCTGCCTTTGCCACCGCTCTCAACGTGCCAACCGGCTCGTTCCAATTCGGCAATCAATTCGCGAATTTTTTGAGGCATCGGGTGAAGGGCTCAGCGGGCAGTGGGGTGAGGAGTGTCAGGGTCAGCAGCGCGGGTAAAGGCGAATCGCAGGTTTTTCCTCGTCCCTAAAGTGTGGAAACAACGGATATACGTTTTCGAATAGATGGAGCTGATTTCTCGCCTCTAAAAAACGAATTGCTTTAAGTCGTCACTTGTGGCGAAAAGAGTTGATATTATGAAATAACTCGCCATAAATGGCGTCTTATGAAGATTTCAGCGCCGCTGACCACTGAAGCTATTCTCTTGGAATTGGGGGAACGGCTGACCGGGGAGCGGCTGGCGCGGAATCTGACGCAGGCGGCGCTGGCGGAGCAGGCGGGTGTGGCGAAGCGCACGGTGGAGCGGCTGGAGTCGGGGGAGGCGGCGACGCAACTGTCGGGGTTTGTGCGGGTGTGCCGGGCGCTGGGTTTGCTGGAGCGGCTGGACGGGCTGATCCCGGAGCAGGCGACCAGTCCGATGACGCTGCTCAAGCTGCAAGGCCGGAAACGGCAGCGGGCCTCGGGGCGAAAGGCAGCGCCGGGTGAGCCGAAAAAATGGCAGTGGGGTGAGCCGTCGTGATCGCCGAGGTCAAGCTGTGGGGACGCACCATCGGGGCGGTTTCGATGGCGGAGGGGCGCGACTACGCGGCCTTTCAATACGACTCGGCGTTTGCCGCGAGCGGGATCGAGCTGGCCCCGCTGATGATGCCGCTGAGCGAGCGGGTGTATGAGTTTCCGGCGCTGCCGCGGGCCACGTTTCACGGGTTGCCGGGCCTGCTCGCGGATTCGCTGCCGGACAAATTCGGCAACGCGCTGATCGACGCCTGGCTGGCGACACAGGGCCGGACGCCGGGGAATTTCAATGTCGTGGAGCGGCTCTGCTACACGGGGGCGCGGGGCATGGGGGCGCTGGAGTTTGCGCCGGGGATCGGGCCGAAGCCGCGCAAGGCGACGAAGGTGGAGATCGACGCGCTGGTGCGGCTGGCTTCCGATGTCCTGACGCATCGCGGAGAGTTGCAGGGGCATTTTCACGGCGCGGGAAAGGAGCAGGCGTTGCAGGACATTTTGCGGGTTGGGACTTCAGCGGGCGGCGCGCGGGCCAAGGCGGTGATCGCGTGGAACCGCGCGACGAATGAGGTGCGCTCGGGCCAGATCGCTGCGGGAGATGGCTTCGATTATTGGCTCCTGAAGTTCGA
>JAYVNN010000184.1:0-5112 GCA_043758435.1 Chthoniobacter sp.
GCTTCGGGCGGCAATTCCGCGAGGAGCATTTGCTGGAACGCGGAACGCGTGACACTGATCGAAGATAGCTCTCCGGTCTGTGGAAAGGTCTGCAGCACATTGCCCTTGCGACTGAGAATCTCCCACCGGCTGATAACGCGCCCGGCTCTGCACGCGCGCTCGAGCAACCCGAGTCGCTGGAGGACGCAAAGCGCATTCGGCGTGAGCAGCAGCCCGGCGCCGATCTCACGAAGCGCCGGCGCTCTTTCCCAAAGAACCGCGGTCGTGCGATTTTTCCGCAAGGCGATGGCCAGAGCCAACCCGCCGATTCCGGCACCGGCGATCAGGATTCTCGGTTGGGGAGATTTCACTCGACCGTCTTTAGCTCTGTCTTGCGCCTATTACGAAGCGCAACGTGCGGCGCACAATCTGCACTTCTCGGGTGAATCAGCGTCCGGGTTTTCAAAAAAGCGAAAGCTGGTCGGTGGGGACGCGGAAGGCGGCGGTGGAGAGGTCGGGGATTTCGCCGGAGAAGCCGGCTTTGCGTTTGGCGAGGGCGAAGAGGGCTCTTATCTGCTCGGCAAAAATCCCCTCGCCTTTCATGCGGACGCCCCAGCGGGAGTCGTAGAGTTTGCCGCCGCGCATGGAGGCGATGCGGCTGAGCACCTTTTCCTTGTGGCCGGGGGCGTGGCGCTCGAGCCACTCGGTGAAAAGCGGGGCGACGGCCCACGGCAGACGCACGATGGTGTAGCCCGCGGTGCGCGCGCCGGCGCGGGCGGCGGCGGCGAGAAGGTCGGGGATTTCGTGGTCGGTGAGGCCGGGGATGATGGGCGCGGTGAGGACGATGACGGGGATGCCTGCGGCGCTCAACTCCTCGATGGCGGCGAGACGGCGGGTAGGTGGCGAGGCGCGGGGTTCGAGCGTTTTTGCGAGCGCGGCGTCGAGGGTGGTGAGGGAGATGCAGACGTGCGCCGCGTGGTGCCGCGCCAGCTCGGTGAGGTGGTCGATGTCGCGCGTGACGAGGTGGTTTTTCGTGATGATGCCGACGGGCTGGCGAAACTCGGCGAGCACGGCGAGGCAGCGCCGCGTGAGCTGGAGGCGGCGCTCGACGGGCTGGTAGCAATCGCTGATCGCGCTCATGGCGATGGGCTGCGGCTGCCAGCTTTTTTTGGAAAGCTCGCGCCGGAGCAGCTCGGGGGCGTTTTCTTTGACGACGATCTTGGTCTCGAAATCGAGGCCGGAGGAGAAGCCGAGGTATTCGTGGTAGGGCCGCGCGAAGCAGTAGGCGCAGCCGTGCTCGCAGCCGCGGTAGGGGTTCAGGCCAGCGCGGAAGGGGATGTCGGGCGAGTCGTTGAAAGTGATGACGGATTGCGAGTCGTCGCGGAGGAACTGGGTGCGCGGGCGGATGGGCTCGCCGTCGTCGTCCACGAGCGCCTCGGGCTCCAGCTCGACGGAGAGTTTTTGGAAACGGTTCTGCGGATTCGAGACGGAGCCGCGTCCACCGGGCGCGGGATTTTGCGGCTGGAATGACATGTGTTCAATAGAACATATTCAACCACGAATGCCAGCGCGGCCTTGCGCCGAAAAATCAGAAATACGCGGGCTCGTGGCCCGGCTTCCATTTGATATTGCAGCCGATGCTCGGGCGCTGCTCGGGGTTCACCGGCTGCCCGGCGAGCACGGCGTCGAGTGCGGCGCGGAGGTCGGCCCCATCGAGTGCGCCGCTGCCGGGGCGCTCCGGTCCACGACCGGGGCGGGAGCTGTCGAGCTGGCCGCGATAGACGAGCTGGCGCGCGCCGTCGAAGAGGAAAAAATCCGGCGTGCAGGCGGCGCTGTAGGCTTTGGCGACGGCCTGCGTTTCGTCATACAAAAAGGGGAAGGTGAAACCGGCGGCACGCGCCATCGCGGCGGTCGGTGCCGGCGCGTCGTCGGGATATTGCGCGGCGTCGTTGGCAGTGATGGCGACGAGCGCCACGCTCGCGCCCTCGTAGTCGCGCGCGAGCCGCGCCAGTTCGGGGCGGACATGCACGACGTACGGGCAATGCGCGCAGAGAAACATCACCAGCAGGGCCTTTCGCTCCGCAAAATCCGCGAGCGAAACGGTGCGCCCGTCGGTGACATCGGGCAGTGAGAAATCCGGCGCGGCAGTGCCGAGGGCGAGCATTGTGGAGGAGTGGGCCATAAGGTTTTCTCTGAACAAATCAGGATCGCGCGAAGGAGGTCAATGCCCGCGATTTTGGCAGGGCGGTTTGAAAAAACTGAAACTCCACTCCGACGGCGCTCGCTTCCGGCATGGAAGTTTGATGATCCTTTCGGGCGAGGTTTTTCGCATTGCTCAGCGAACACCATAAACCCGCCGCCCGCACCGCGTCCCTTTCCGAATACTCCGCCGCCTCCGCCGAAGAAAAGCGCCGAAGCGCTCTTCGCCGCGCTCCTCGATCTCCCCGCCGCCGCGAACCGCGAACGCGCGCTGGCAGAAGGCTGCGCGGGCGACGACGCACTCGCCACCGAAGTCCGCGCCCTGCTCGCCGCGCACGAGGCCGCGGGTGATTTCATACCGGACGACGCGCCGCTTTCACCCGAGATCGAGCCGAGCTGGCGCGGCTCAAGCCGAAGGAGGGCGGGGAGATGATCGGGCCTTACAAGCTGCGCGAGCAGATCGGTGAGGGCGGCTTTGGGACGGTGTGGGTGGCGGATCAGGAGAAGCCGGTGCGGCGGCGCGTGGCGTTGAAAATCATCAAGCTGGGGATGGATACGAAGGAGGTCATCGCGCGTTTCGAGCAGGAGCGGCAGGCGCTGGCGCTGATGGATCACCCGAACATCGCGAAGGTGCTCGACGCGGGCGCGACGCAGTATGGACGGCCGTTCTTCGTCATGGAGCTGGTGCGCGGGGTGAAGATCACGGACTACTGCGACGAGCAGCAGCTCTCCACGCAGGAGCGCATCGAGCTGTTCATCACCGTCTGCCACGCGGTGCAGCACGCGCACCAAAAGGGGATCATCCATCGCGACCTCAAGCCGTCGAACATCCTCGTGACGATCAACGACGGTGAGGCGGTGCCGAAGGTGATCGACTTCGGCGTGGCCAAGGCGACGCAGGGGCGGCTCACGGACGCGACGGTCTATACGCAGTTCCAGCAGATGATCGGCACGCCGCTCTACATGAGCCCGGAGCAGGCGGAGCTGACTTCGCTCGACATCGACACGTGCAGCGACATCTACGCGCTCGGCGTGCTGCTTTACGAACTGCTCACCGGCCACACGCCGATCGACCACGACACCATGGCGCGCATCGGCATGGATGAAATGCGGCGCATGATCCGCGAGGTCGATCCGCCGCGGCCTTCGATGCGGGTGAAGACGCTCGACGGCGCGGAACTCACGACCGCCGCGAAGCGCCGCCACACCGATCCCGCGCGACTGCCCGGCACGCTGCGCGGCGACATTGATTGGATCGTGATGAAGTGCCTCGAAAAAGATCGCAAGCGCCGCTACGACACGGCCAACGGCCTCGCGCTCGATCTCCAGCGGCATCTTTCCAACGAAGTCATCACCGCGCGTCCGCCGACCGCAGGCTACCTGCTGAGCAAGCTCATCCGGCGGAACAAAGTCGCCTTCGCCGCGGGTGCCGCCATCGCGGCATCGCTCGTCATCGGCATCGCCGCGAGCGTCTCGCAGGCGATGCGCGCGGATCGCGCGGCGGGGTATGCCGAGCTTGAAGCGAAACGCGCCAAGGACGCGCTCGACGAACTGCGCGCGACCGCTCCGGCCTTTGCCGAGCAGGCGCGCTCGCTCGCGGCGAAGGAGCAATTTGCCGACGCCATCAAGCTGCGCCCCGGCGCTGCGGAGTATCTCGTGGTGAAAGGCGACCTGCTCCAATGCCAGCTCAAACTCGCCGAAGCCGCCGCGACATATGGCGAAGCCTTGCGCGTGAAGCCCGGCATCGCCCGCGCCGAGGCGTGGGCGAAGCTCTGCGACGATCTGCTCGCCGCGCCGACCACCGACCAGGGCAAGCTCACCCGCGAGAGCCTCGCGAAGCTCCACCTCGCCATGCAAAAGCAGCAGCGCCCCGCAGCGGAACTGATGCCCGTGGCGCGGCTGCTCGGCGAGGAGAAAAAGCTCATCGTCGAATACTGGCTCGCCCGGCTCAAAGACCTGCCCGTCTCCGCCGAGAAGCCGCTCAAGGAACGCCTCACGGTGCGCGACGACGGCCGGCTCGCGCTCGATCTCAGCAACTCGAAAGTCACGGACCTTTCGCCGCTCGCGGCGCTGAATGTGTCGGGTTCCGATGAAGTGTCCGATCTCTCTCCATTGCACGGACTCAACCTGATCGAGTTCAACATCAGCAGGACGAGCGTCGCGGATATCACCCCACTGCGCGAGATGCACACGCTGGAGAAGCTGGAGATGTCCGGCAGCAAGGTGAGCGACCTTTCCGCGCTCAGCGTGCTGCGGCTGAAAAGCCTCAACTTCCGGGATTGTGGGGTGAGCGACCTGGCCCCGATCCGGTAGATGCCGCTGGAGGAATTGAATTTGCGCGGCACGCGCGTGGCCGACCTCTCGCCGCTCATCGGGATGCCGATCAAGAGCCTCGACCTTGGGTTGACGCCGGTGCTGGATTTTTCCCCGCTCGCCCAGTTCCCGCTGGAAAAGTGCTACCTTGAGCGCTGCCGGATCACCGACCTGTCGGTCCTGCGCGGCAGACCGCTGAAGGAACTCGTGCTCCTGAACTGCGACCAGGCGCGAAATAATGCCGTGCTCGCGGAGATCAAGACGCTCGAACTTCTCCTGCTCTCCGCGTGGTATCGCGACTTGCCAGCGGAGGATTATGAGGCCATCGGCGCGCTGCGCAGTCACCCGAAGCTGCGCCAGCTTGGAGCGGGTGTCTTCAACGCGAGGACATCGCGTGGCATCGATCCATCCGTCAAGGATGAGGTGGGATACGCCGCCACCGGATCGAAGGACATCTTCTGGCAGGCTTGGGATCGCGATCAGGCCTATCTCCCGGCCCTGCGCAGGAGCGGGATCAAATTCAATCTCCACAGGCATCTCTCCGGCGCAGACCATCTGCAAATCGTCAAACAGCCACTGCACGACCTCACCATCCTGAAAGACGCACCGGTCGGCATACTC
>JAYVNN010000185.1:0-15109 GCA_043758435.1 Chthoniobacter sp.
GTGGGCCTCGGCGCGGCGGAGTTTCAGCCACTCGGAAAAATGCGTGGAGCGCGTGAGGCGCATCATGTTGTCGGCGATCATGGTTTTGTCCGTGGCGAATTTGGCGTCGTCGGCGGGCGTGCGTTTGTCGATGTGAAGGAGGAAGCCGCCGGTCGGGGACGGGGTGAAGTCGCTGAGTTCGCCGTCCTTGAGATCGAAAGCCGCAGTCATCACTTCGCGGGCGTCGGGCTGTTCGCGGTTGGGTTCGCTGGGCGAAAAGGCGGGGAAGGTTTCCGCCTTCGCGCCGGCGGCCAGGGCGGCGTCGGCCAAGGTTTTGCCGGCCTTGAGGTCGGCGGCGATTTTGCCGCGGAGTTCCTTGGCCTTGAGATCGAGCGCCTCACGGGCGCGCTCGCTTTTGATCTGCTCGGCGAGCTGCGCCTTGGCCTCGTCAAAGGTCAGCGGGCGGGCCGGGGTGGTGCCGGTGAGCTGGACGACGTAGTAGCCGTTTTTCGGATCGGTGAGGACTTCGCTGACCGGCTCTTTCGCGGTGAGCTTGAAAACGGCGGCGGCCGCGGCGGGCACGGCGGCGAGTGCGGGCGGCGGCGCATTTTGCGTGAACTCCGCGGTCTCCTCGACCTGGGCACCGGCTTTCGCCGCGGCTTCGTCGAATTTTGCGTCCTTCTCCGTCAGCGCCACGGTGAAATCCTCCGCCGCTTTGCCGAGCCGACCCAGCTCTTCGGCGCGCTTTTTTGGGTCGGGCGGCGTGTCGGTTTTCGGGAGGGTGAAAGCGGCCACTTTCACTTTGCACAGCTCGGCGGAATTGAGCTGCGCCTTGCGGTCTTCGTAGAGCTTTTTCACGTCGTCCTCGGGCGCGGTGGCGGCGGCGAGAAAGTCGTCGAGTTTCAGCCGCACGATGGAGCACTCGGTCTTCTGGTAGTGCTGGTCGTAGGCGAAGCGCACCTCGGCGGGCGAGGGCTCGGTGGTCGCGGAAAGGATGGCGAGCAATTTGCGCAGCTTGATCTGGTCGCCCACGAGTTCCTCGAAGCCCTCGTCGCTCATCCCGTGGGCGGGGAGCCAGTTGCTGGCAAACATTTTCAAACGGCTGGAGTCGAACGCGCCGTTGTTTTGAAAGGCGGGCATCTGCTTGATCGTCTCGTCGCGCTCCTCCTGCGTGGAGGTGATGCCGAGCCGCTCGGCTTCGTGGCGGAAAATGAGGAGGTTCCATTTGAAGTCGTTCGAGTACTTCGGCGGGAGCTGGTTCAGGTACATCGAGATCATCTCCTCGGGGAGGCCGGGGATCTGGATGTCGCAGAGCGCTTTCACGAGGTCGTTCATCCCGAGGCCGCCGGCCAGCTCGTAGTCGTGCCCCGCGCGCAGGAGCTGGAGCTGCGTGACGCCGTGCCCGTAGAGCTGGCCCGCGCTCGCGCCGTCCCCGCGGCCCATGGTGCGCGTGCCGTTGAAATAGCCGACGAAGCTGATGATGAGGGCGACCGTGAAAACGATGAGCAGCGGCTGCTGATAGCGGCGGAGAAGATGATTCATGGAGTGGAAAGTTTCGGGGTTGATTTCGCCGGAGGTGGTCACTAGCTTGCCGCCCGCCGAGCCGATGAAGCTACGTTTTTCCTCCCATTTTCAGCAACTCCTTTCTGCCGCCGCCTGCTCGGCGCTGCTCGGCGGCGCGGCCTGCGCGCAGACGGACGCGACGGTTTTCATCGCGGGTCAGCCGCAGGTGATGAAGGTCGTGGGCGTGACCGGAACCTCGCTCATGGTGAAGACGGAGTTCGGCGAGCAGGGGCTGCCGCTGGCGAAAATCCAGGAAGTGCGGATGGTGCCGCCGGCAGAGTTTGGGCAGGGCATGGCGGCCTACGCCGCGAAGGATTACGCGAAGGCGCAGCCGCTTTTCAAAACGGTCGCGGATAAATTTCGTGGGTTGCCGGCGACGTGGGCGCAGCAGGCTTCGGGGATGCTCGTGGACATCGACCTCTCCATGAATGACGCGGCGAAGGCGGACGCGGATTACGCGGCTTTCGTGAAAGCCTATCCGAGCGGCGGCACGGCGGCGGATGTGCTCGCGGCGCGCATCGCGGTGTCGAAGAAAAATTTCGACGTGGCGAAGCAGAAGCTCGGCGCGATCACCGACGCTGCGCTCAAGGAAAAAACCATCGCGCCCGCCAATGCGCTCGCTTTCAGCCAGGCCTTCCTCGTCAGCGGGCAGGTCAAGGAGTCCGAAGGAAATCTTGCCGGCGCGCTCGAAGATTATTTGCGCACGGTCACTTTGTTCTACCATGATCGCGCCGCGGTCACGGTCGCGCAGGAAAGAGCCGACGCCCTCCGCGCCCAGCATCCCGAAATCACCGTCCCCTAAAACTTTTTCCAAAACCCACCCAATGATCCCAACCCGCTTCCGCCGCCATCTCCCGCTCGCCCTTTTCCTCGCCGCGCTCTGCCTCGGCACCGCCCTCGGTCTCGCCCAGGAGGAAGCCGCCCCGGCTCCGCCGAAGCAGGAGAGCGTCTTCGAGATGATTAAGAATGGCGGCATTCTCATTCAGCTCATCTGGCTTTGCATCGTCGGCACTTCGGTGACGATGGTCACCTTCATCATCCAGAACATCATGTCGCTGCGGAAGGACAAGCTCGCCCCGCCGCCGCTCATCCAGGCGCTCCAGCAGACGCTCGGCGCGGGCAACTATCAGGAAGCGTGGGCGACCTGCGCGGCGAACAAGAACTACCTCGCCAACGTGCTCAAGGCCGGCCTTTCGCGGCTCGGCCGCGGCAAGGAAGCGGTCGAGGACGCCGTGGCCGAACACGGTCTGCGCGAGGCCACGGTGCTCCGCACGCGCAACAGCTACCTCTCGGTCATCGGCGTCGTCAGCCCCATGATCGGGCTGCTCGGCACGGTCATCGGCATGATGGGCGCCTTCGCCGTGCTCGGCACGAGCGGCATGAAAGACCCCGGCGCGCTCGCGGGAAAAATCGGCGAGGTGCTGCTCGCCACGGCGAGCGGTCTGTTCATCGCGATCCCGGCGTTCGTCTCGTACTACGTTTTCCGCAACGTCTCGCAGATGTGCATCGTCCACGCCGACGACGTGGTGAACACGCTCATCATGGACATCCCCTACGATGAACTCGCGGGCGTGCAGATTGGCGAAAATTTCGACGCCGGTGCGCCGATGCCCGGCTACGGCGGTGGAGCGCGCAAAGTCTCGATGGCGCTGACCACCGCGTGCCCCGTGTGCAACGGAGCCGTCACGCCCGGCGTGAATCCGTGCCCGCACTGCGGCGCGACGCTCGACTGGTCGGCTTAAAAAAACTTCCCGATGTCCCATCGCGTCTCCCATTCCAAAGAATCGCGCAAAAAGACGCGGCTCGTGCCGGAGGAAGACCCGGAGTTTCAGATCGCGCCGATGATCGACATCCTGCTCGTGCTGCTCGTCTTCTTCATGTCGATCAGCACGTCGGAGGTTTTGCAGGTCAGCCAAAACGTGGTGCTGCCCGTGGCCAAGGACGCGAAGCAGCGGCAAAAGCCGAAGGGCGAAATCATGGTCAACGTGCTCTGGAGCGTGATCGGCAATGCCGGCAGCATTGAGGTTTCCGAACAGAAATTTGAGACCGCGAACCAGATTGCGGGCCTGCTCGTCTCCGCGGTGCAGGCCAATCCCGAGACCCGCGTGGTCATCCGCGCAGACCGCAATGTGCGCTACGAATATCTCCGCTCCGTCATGGTCGCCGCGGGCAAGGCCGGCGTCGGCAAAGTGACTTTCTCCGTCGTGGACAAAGACAGCAAAGCCCCCGCCGAACCCGCCGCTCCTTAAAAACCGGCGATGGCTCTCAACCCTCAACTCCTAACTCCCAACTAATATGTCAGGTTCCGTAGGCTCCGACGATGGCGACATCGGGTTTCAAATCGCCCCGATGGTCGATGTCGTCTTTGTGCTCATGCTCTTTTTCATGGCCTGCGCCGGTCAGCAGGTGAATGAAAACGAACTCAACATCTCCCTCCCCAGCGGCGCTCCCGCGAGCGCGAACTCGGCGGCCAAAACGCCGATCCTCATCGACATCTCCGCCGATGGCCAGGTGACGATGAACAACCAGTCCTTCGGCACGCCGTCCGACAAAGCTCTCGGCCCGCTGAAGGACTGGCTGAAAAACGCGATCGAGCAATTCGGCGGCGAAGACCCCGTCATCATCCGCCCCAACCCCGACACCCGGCACGAACGCATCATTGATGTGCTCAACGCCGCGTCGGCAGCCGGGGTGAAAAATCTTTCGTTCAGCTAACCCGCGGTTTTTTTCACCAAACGCCATGTCCTCCTCCCCCAGAACTGAAGACGGCGACATCGGATTCCAAATCGCCCCGATGGTCGATGTCGTCTTTGTCCTAATGCTCTTTTTCATGGCCTGCGCGGGCTGGCAGATGAAAGAGCGCGAACTCAGCGCCAGTCTCCCCGGCCACGGTGGCGATGCCACAGTCATCGTCATCGAGATCGCCGACGACGGACGCGTGCTCCTCAATTCTCAGCCGCTCGGCGAAAACGGCGACCACCAGCTCGCCGGCTTGCGCGCGTGGTTCAAAGACGCCCGCGCCCGCTTCGGCACCGACGATCCCGTGGTCATCCGCCCCGCGGCCTCGACCCGTCAGGAACGCATCATCGACGTGCTCAATGCGACGACCGCCAGCGGCGTCGGGAAGATTTCGTTTTTGTAGAAACCGCGGCGCAAAGCGGCTCAACTGTAGGGGAAGCTGCCAGCTTCCCCTATAGTTGCGCGATGTGCGGAAAATCTATTTGAGCAGATGGCGCTTCGCGCGGAGGGTGCGCGCCGCTTTCCACACGATGAACACCGAACATCCAACGCCGAACACCCAACGCCCGACACGCGTCGTCGTGGGCATGAGCGGCGGGGTGGATTCGAGCGTCGCGGCGTTTTTGCTCAAGCAGCAGGGCTACGAAGTCATCGGCGTGACGATGAAGGTTTGGCCGCAGGACTGCATCTCGCGCGCGGAGGACAAGTGCTGCGGGCCGCAAGCCATCGCCGACGCGCGCGGCGTGGCGCACGCGCTGGGCGTGCCGCATTACGTCATCGACGAAGGGGAAAACTTTGAGCGGCTGGTGATTGATTATTTTACCGACGAGTACAAAAAAGGCCGCACGCCGAACCCGTGCGTGATGTGCAATGAGAAGGTGAAATTTGGCAACCTTTGGGGCAAGGCGAAGGCGCTGGGCGCGGAGTATATCGCCACGGGGCACTACGCGATCATCGAGCATCACGCCGACCGCGCGGTGCTGCGCAAGGGGCGCGATCCGCGGAAGGATCAGTCGTATTTTCTTTTCAGTCTGCGGCAGGCGCAGCTCGCGCGGGCGCTGACTCCGCTGGGGGGAATGGAGAAGACGGAAATCCGCGCCATCGCGCGGCAGCTCGGGCTGAAGACGGCGGACAAGGTGGACAGCCAGGAGATTTGTTTTGTGCCGGGGAATGACTACAAGGCGTTCCTGCGTTCGCACATGGGCGCGGGTGAGTTTCATCCCGGCGGGATTTTCGACAAGGCGGGCAACCGCGTGGCCGAGCACGAGGGCATCGAGATGTTCACCATCGGCCAGCGCAAAGGGCTGCCGGGCGGTTCGCCGCGGCCGATGTACGTCATCGACATCGATCCGGCGACGAGCCGGGTGATCGTGGGCGAGGCGGAGGATTTGGTGACGGAGGAATTCATCATCGACCACTGCCTGTGGCACGCGGAGACGGACGAGCCTTTCGAGGTGACGGTGAAAATCCGCTACGCGCATCCCGGTGCGACGGCGACCGTTTTCCCCGGCGAAAACGGCGAGGCCCGCGTGCGCCTGCACACGCCGCAGCGCGCGGTCACACCGGGGCAGGCGGCGGTGTGCTATCGCGGGGATGAAGTGCTCGGCGGCGGGTGGATCGTGCGGCAGCAGGCGGCGGTGCCCGCGCTCGCGTAAATGGTGGAGGAAGTCCTCACCGTTTTCACGACGTGGCCCGATGTCGAAACGGCCCGCACCGTGGCGCACACGCTGGTGGAGGAAAAGCTCGCGGCGTGCGGGAACATCGTGCCGGGCGTGGAGTCGATCTATCGCTGGGAGGGAAAGGTGGAGACGGGCGCGGAGGTGCTGGTGATTTTCAAGACGACGCGCGGCTGCTACGCGGCGCTGGAAGCGCGGGTGCGGGCGCTGCATCCGTACGAAGTGCCGGAGGTGCTCGCGGTGCGCGTGACCGATGGGTTGCCCGCCTATCTGCGCTGGGTAGTGGAAAGTTGCGGGCGGTAGGGACGGCACTCCGTGCCGTCCGGGGCGAGCGCAGCGAGGCGGCGCCGGGGAGCGCGCTCGTTCCGAGCGTTGGCGAAGGCGTTCCGCCTTCGCGAACTTTCTGACGCGTCGAATACGAAAGGTGCGCGGGATCACTCCACACGCGGCGAGAAGTGCGTTTCGGCAGAATGCCGAAACCAACGCGCTGGAAGCGCGCGCTCCCCGGCACCTGCCGCCTCGCTGCGCTCGCCCCGGACGGCACGGAGTGCCGTCCCTACCCACGCGCTACGGCGCGGCCATGCGGCGGGCGATGAACTCGCGGACTTGCGGGAACTTCACCTTTTCGAGCAGCAGCGCGGCGGTGGCGGGATCTTTCGCGACCACGGGTTCGAGCGCGTACCATTCGAGCAGCGGGAGGTTGATGTCCTTCGCATCTTCGTCGCGTCCGAGCAACGGTTCGAGGATGGCGAGGCGCTGCTCGACGGGCAGGCGCTGCGCGGCGCTGGCGAGGTAAAGGCGGACGGTGGGCGACTTCGTTTCGCGCGCCAGTTGCGCGAGGCGCGTGCGCACCGCGGCGGACGGCGCGCGCTCGCAGGCGAGCTGGATGCCCCACGCGCACACATCCTCGAAACCCGCGCGCTCCGTGAGCGCCGTGAGCAGCAGCGGCTCCGTCAACCCGCCGGTGGCGTGCAGCGTCCAGAGGCCGCGGAGCAGCGCAGGCGCGGCGGCACCCTGCAGTGCCGTGTGGAGCGTAGGCAGCGCGAGCGGTTTGGCCTGCGCGCGCTCCTGCAGCAGCCGGCGCGCGTGGCGGGAAAGCCATTCGTTTTTCCCGATGGCGAGCGCCGCCAGCTCGTCGTTGCTCTTTTTCCCGAGATCGACCGGCGTCGTCTTCTGCCCGCCGTACACGACTTTGAAAATGCGTCCGTTGCTTTGGTCATGCTTGGCGGCGTTGTTGTCGTGGCATTGCTGTTTGTCGTACCAGTCGATCATGAAAACCGAGCCGTCCTGGTCGGGCAGCAGGTTGATGATCTGGCTCCACGAGTCGTTGAATTTGATGAAGTCCGCGCCGTGATGCGCGACGATCCCGCTGCCTGCGCGCTCGGGCACGTCCATGTTGATCCGCGCGCCGTGGATGTTGTTCATGAAATACTGCCCGCGAAATTCCGCGGGCCACGATTCGCCCTGGTAGATCATCAGCCCGGCGTGCGCGTGACCGCCGCCCGCGGCGTCGCTCTTGCCATTGCCGGCGTGCGGCCCTTTGTCGCCGAGGAAATGCCGGTGGTCGGCGATCGTTTTGATGTCGTCGTAGGTGTATGGATTCGCATGCGGCCCGGCCTGCCGGGTGTAGCGCCCGCCCTGGATCATGTGGAAAAGATGCGGGATCACACACGCCTCGACCACGCACTGCCCGCGCGCGTCGAAGTCCACGCCCCACGGGTTGCTCGTGCCTTCCGCGAAGACCTCGAACTCGCCGCGCACCGGCTGGTAGCGCCACACGCCCGCGTTCAGTTTCACGCGCTGCGCGTCGGGCGTGCCGGGTTTGCCGACATTGCTTTGCACGAAGACGCCGTGGCAGCCGTAGAGCCAGCCGTCCGGCCCCCAGGCGAAGGTGTTCAGCGTCTCGTGCGTGTCATTGAAACCCCAGCCGTCGAGCAGCACCCGCGGCTCGCCCGCGGGCTTCGGCGCGTCGCCATCCTGCATCGGGATGAAAAGGAGCTGCGGCGCCGCGCCGACAAAGACGCCGCCGAAGCCGACCTCGATCCCGCTCACGAGATTCAGCCCTTCTTTGAAAACCGTGCGCCGGTCGAAATGCCCGTCGCCGTCCGTGTCCTCGAAAACCACGATGCGATCCTTGCCCTCGCCGTCCTTCGCGCGGTTCGGATAGGTCAGACCTTCCACCACCCACAGCCGTGCGCGGTCATCCATGCAAAAAGCGATGGGCTGCACCACGTCCGGCTCGGCGGCGAAAACCTGCATCGCGAAACCCGGCGGGAGCGTGGCCTCCGCGGCGGCGCGGTCAGCGGGCAGGCCGGCAAATTTGACGGCGTCGAGCGTGAGTTCGTCGGCGGCGAAAAGCGCGGGGACGACGAGGAGACAGGCGAGTGCGGGGAGGATTTTCATGGGTGTGCGTGTGCTAACCCTGCCCGCGCCAAAAACCAAGACGCGGCCCGCTTATTTCAGCGGCGAATAATCCGTCGCTTTCAAAAAGAGCGACTTCACCCCATCCGGCACGGTGAGCGAACCGCCGCCGGCCTTCTCGCTCGCGTCCTTGGCAGCGATCCAGTCGGGGTCGGCGCGGAAGGCGTCGAAGGACGCCTTGGCCGCCTCGGGGCTGGCGTGGGCGAGGAGGTAGATGAGCGTGTCGGCGGCCCCGTTTTGATCCGGCAGGAGTTGCCAGTACCAGAGGTTCGTCATGCCGTGCTTCGTGAAAAGCGCGAGCGTGTGATCGCGGAAACGCGCGTGCAGCAGGGGGAGATTTCCCGCCGTCGTGGTGTAGGTGCGCAGCTCGAAAACGCGCGCGCCTTGGCCCGCAGCGACGGCGACGGCGGGAGAGAAATCCGTGACGGTCATCACGCGCGTCGGCTCTTTTTTGGATTCGTCGGTCAGTTCGCCGAGCCGGCCCATCAGCGCCTTGAGGTCGGCGTTGTCCTTGATGGCCGCCACCGCTTTTTCCGCCGCCGCGCCGCTCGCAAAGGAGCTGAGCGTGAGGATGCGCTCGCCGGAATTTTCGACGGGGACAAAGACGCCGACGGTCGGCAGACCGAGTTTCGCGGCCTGCGGGATGAGCTTGTCTTTCAGCAGCGCGTGGATGGCGTCCAACTGGCCCGGCTTGGCGGTGATGGTGGAGAGGATGTAGATGGACGGATCTTTTTCCGCCGCAGGCGCGGAGACGGTGGCGGTGAGCATGGCAGCGAGGAGGGCGAGGGATTTCATTGGCGGTGAGGCTGCCCCGCGCCGAGGCCCGTGGCGAGCGCGGTGCGGAATTTTTTCGCAGGCATCGGCCTGAGCGATGCCGTCGCCGAGCGCGTGCCCCAGCTGGAGCTTGTTCACGAGGACAGGGGGATGGGATTCCCGCCTTGGCAGTCACTCAAATTCCCGCACAACACCTACTGAAGAAACCGCGCGAGGTTTTCCTGCTCCCAGGTCTTAGCCCGGCGGAACCAGTGGAAGCGGCGTTCCTTTTCCATGAAGCGGGCGTGGTGGACGATGCGGCGGCCTTCATCGTCGTAGAGGTCAGCGACGACGGAGTGGAGCATCTCGTGGTAAATGACGTATTCGAGGAACCATGTCGGCACGAACCCGCGGTCGAGCAGCGGGTGGATGCGGATGATGCGGTCGTCTTCCTGGATGGTGCCAAAGACGACGGTCTCGCGCGGGCGCTCGCGGCGTTTGCGGCCCCAGACGATGCGGTAGTCTTTGATGCGGTTGCGAAAGTAACGCGCGTTCATCTTGTCGAAGATGGCGCGGAGGTTGAACCAGCGGCCTTGGGCTTCCTCGAGGTCGAACTGGCGCTGGAGCGGGTAGCGCGGGGTGCAGGCTTTGCGCTTGGGCGGCTGCGCGGGGCGACGCGCGGCCCTGGCCTGTTTTTTCAGGCTGGCGGTGGGGCGTTTGCGGGTGGCCATGGCGCGGTTGGACAGCGAAAGCTGGCGGACGTTAGAAGGGTGCCGCTTTTCCCACAAGGAATTACGTTTCCCGAGGCAAAGAATCCGGCGGGAGGCCGGCGTTTTGCTCCAGTTTTTTGACCCGTTCGTAGAGTTTGGGGAGCCGGCCGATGCGGGCGAGCTGTTCTTTGGCTTCGCGCAAAGGCATGGCCGGGTAGCCAAAGACGACCTGTTTGGGGCCGAGGCTTTTGCTCACGCCACTCTGGGCTGCGACGATGGTCTGGTCGCCAATCTCGATGTGGCCGACGACGCCAACCTGGCCGGCCAGTGTGACATAATTGCCCAGCCGGGTGCTGCCGGAGATGCCAGCCTGCGAGACGATGAGGCAGTGCCGCCCGATGACGACGTTGTGGGCGATTTGCACGAGGTTGTCGATTTTCGTGCCTTCCTGAATCCACGTCCGGCCAAACCGGGCGCGGTCGATGGTCACGTTCGCGCCGATTTCTACGTCGTCATCAATTTGGACGATGCCGGTCTGCGGGATTTTGACATGCCGTCCGCCGGACATCTCGAAGCCGAAGCCATCGCTGCCGAGCACCGCGCCGCTGTGGATGATAACGCGGTTCCCGACGATGCAGCGCGCGCCGATGGTGACGCGGGGCGCAAGCTGGCACGTCGCGCCCACGCTCGCGCCGTGGCCGATGTAGCTGTGCGCGCCGAGGATGGTTTCCGCGCCGATGCGGGCTCCGTCCTCGATGACCACGAACGGTTGAATCGAGACGTTTTCGCCGAACACCACATCGCGGCCGATGACCGCCGTGGGATGCACGCCCGGTGCGAAACGCACCGGCTCGGGCGCGAATTTTTCCAGCAACTGCGCAAAGGCGAGCGAGGGGTTTTCCACGCGAATGGCTACGGGT
Organism: Chthoniobacter sp.; assembly: GCA_043758435.1. Taxonomy (GTDB): domain Bacteria; phylum Verrucomicrobiota; class Verrucomicrobiia; order Chthoniobacterales; family Chthoniobacteraceae; genus Chthoniobacter. Next base: position 10,762 of record JAYVNN010000185.1, read on the forward strand.
GGAATGACTTCGCTGAAATCCAGCGGCACGAGCGCCGCCGTGGCGCGCGAGGTCTTGAGCTGCGGGAGATATTTGGCGTTGCCAAAAAAGGTGACGTGCCCCTCGCCCGCATCCGCGATGGCAGCACCGCCAGTGACGGGCGCGGCATCGCCGGCCCCGGAAACAAACTGGCCGCCCACGAGGGCGGCCAGTTCCTGCACCGTGAATTGTGGCACGGTGAAAAGGGTTACGGGGTGACTTTCTTCGGCTTGTCGCCCGTGGCGGGCTTGGGCTCGGGCGCATCCTTGCCTTTGTTTTTGTTCAGCGTGGTGACCACGACCTCGGTGAATTCATAGCTGTCGCGCGCGTAAAGGACGATGGGCACGCCATTGAGGCTAGGGCCGGACTTATCGAACACGAGGTCGAAATTCTCCGACTTGACCTTGTCGGCGATGACCTTGTTGATCTCATCCACGATCCCGGCGCGCATGCGCACGGACTGTTCCTGGAGCTGCTTTTCGCGCGACTGCTGAAACTCGCGGATTTCGCGATCCATGTTCTGCAACTCAGTCGCCTTCTCGGTGCGCACCTTGGACTTCTGCTCCTTGGCTTCCTTGCTCAGTTCGGGCTTGGCCATTTCTTCGTCGAGTTTTTTGACCTCATCGAGCGTCTTCTTGGCCACGTCCATGCGGTCTTCCAGCTCCTTCTTCGCGGTGTTGCGCGCTTCGTTGATCTTGGCTTCGGCGTCCTTGGTCTTGTAGTAGGACTCGAAGACTTTCTTCATGTCCACGGTGCCGACTTTGATGTTTTGCGCGGAGGCTCCCGCGGTGCCGAGGAGGGCCGCGGCGAGGGAAAGGAGGATGGTTTTTTTCATGTAGTTTTTGGTTGGGTGATTTGGGAGAGGCTGAGACTTGCGGATGGCGGGTTCGTTCAAAATTGATAGCCGATGTTGAAGTTGAAGCGCCCGCTCTTGCTCGTGAAGGCATCGGTTTGCAGCGGAAAGCCGTAGTCGATGCGCACCGGGCCGATGGGCAGGTCGAGCCGCACGCCCACGCCCACGTCGCTGTTCACGGTGCCGCCGAAATTGTAGGCGCTCTCGCCCACGGAGCCGATGTCGTAGAAAACCGCGGCGCGCACTTTGTCCACGACGGGCATGGTGACTTCCGTGGTGAAGCGCCAGAGCGATTTGCCGCCGATGGGCTCGCCATTCACGTCTTTCGGACCGACATCGCGAAACTTGAAGCCGCGCAGATTGTTCGCGCCGCCGAGGAAGAGGCGGTCGAAGATCGGCACGCGGTCGCCGCCCGCCCAGGTGTTCACGCCGGCGACTTCGCCGTTGAAGGTCAGGATGGCGTCGTAGGGCAGGAGAAAGTATTGCGAGCCTTCGAGGTCGAAGCCGTAGATGTCCGTGCCGCCGCCGAGGAATCCGCCCGCGCCATAGACGCCCAGATCCACGCGATGCCCGCGCCGCGTGAGGAAGACGGAGTCGCGCGTGTCATGCGTGAGCCCCGCGGCGATCTTGCTCTCCACGCGGCTGCCGGCCTCGTCCTTGATCGTCTGCGAGGCGTCCGCCGCCACCTTCTGAATGGTGATGTCCTGAAGCGTGTAGCTTACGCGTCCGGTGAGGAATTCTGCGAGCCGCTTGCGCGCCGAGATGTCGAAGCCGTAGCGCCGCTCGTCATAGACCTGCGAGACGAAGGAGGCCTCGCGGTAGAAAAGCTCGCCGCCGACCGCGATCTCGCGATCCATGAAATACGGCTCGGTGAGCGAGAGGATGAAATCTTTGCGCCGCGTGCCGTACTGCACGCGCATGCGGAATTTCTGGCCGCCGCCGGTGAAGTACGGCCAGCGCGTGATGTCGAAGTTACCCTGCGTGATTTCGGCGAAGCCGAGCAGGTTGTCGATCGAGCTGAAACCCGCGCCGAAGTTAAAGGAACCCGTGCGCTTTTCCTCCACGAGCACGTTCAAGTCCTTGCGCCCAGGCACCAGCGTGTCCGCCGGATAGGTGTCCACCTTGGAGAAGTAGTTCAGGTTCATCAGCCGCTGCTTGCCCGCGTCCACGCGCACGGTGTTAAAGACCTCGCCCGGCGTCAGCGGCAGTTCGCGGCGGATGACCTTGTCCTTGGTCCGGGTGTTACCCGAGATGTTGATGTGTTCGAGATAGCTCTGCACGCCTTCGTCCAGGCTGAAAGTAACATCAATCGTGCGGCCCGCCGCGGGCGTGGTGTTCGCGCCGGCCTGAAAGTCGATGTAACCGCGCGTGCCGTAGAGATCCTGCATCGCCTTCACGTCGGCGCGGACTTTCTGCGGGCCGTAAATCTCGCCCGTCTTCACCTTCGCGCTGGCGGTGATGTCTTCGAGCGTGAAAACCTTCGCCCCGACATAGGTCACCTTGCCCACATGGTATTGCTCGCCTTCCTGGATCGAGAAAGCCACATCCACCTTGCTGCCATCGCGCCGCACCTGGGGCGGGGCCACTTTCGCATCCATGTAACCCCGGCTCTGGTAGAGATCGCGGATCGCCGCCACATCGCTTTCGAGCTGCTCCGAGTTCAGCCGCCCCGCGCCGCTGGTGAAAATATTCAGCAGCCCTTTCTTCTGTGTCTTCACGACCTTGCGGATGTCCTTCAGCGAGATCGCGCTGTTGCCCTCGAAAGTCACCGCGCGGATCACCGTCTTGCCACCTTCATTGACCGTGAAAGTCACATGCGCCGTGCCCAGCTTCTCATTGACCTCGGTCTTGTAAGACACATCCACCTCGGTGAAGCCTTTGTCCGCATAGTATTTGACGATCTTCTCCTTGTCCGCCTGCAGGGCCGACTCATTCAGCGTGTCGCCCGGCTTGGCGCTGATCTCCTTGCGGATGCGGCTCTGCTTGAGTTGCGTGACGCCATTCAGCACCACCTCGGTGATCTGCGCCTTCGACTGCACGACCACGATCACTTTCACCCCGTCCTTCATCTGCTCGCCGAAAATACGGACGTTCGAGACGTTGCCCGTCGCGTAAAGATTGCGGATGTCCTCCTCGACGATCTGCTCGGAATAGGGCCGGCCCACCCGCGTCCGCATGTTCGCCAGGATCTTCTCCTTGCTCACCGTGCTCGCCCCGGCGTACTGCACGTCGATGGCCCGCACGATGGGAGCCGAGGGCACCGCGCCGCTCGGCAGCAGCGGCGGCGGAGGCGTCTGCGCGAAGACCGCCATCGGTTCGGTGAGCACAGTGGCGAGCGCGATGACGGCGGGAAAAAGAGAACGGAAATTCATGGGCGATTAGTGGGTGTGAAAAGCCGCCGGGAAAGCACTCTCCCGGCGGAAAACCCGCGTATAAGAGGGGTTGCCGCGGGGAGCGTCAAGCAGGCTTTTGGCGGCAAAAGCGCCCGCGTGTTTCCGCCGCGGCCCTTTACACTGCGCCCCGCGTATGCCAAGTCTCGCGCGTGCGTTTTCTCCTCCCCATCCCGCTCCTGCTCGCGCTCCTGTGCGCGGGCTGCGCATTTCACAAAAAAAGCGCACAACAGATCGAACAGGAAAACAAAATCGAAAACAGCCGGACCACCGAGCAGCGCCGCGCGATGGCTGCGGAAAACGGCGAAGCCACCTCGAAGCGCGGCGCGGAAATCGTCGTCTGGGATCCGAACAAATCTTTCGACCCCACCCGCAGTTCCGTCGGCGGGCGCACCTACGACACGGGCAACGCGCGGGTGAAAGATTTCTACTATGACCAAAAGGCGCATCCCGGCAGCTATGGGACGCGCGATTTCTACGGCTCGAAAAAGGACTGGTTGGGCGACCTGAAGTACGCCGCCCGCGACGCGAATACGCATGGCCGGTACACCATCCCCAACGCCACCAAAACCGCCGACACCAAAACCGCGGCGACCAAGGAAGCCTGGGACTCCGGCAAGACCGCAGCCACGCACGGACTCCACGACGGCCAGCGCGAATACCTCGGCCCCGAGAGCAAGAAACTCCGCACGCCCGTCGATCCCGCGAGCCAGGGCGACTGGCGCAATGCGGGCCGTGAATCCGTGGTCAACTCCGGCACCTCCGTGGAAAAATACACCACCCTCAAGCAGCTCACGATCGAGGACATCCGCGAGCTGCTGAACAAGAACAAGTAGCCGCCCCCCGCGCGGTGGTTTACGGCGCGACGAACAGCGCGCCTTTTTCGTGCTCGCCTCGCGCGAGGCATGGCATTTATCCAAAGCGATGAAACGCCTTATGCCGTCACCCGAAGAGCAACTCCAAATCCTGAAACGCGGCTCCGCGAAAATCCTCAGCGAAGAAGAACTGCTCGCCAAGCTGCGGCTCGGCCGGCCGCTCAATATCAAGCTCGGCGTCGATCCCACCGCACCGGACATCCACCTCGGCT
>JAYVNN010000186.1:0-15078 GCA_043758435.1 Chthoniobacter sp.
GATGGTTTCCTCGACGTTGAGCTTCGGATTTTGGCGGAAAGTTTGCGCGGCACTTGCCACGGCTTTTTGATCGCGCGGGGAAAAGGCGCGGAGGGCGTGTTGCACGCGGTTGCCGAGCTGGCCGAGGATTTTTTCGGGGATGTCGATGGGGTTTTGCGTGATGAAATAAACGCCCACGCCTTTCGAGCGGATGAGGCGGACGACTTGTTCGACTTTGGCTTGGAGCGCGTCGGGGATGTCGTCGAAAAGCAGATGCGCTTCGTCGAAAAAGAAAACGAGTTTCGGTTTGTCGATGTCGCCGACTTCGGGGAGCCGCTCGAAGAGTTCGCTGAGCAGCCAGAGGAGCGCGGTGGCGTAGGTGCGCGGGTTGTTCATCAGCTTCTCGGCGGAGAGAATGTTGATGACGCCGCGGCCATCGACGCTTTGGATGAAGTCGTCGAGATTGAGGGCGGGCTCGCCAAAGAATTTGTCGCCGCCCTGCTGCTGGAGCTGGAGGAGGCTGCGCTGGATGGTGCCGACGCTGGCGGCGCTGACGTTGCCGTACTGGAGGGTGAGCTGGGCGGCGTTTTCGCCGATGAAGCGGAGCATCTCGCGGAGGTCGTCGAGGTCGAGGAGGAGGAGGCCGTTTTCGTCGGCGACGCGGAAAAGGATTTGGAGGACGCCTTCCTGAGTGTCGTTGAGGCCGAGGACGCGGGCGAGGAGGAGCGGACCCATTTCGGAAATGGTGGCGCGGATGGGGTGGCCGTTTTCGCCGAAGATGTCCCAGTAGGTGACGGGGGAGCCGGTGAAGGTGAAGCCGTCGAGGCCGAGCAGTTTGATGCGCTCGTCGATCTTCGGATTGGGCGTGCCGGGCTGGGCCATGCCGCTGAGATCGCCTTTGACGTCGGCCATGAAAACGGGGACGCCGATGCGGCTGAAATTTTCGGCGAGACCTTGGAGTGTAATGGTTTTTCCGGTGCCGGTGGCGCCGGCGATGAGGCCGTGGCGGTTGGCCATTTTCGGGTCGAAGAAGATTTCGTCCTGGCCTTTGGCGATGAGAAACGGGGTGGACATATTTTTTCGGGAGGTGGCGGCGAAGCTAGGACTGATGCGGGTTGCGGGGCGAGCGGAATGTTTTCACGCGCCGTGCAAAAACGCGATGAGGGCGGTGACGGTGAGCATGCTGGCAAGGGTGGAGTAGAAGACGGCGGCGGCGGCGAATTGGGAGTCGGCGTTGAATTCGTGGGCGAGGAGGGCGGTGTTGACGGCGGTGGGGAAGGAGGCGGAGACGATCATGATGGTGGCGTCTTCGCCGCGGAATCCGAAGAGCGGGACGAGGATGACGGCGAGCAGCGGGGCGACGAGCAGGCGCAGGCCGAGCGCCCAGCCGAGGCGGGAGAAATTTTGCGCGACGCGCGTCTGCGAAAGTTGGACGCCGAGGGTGACGAGGGCGACGGCGACGAGGGCGTTGGAAAAATATTCGAGCGGCACCCAGAGCCAGCGGACATTTTGCACCGGCAGATGCAGCCAGCGCACGAGCAGCGCGGCGGCGACGGCCCAGAGCGAAATCTGTCGCAGCGCGGGCAAAAATGCGCGCCAGCCGGAATGGTGCGTGGAGGCTGCGAGGGCGAGGCCGATGGTGAAGCTGGCGACGTTTTGCGTGAGGACGATGAAGACCTGGAGCACGGGGCCCGCGCCGGGAAAGGCGAGGGCCATAAGCGGTATGCCGTAGTTGCCGGAGTTGTAAAACATGGCGGCGAGCTGGAGCGCGCGGGTGTGCGGCCGGTCGTAGCCGACGAGCCGCCCGATGAGTGCGGCGAGGAGGAACATGCTGGCGATGACGGCGACGGTGCAGCCGACGACGCGCGCGGCTTTTTCCCCCGCGAGGTCGGAGCTGACGACGTGGACGAACATGAACGCGGGGACGAAGACGTAGATGTTCAGCTTGACGAGCGTGCCGAGGTCGAGGCGGGCGCGGCGGTCGAGCAGCCAGCCGCAGCCGAACATGACGAGGATGGGGAGGAGGACTTGGGTGAAAACTTTTGCGAGGAGCACGGCGGGAAGGTTTGAAAAAAGCGCCTGGCTGAAAACACAAAACGCGAGCGGTGAAGCTCGCGTTTTTTGGAATCGAAATGCGGGGCTGCGGACTACGGGCTGGCCGGCGTGGGCGTCGGCGGGATGAAGCGGCGTCCGTTGAGGTTCGGCGGGAAGCCGAGCGCGCCGGGCAAGTAGGGCGAACCGTTTGGCCCGAGGGCGATCGGATCGTTTTTCGGATCCTTGAGGTCCTTCGGACCTTCGGCGATTTCCTTGGCATCCTTGCCGTCTTTGCCTTCGCCGCCGCTGTAGCCGGCGACGATTTCGGGCTTTAAGCCGACTTCGTAGTCGTTGAGCGAGAGCGCGCCGAAGGAGTTGAGTTCGCGAATGGTGATCGTGTCGCCGGCGGTCGCGGGCGTCCAGCGGACGATGAGTTCCGATGCGGGCACGGCGGGGAAGTCCACGGCGGTGCGGGAGGTCGAGCCGTCGAGGACGATGCTGGTCGTGGGTGCGCGGCCTTCGAGCGAGACGGGTCGGGCGGCGGCGGGCGCGGAGTTCGGCGCGGGAATGCTCGCGGGCGCGACGGCGGACTGGGCGACTTCGGCGGTGTCGCTGATCGCGAAAAACTCGAGCCTGCCTTTCGGCGCACCTTCCGTGAGCAGCGCAATGCGGGAGAGCGACTGTGCGCCGTTGTAGCGGATGACCGCGCCGGATTCGTTGGTCGAGGCGCTGAGCGTGAGGCCGCTTTCCGGGTTGTCGTCGATGCCTTTCTGCCAAGGCAGGAAACCGTCGGGCGAATTGGCGCTGCTCACGCGGGACTGGGCGTAGAGGCCGTTGAGATTGAAGGCGGTCTTGTTATTGACGTACTGGCCGAAGATGGCGCGCGCATCGATGGCGGCTTCGCGTTTGCGCAGGCTGTAATCGACTGCGGGCCGCTCACCGTAGAGATACATGCTGAAAAGCGGGCCGGGATCGGCGATGTCCGTCTGGATCAGCACGTATTTGGCAAAGCGGCTGAAGGGCTTCGCGAGTTTCTTTTCGTTGACGGAATCGAACGGAAGATTCTGCGCGAGCGGCGACCAGGATTTGGCGCCGGGCACGGCGGGCTCGTCGCCCGCGTAGATCGAGATGGTGCCGGCGGCGGGGCGCGAGGAGACGCTGAAATTGGAGATCATCTCGGGCTCGGGCAACGCGATGAGGTAGCTCTGCTTGCCGGCCATGACGGGCCAGCCCGTGGTGATGTCGTCGTCCAGCCAGGCGGCCGCCGCCTCGGTGGGCACGAAGGTTTGATTCGCGGGATTGAAAACGAAGAGATTCGCGCCGAGATGCTGGCGGGCGAAGTTCTTTGGAAACACCTGGAGTTGCTTGGCGGCGGGATCGCCTTCCGCGGCGACTGCGAGCGTGGCGCAGACCGCCGAGACGAGTGACACGATAGATGTGGTCTTCATATGTTTTAATCCTGCTTAGGGATTTTTGAGTTGGATTGGAATCAAAATTTTCCGAACTCGAATGGGCGATCGTCGTTCTGGAAATTTGAGCGATTATGGTGAGTTTTATGGGCGTGACAAGAATTATTTTGCCATTTTCTACACCTGAATGCCCGTGGGCAGGAAAGCGGGAGAACATTTTCACATCCGGGAGTCGCGGAGTGCAGGCGGATTTTTGAGTTGCCCAAAGCATCTTTGGCGTTGGCAAGGAGCGGGGAAGTCGCTAAACCAACCCGGCGAATGGTTCGCCAATTGCTGAGGGACACTTTCTGCGATCTGGCAACCTTTGATCCCAGCAACCATCCAGCCACCTCCTAAACCGTGAATACCGACGACCCGACATCTGCCAAAAACCCGCCCGCCCCGACGCCCAGTTTTTCCGACGGGCAGAAACTCGCCGGCTGCTATGGGCTCAAGCGTCGTCTCGGTGCAGCCGGTGAGCCCGAGGTGTGGCTCGCGCACGACGAGGTTTTGGGCAAAGATGTTTCCCTGCATTTTGTCCCCGCGTCGCTGCTGGGGGATGCGGCGGCGATGAATGACCTGCGGCGCGAAGTCAAACGCACGCGCCAGTTGATTCATCCGAATATTTTGCGCGTGTACGATCTCGTGGAGGACGCGGGCTGGGCGGCGGTTTCGATGGATGCGTTTGAGGGGGAATCGCTGGCGGCGCGGCTGGCGAAAAAAGCGGGCGATGCCGGCGAGATGCAGCCGTGGGTCGCGGCGCTTTGCCAGACGCTCGAAGACGCGCACAAGATCAACGTCGTGCATCGCGACATCGCGCCCGACAGCATTTTTCTCGGCGGGGAGGGCAAAGTGTTCGTCGCCAATTTCGGCGTTGGCCGCTGCATGGCCGACGCGCTTGCACGGATTTCCGCGCAGCCGAATCCGCGGCTCGCCGCGGGCAGCCCGCAGCAGCTCGAAGGTGCGGCGGGGACGCGGCTGGATGATGTCTATGCCGTCGGCGCGCTGCTGTTTGAGGGGCTGACGGGCCGGCTGCCTTTCGTAGGCGACGATGTGCCGGGGCAGATTCGCAATGTGGCGGCGCCCTCGGTGTCCGAACTGCGCGGTGCGGACGCTGCGCCGGTTCCGGCGGCGTGGGTCACGACGATCGCGGCCTGTTTGGAAAAAAAGCCGGAGGCCCGTCCGCAGGGCGCGGCGGAAATTGCGCGGCGGCTGCTCGCCACCGGAGCGGAAAAAGAATCCGCTGCCGCGCCCGCGGTCGTGCCGAAAAAATTTGTGCCTGTGGAAACGCCGGTCGCTGCAACCCCGGTGCCGGCGGTTGTGGAAACCGGCCGGAGTGTTTCACCCGCGGCCACCAAGCCCCGGCGCGAACCGTCGGCGACGCCCGCCAAGCCGGCTCCGGTGGGGGCGAACAAGAGCAAGAGCAAGTTTGCGCCGGATGTTTATTCCAACCTCGCCCCGGAGCGTCCCCGCTTTCCGGCGCTGGGCTTTGCCGTGGCCGCCGGGCTGATCGTCATTGGCGTGGCGGGTTACTATTTCAATGGCCAGGGCCAGGGCGGCCAGGGTGCTGAAGCGTCCGCCGGGCTGACCCCCAGCGAGCTGCCCGAGGGCTCGGAACTCCGCTCCGTGAACAACCGCCTCGAAACGCCCGCGCCGCCCGCGCCCCGTGTGGTCGAGGAAACTCCTGAGCCCGCGCCGGCGGCTGACCCCGTGGTCGCGGTTCCGCCCGTCCAGCCCGCGCTGCTCCTCGCTGCTGCTGCGCAGGCGGCCACGCCGGCTCCGGCTGCCGCAGTCGCGCCCGCCGCGGCGAGCGATGAGGAAAAGGCGGTCGCCGAAAAAGCCGCCGCTCTTGAAAAGGCGAAGCAGGCCGCACTCAGCGCGCAAAAATCCCGCGACGAAATGGCGAAGCAGCAGCAGGCCGCCGAAGCCGCCGTGGCCGAAGCGCAGAAAGCCATCGAGCAAAAGACCAAGGCGATGGGCCCGGTGAAAAAAGGCGCGGAAGAAGTGCTCGCCCAGCGCAAGAAACTCGAGGACGAGCAGAAAGCCGCCGACCTCGCCGCCGAGCAGGCCCGCCAGCTCGCGACGGAAAAAGCCCGCGTCGCCGAGGCGGCGAAAAAGGCGATCGCCGACTTGGAAAGCAAGAACAAGGACAAGCTGGCCGCGCAGGACAAGGCCGACGCCGAGATCGCGACGCTGCAAAAAAACCTCGCCGACCGGCAGCAGTCCGCAGCCAGCGCCGCCAAAGCCGCCACCGATGCGGAAGCCGCGCGGCAGCAGCATTTGACGATGGTCAAGCAAGGTGAGCAGGAGGTCGAACAGGCCAAGCTCGCCGCAGCCGAAGCGCGCCGCGCCCGCGAGGAAGCCGAGGCCGAGCGCCGCAAGCTCGGCGTGGAACTGGCGGACATGCAGAAGATGATGGAAAAGAAAAAAGCGGAGATCGAAGAGCGCCTGAAAAAGCTCGAAAACCCGGCGGCCAAGCCCGCGCCCGTCGCCGTGCCCGCTCCCGAAACGGTCAAAGCGCCCGAGCCGAAGCCCGTCGAAAAACCCGCCACGCCCATGCCCGTGGTCAAGCCGGTTGCCGTGAGCACACCCGTTCCTGCGACGCCTGTTCCCGCCACCCCAGCCCCCGTCGCCGTCCTTCCTAAACCGCCGCTCGCCACGCCTCCACCGCCGCCTCCAGCCACGCCCGCACCCGTCGCCGCCGAGTCCAAACCCGCCACGCCCGCGACCTCGCTCATCGCCACGGAGGCGACCCAGCTCGTGATGAAAACTGACCCTGAAAAAGTCGCGCCGCCTGTGTCCAAAACCACCGCCCCCGCGGTCGCCGGGGAAAACACTCTGGGCATGCGCTTTGCCCCCGTGGGCGACGTGGACTTCTGCATCTGGCAGACGCGGGTCAAAGACTTCGATGTCTTCGCCCGCGCCGTGAATCTCAAGTCCTCCGCGTGGCGCAGCCCCGGCTTCAAGCAGGGTGCCGATCATCCCGTGGTCAATATCACCTGGGTCGAGGCCGTGGCCTTTTGCAAATGGCTCACCGACCTCGAACACAAGGACGGGGCGCTGCCTGCGAGCCAGTTCTACCGCCTGCCGACCGACATCGAGTGGAGCAAAGCCGTGGGCCTGCCCGAAGAAACCGGCAAGACTCCCGAGGCTCGCGACATGGGTGTCTCGGATGTCTATCCGTGGGGCACGCAATGGCCGCCGCCGCCGAATTCCGGCAACTATACCGGCGAAGAAACCGGCTCCGATGTCGCGATCAAAGGCTATGACGACGGCTTTGCCTGGACTTCGCCGGTGGGCAGCTTTCCGCCGAATAAACTCGGCCTCTACGACATGGGTGGAAACGTCTGGCAGTGGTGCATGGACACCTGGAATAACGACTCCAAGGCAAAGGTGCTGCGCGGCGCTTCCTGGTACAATGGCGCGCTCAAGCTCAGCCTGCTTTCCTCCTGCCGCGTCCATGCCTCGCCGGACAGCAGCACGGACAACTACGGCTTCCGCATCATCCGCGCGTCCGACGCCGGCAAATCCGGCCGGCGATAGTCCCCGGCTGCCTTGGAAAAGCGGCTGTTTTAGTCATTGCCAGACGCCTTGTATTCCGCAAGACTCCGCGGCCGAACACCTACCTGACAGTTTCGATTGCCATGAAAAAATTCCTCGCTCAAATCTTCCTCATTCCTACCACGCTTTTGGTTGCCGGCTCTCCTGTGCTTCACGCCCAGGAATTCTTCCGGGACTTTGGCACCTCCCGCTCCTCCGGCGGCCTCGGGCCGATTTATCCCTCCGAATACTCCTACGAAGATGCCTCGCCCAGCGGCCTTGTCCCGCTGCGTCCCGGCCAGGACTTGAACGCCGCCCAGGCCGCCGAAGAGGCCGACCGCTACAACTTCGCCATAGGGCCCGTGCAGTTCGGCCTGGCCGTGGGCATCGGGGTGGAATTCAACGACAACATCACCCTCGCGGATCAGGATCGGATCTCCGATTTCATCCTCCGGCCCTCCCTCGACCTCCAGGCTTCCTGGCGGCTCAGCGAGTTGAACACGCTGAAACTTTCCATCGGTGCCTCCTACGCGAAATACATCGATCATTCGGAGTTCGACAGCCGCAGCGTCCTGCTTTCGCCCAACTCCGAACTCGCCTTCACCTTTTACCTCGGCAACGTGAAGATCACCCTCCGCGACCGGTTCAGCTATCAGGAGGATAACTATAGCATCCCGACTCTGAGTAACACCGGCAGACCCTACCGCCGTTTGGAAAATCAGGCCGGGCTCCAGTTGGACTGGGCGATCAATGACAAAGTCACCCTCGCCGGCGGTTACGATCATTACAACCTGTGGACGATCGGCGACGATTTCGCGCTGCAGGACCGGGCTATTGACACGATTTTTCTCAAGCCTTCGTACCAAATCGTCCCCGGAATCAAAGTCGGCGTCTATGGCTCGTACAGCTTCATCAACTTCGACAGCAATGACCGCGGCGACGGGCACGGCCTTCTCGTTGGCCCCTTCATCGAATGGCAGATGTCCGAGTACACCAACCTTTACCTCGAAGCCGGATACCAAGAGTTGAAATTCGACAAGGGCGGCGATTTCAACAACAACGCCATCAACCAACTCGGCCTGAGCGCTGCCGATGCCGCCGCCGTGCGCGACGTCGTCCGCGACAACGAGGACACCAGCAGCTTCTACATCAAGTTTGAGATCGACAACAAACCCTCCGACGTCTTCGACCACCGACTCGCCTTCTCGAAGACCGCGGAGCTGGGCTTTTCCTCCAACTCCTACGACCTCTACCATGTCGAATACGACGCCAACTGGAAGGTCTTCCAGCACACCGAAGTCGGCCCGGTGGTCTTTTACGAGTACTACACTACCTCCGGCGACCTCGGGGAAAAAGCGCATCGGGTTGGCGCCGGCCTGGGCGTCCGCTATCATTTTTCAAATTCCCTCACCCTTGGGCTCGATTATCGCTTTATTGCCAAGGACTCAGATTTGCAAAACGCCGACTACCGCCAGAACCTCGCCTTCCTGAGTCTCTACTACAAATTCTAACCCACCCCGACATGGCCTATGCCTAGCTCTCTCATCCGCATCATTAGCGTCGCCGCCATGTTATTGGCGGCTCCACTGACCGGAAGATCGCAAGGCGTCGTGCCGCGGGCCTTGCCCGTCACCCCCGGCTACCAGGCCCAGCCAGGCTACGCGCCGCAGCAGGAGCGGATGCAGGTCGTCGATCCCGACAAAAAACTTTCCACCGGCGACATGGTTACGGTGGAAATCGTTGAGGATCGCGAAGGAGGGTTTGCCCGCCAAGTCACCGCCGCCGGGGAATTGGAAGTTCCGCCCGTCGGCCGCATCAAAGTAGCAGGGAAGACGACCGTTGAGGCGAGCGCGGACATCAAAAGCAAGCTGGAGAAGGATTACTACCATCACGCTACCGTGAAGCTGAACATCGACCGTATCAGTCCGATTCAGGTTCGGGCCGGGCAGGTGACTCTTTCCGGTCAGGTCAGACTTGCAGGACCGCAGGATATGATTGCTGGGGAGAAGCTCAGGCTAAGCAGCGCGATCTTAAAAGCCGGAGGCCTGACCGAATGGGCCAATCCGAAAAAAGTGCAGGTTACCCGGCAGGTGAATGGCGCCGCGCATTCGGATTATTACAACGTCAAAGAAATCATCGAAAAGGGTGATGAAAGCAAAGACCCGGAACTCAAGGATGGCGACCGCATCTTTGTTCCGAAAGCGTGGGCACGATTTAACTGACCGTCATGGACTCCGCCAATCCCCAAGCTCCCGCCATGCCGCTGCCCGGCGGACTGGGCATGAAGCTGTATCGCTATCGCAATCTCGTCCGCCGGCACTGGTGGATCCTGACCCTGACCGTCGGCCTTGGCCTGTTGATCGAGGGCTATGTCCTTTTCACCAAGCCGCAGCTTTTTGAATCACTCGGCCAGTTGGTGATTCGCGAGGAACTGATTCGCGATAACAACACTGGCGGCTTTCAGGACACGACCCCGAACTTTATCGGCACAGCCGTCGAGCAATTGAAAAGCCCGATCGTTTTGGGCCGCGCCCGGGCCCGGATCGCGCTCGAATCCCCCAACCTGAGCGGAACCGTGGAGATCACTTCCTCAAATCCGCCGCGGACGAATATTTTCATCGTTACCGGCATCGGTGCAAACCCGCAATACACGCAAAAGTTCGTCGATACGGTCGTCGATGAGTTTCTGAAATGGCGCTTTGAGAGCCGGAACGGTGTAACCGGTCAGGTCAATACCAGCCTCGCGGCACAGGAAATTCAGACTCGTAAAGAACTCGAGGAAAACAAAGTCAAACTTCAGGCTTTCACGGAAAAGAACAGCATGCAGTTCTGGACCGAGCGGCAGAACAAGGCGGTCGCTTACCTTCTCGGCCTGAAGAATCAGAAGACCCAGCTTCAGGATGAGTTGCTAAGGCTGCAAAATCTCACGCCCGACGAACTGCTGCACGCTGCCGCGGGTGCGCCGCAGATGACGAAACAGCCAAACGCCGGCGCCGCCGTTACTCCGAAGCAGGAAGCCACCTTTAACAGCGCGCTTTACAACGAATACATCCAGACCAGCCAGCAACTCTTCCAACGGCAGGCCGATTATGAGGAATGGAAGACCGTTTGGAAGGCTGCGCATCCGAAACTCAAGGCCATCGTCGCCGACATGGAAAGGCTCCAGCGTCAGATCAACATCATCAAGGATCAAAACGCCAACATGGTCAAAGCGCGCATCGCCGCGATCAACGCCGAGTTGAAAAGCCTCGAAGTCAGCCTCACCGAATGGGACGCCACTGTGCTCGAAGCTAGCCGGAAGGATGCGGAATACCAGACGCTGCAAAGCGACGTGGCCCGCATCCAGAGTCAGTTGGAAAAGACCCTCGCCGACATCCGGGGGATCAATGGCGGCGGAAAGTTTCCCGACCCGCTCCAGGTCATGCAGCCGGCCACCATCGCCAAGCCGATTCCGCCCGGCACCGTGAAGCACCTTCTCATCGGCCTGATCGGCGGTTTCGTCATCGGTTCCATCATCCTTCTTGTCCTCGACCGCGCCGATGACCGCCTCTCCTCCTCGACGGAAATGATCGAGCACTTTTCCGAGTCCATCCTCGGTCAGATTCCGAATGTCGCCGACACCCGCGGCGCATCCGGCCTCCCCCTTTTGCAGGAGGAAGACGAGCGCTACACCTATGCCGAGGCTTTCCGCAGCCTGCGCTCCTCGCTCATCTTCATGCCGAACCAGGCCGAGCTGAAGACCATCCTCATCACCAGCGCCATCCCCAACGAAGGCAAGTCCACCATCGCCAGCAACCTCGCCGTGACCATGGCCGCCGCCGGCGCGCGCGTCCTCCTCGTGGATGCCGACCTGCGCCGCGGCGACCTCGCCCAGCTTTTCGACATCGACGGAAAAATCGGCCTCACCGACATCCTCCGCGGCGAGCACCGCTGGCAGTCCGCCGTGCTCCAGACGAAATACCCCACGCTCACCCTCATCCCGCGCGGCCCCGTGACCAACCAGTCCGGCGAACTCCTCCTCCGCCCCATCCTCACCGGCCTGCTCGAGGAATTCAAAGCCGCCTACGACCTCATCATTTTCAACACCGCGCCCATCCTCGCCGCCGACGACACGCCCACGCTCGCCCCGAATTTCGACGGCACCCTCATGGTCGTCCGCGCGCAATTCACCTCCGCGCGGCTGACGAAAAACGCCCTCAGCGCCCTCTACCAGCGGCAGGTCAACGTCCTCGGCCTCATCCTCAACGCCGTGGATGTCGAGACGCCGGACTACTACTACTACCGCTACAACCAGTACTACGCGGCGTAGCCCGCGTCTTCTCACAGACGCTCAGGCGAAATCCCGCAGCGCGCGCAGTTTTTCGAGGGCGCGGCCATTTTCGATTTGTTCGCGGGCGAGGGTGAGGCCGGCGGGCAGGCCGTCGGCGAGGCCGGTGATGGTGAAGCCGGCGGCGGCGTTGAGCAGCACGAGGTCGCGGCGCGGGCCGCGCTCGGAACCGTCGAGGATGGTGGTGAGGATGCGCGCGTTTTCCGCGCAGTCGCCGCCGCGGAGTGCGTCGAGCGTGCAGGGCGCGAGGCCGAGGGACGCGGGGTCGATGGCGAACTCGCGGACGAGACCGCCGGCGACTTCGCACACGGCACTCGGGCCGGTGAGCGAGAGTTCATCCATGCCGCTGCCGTGGACGGCCCAGGCGCGGGCGCGGCCGAGCAGGGCAAGGGTCTCGGCGTATTTCGGGAGCAGGGCGGGGGAGAAAATTCCGACGAGCTGGTAAGGCGGGCGCGCGGGATTGAGGAGCGGGCCGAGGAGATTGAAAATCGTGGGGATGCCTTCAGTGGCGAGCGCGCGGCGGACGGGGCCGATGACTTTGAACGCCGGATGGTAGGCGGGCGCAAAAAGGAAGCCGAGCCCGTGCGCCTCCACGCAGCGGCGCAGGTCGGCGGGCGGAAGGTCGATGCGGACGCCGAGCGTTTCGAGGACGTCGGCCCCGCCGCTCTTGCTGGTGATCGCGCGGTTGCCGTGCTTCACCACGCATGCGCCGCCGGCGGCCACGATGAACATGACGGTCGTGGAGACGTTGAAAAGTTCGAGCTTGTCGCCGCCGGTGCCGCAGACATCGAGCACCGGCCCCGCGAGGCGCATGGGATCGAGCACCGGATCGACCGCCCGCGCGAGCAGAGCCTGGGCAAACGCGGCGATCTCCGCGGCGGTCTCGCCCTTGGCGCGCAGGGTTTGGAGAAAATCGGCTTTGCTCGCATCCGTCGCGTCTGTGGAGACGAGAGCGGCCACGGCGGCGTCCACCATTTCGCCGGTGAGATCGAGGCCGGTGCGGAGTCGCGCAGTGAGGTCAGGGAGCATGCGCCGAGCAATACACTTTCCCCTTCCGCGCGCGCCACGCTTTCCTTGCTGGTCAAAGGCCGCGCACTTTTCGCTGACGCGCTGTGCGCAAAATGGCAGCGTCGTTCCCGCATGAAAACACCTCTCCTTTTCGTCACCCTTTTAATGCTCTGCGCATCCGTGCGCGCGGTGGAAAAGCCGAACGTGCTGTTCATCGCGGTGGATGATTTGAAGCCGATCGCCGGCTGCTACGGCGGCACGGCGAAGACGCCGAACATCGACCGGCTCGCGGCTCGCGGCGTGCGGTTTGATCGCGCGTATTGCAACCAGGCGGTGTGCGCACCGTCGCGCAATACGCTGATGACGGGGCTGCGTCCGCAGACGCTCGGCATCTACGACCTCGGCACGAATTTCCGCCTCGCTCGGCCCGATGCAGTGACGCTGGCGCAGGCTTTTCAAAAAGCCGGATACCGCACGGAGGCGATGGGGAAAATCTTTCACGTCGGCCACGGGAATCACGAAGACCCGGCGTCGTGGAGTGTGCCGCATTTTTCGGCGAAGAGCATCGCCTACAATCTCCCGGAGAGCCGTGCGGCCAGCGGGCTCACGCGTGAGGAGGCGCTCTTTGCCAATCAGCCCGGCGGCAAGCTTCCGCGCGGCGCGGCGTTTGAATCCGCCGATGTGGCCGACGAGCAGTATCCCGACGGCGCGATTGCCAACGAGGCCATCCGCCGGCTGCATGCGGCGAAGGAAAACGGTGCGCCGTCTTTCATCGCGGTCGGTTTCCTCAAGCCGCACCTGCCTTTCTGCGCGCCGAAAAAATACTGGGATCTCTACGACCGCGCGAAGATCGAGCTGCCCGTGTTTCGCTCGCCGCCCAAGGACGCGCCCGCCTTTGCCCCGACCACTTTCGGCGAGCTGCGCAATTACGCCGACACGCCGGAGGTCGGGCCGGTGGACGATGCAATGGCGCGCACGCTCATCCACGGCTACCACGCCGCCACGAGCTACATCGACGCGCAGATCGGCCGCGTGCTCGAGGCGCTCGAAAAGGAAGGGCTCGCGGACAAAACGATCATCGTCCTGTGGGGCGACCACGGCTGGCACCTCGGCGACCACGGCATGTGGAGCAAGCACACCAACTACGAGGAGGCCACGCGCATCCCGCTGCTCATCGCCGCGCCCGGCGTGCAGCCCGGCGTGAACTCACACTTCGTCGAGACAGTGGACTTTTACCCCACGCTCTGCGAACTCGCCTCCGTCGCCGCGCCCGCGGGGCTGGATGGGAAAAGTTTCGCCGCCAGCGTGCGCGACGTTTCCGTGCCGGCGCGCGAGCACATCACCCACGTCTTTCCGCGCGGCGAACGGCTGGGCCGCGCCATCCGCGGCGCGCGCTACCGCATGGTCGAGTGGAAAAAACCGGGCGCACCGGCGGACGAGGCGATCATCGAATTGTACGACTACGAGAGCGACCCCTTGGAAACCGCGAACGTCGCCGCGCAGCATCCCGACGTCGTGGCCCGCATGCGCGCCGTGCTCGCGCAGCAGCCCGAGGCGCGGCCGCCGCTCCCCGGTGATCGCGTCGCGCTTTTTGAAAAGAAGGACCAGGACCACGACGGCAAACTCACCCGCGAGGAATTTCTCGCCGACCAGCCCGACCCCGACAAAGCGTCCGCGCGTTTCCTCCAGTTCGACGCGAATAAAGACGGCGTGCTCAGCCCCGACGAATTCATCTTCAGCGGCCACGCGCCGCGCTAGCGCCCGCTCCTACAAATCCAACAGCAGCCGCACTGGATTCTCGATGCTGTCTTTGACGCGGATGAGGAAGTTCACGGCTGCTTAAAACATCGCATTCGGAAAGAGGGTTTCGGTATCCTCGCTGTTGAATTCGAGTGCTCAACCCGATGACCGAACAAAATCCATACGCCATACTCGGTGTGCCGCCCAACGCGACGGACAAGGAAATCCGCAAGGCCTACATTTCCCGCTGCAAGGTTCTGCATCCCGATAGATTTGACCCGAAAACGCAGCCGAAAGAATGGGCGCAGGCGAATGAGATGCATGCGGAGTTAAATCGCGCCTACTCGACGTTGCGAAATGTGAGCCAGCAATCTGGGGCAGATGCTCAAGCCAATGCCACACAGGAACAGGCTGCGTCTCCCAGTTCCATGCCCGGCACACCTGCAGCACCGCCAAAATCCAAACGGCCATTTATTGATGCGCGCTTCATTCTCGGCATGCTCGTCCTCGGCTTTTGGGGACTCTACTTGGGAGCGACGAGCCTTTGGCGGGAATCCGGCATCGACAAAGTTCCCCACCACCTTTCATTGACGGAACTGCGGGACGGCACCGTGCCAAACAACCGCTTGCTGAGGGTCAGCGATGCAGAATGCGACCTTGGCCACGGGGTCGCGTATCTTGAGCACTACACTCCCCAAGCCTATTACATCCCTCTCATCACTCCATCGGGTCGTCCCGAACCCGAAACTCTTGCGTCGGGTAGGAGAATCATTCTTCGGCTGACGAAAGAGCTCTACGATGCCCACTCCGGAACCCTTCACAATCCCGGTGCGCCAGTGACTGTGGAAGGCATCCGGCTGCTGAACGCCGATATCGAATCACGCATTGAAGAATTCCTGAAGAAAGAGCTGGGCATCGCGAACCTTAATAACGTCGTCGTGATCGACGGCGGCAGAAAGCCCATCGGATCCCTCCTGCCCATCAAAGTTTTGATCATCTCCG
>JAYVNN010000187.1:0-14957 GCA_043758435.1 Chthoniobacter sp.
CCCGCCGCTTCGGCCCGCCCGCGCACGACCAGCGCGGGAAGCACGCCGTCGTCGGCGAACTGCGCGCGCCGCGCGGGCTCGGCGTGGTGGAGGAATTCAAGCGCCTGCAACGCCTGGCTGGTTCGTCATCCTTCATTCCTCATTCGTCATTCCCCACGCTCAAAGCCTCCGTCCCCGGCCCGTACACGCTCAGCGGGCGGTTGGTACCGAACACACAGTATCCCGACCGCTACGCACTGACCGAGGCGCTGCTGCCCATCGTGCGTGCGGAGCTGGAGGCGCTGGTCGCGGCGGGCTGCCGCGAGATCACGGTCGATGAGCCTTCGATGAGCTGCTACGCGCACCGCGAGGAGCCAAAAAAGTTCGTCGAGATTTTCAACCGCACCGTCGCGCCGGTTGTCGGCAAATGCCGTCTCTCGACGCATCTCTGCTTCGGCAATTTCAAAGGCCGCGCCGTGGGCCTGCGCCGCTATGCGCCGATGTTCCCCGCCTTTCTCGACATGACGCTCGACGAGGTGCATCTCGAAATGGCGAGCCGCGAGTTTTCCGAAATCGCGCTCATCGGAGAAATCGCGAAGCGCATGGATGTCGCTGTCGGGATCATCGACGTGAAGAGCTACTTCATCGAGACGCCCGCAGATGTGGCCGCGCGCGTCCGGCTCTGCCTGGAACACGCGCCCGCCGAACGGCTGTCCTTTGCGCCTGACTGCGGGCTCAGCCAGACCGCGCGGTGGGCGGCGCGGCAGAAGCTCAAGAACATGGTCGCCGGCGTGAAGGTCGTGCATGCGGAGCTGGGGCTGTGATCCGCCCGCTGCTCCGCGACGATGCCTTTCTCGCCGATGTGGTGCAGCCGCCCGCGGCGCCGGACGAACTGCGCGTGTGGTGGCTGGGGCAGAGCGGGTTTCTGATGCGTTGCGGCGGGCATTTTGCGCTGCTTGATCCGTATCTTTCGGACTCGCTGACAAAAAAATATGCGACGACCGACAAGCCGCATGTGCGCATGACGGCGCGCGTGATCGCGCCGGAGCGGCTGACGGGCATCGAGGTCATCACGTCGAGTCACAACCACACCGATCATCTCGACGCGGAGACGCTGCGCCCGCTGCTCGCGGTGAATCCGCAGGCGCGGCTGGTCATTCCCGAGGCGAACCGCGCGTTCGTCGCGGAGCGGCTTGGCAGCAGCGTCTCCGGGCCGGTGGGGCTGGATGACGGCGCGAGCGCGACGGTGGGCGCGTTCACGTTTCACGGCATCGCCGCGGCGCACAATGAGCTGACGCGCGACGCGGCGGGGCGGCATCTTTTTCTCGGCTATGTCATCCGCTGCGGGCGGTGGACGATCTACCACTCGGGCGACACGCTGCTTTACGACGGGCTCGCGGAAAAGCTGCGCGCCTTTGCGCCCATCGACCTCGCGCTGCTGCCGATCAACGGGCACGCGCCCGAGCGCCGCGTGGCCGGAAACCTCGACGGGCGCGAGGCCGCGCAGCTCGCGCACGCCATCGGCGCGCGGTGCGCGGTGCCGTGCCACTACGAGATGTTCGCCTTCAACACGGCCGACCCACGCGCGCTGTTCATCCCGGAATGCGAACGGCTGGCGCTGCCGCATCGTGTGCTCCGTGCGGGTGAATCGCTGGCGCGGCTGTAGGGGAAGCTGGCAGCTTCCCCTACAGCAGTGCTGCGACTTTCCGCTCGTCAGCCTTTTCTCGCCGCGCAGAATCCGACCAACCCTATGAGCAAAAAATTTCGCATCGCCGGCATCAATTTCGACCACATGCACATGGGGGATTTGCTGCGGAAAGCATGCGAGCATCCCGATGCGGAACTGGTGGGAATCTGCGACGAAAAACCGGAGCGCATGGCGGCGGCGGTGCAGAATTTTTCCATCCCGGCGGAGCGCGTTTTCACGGACTACCGGGCGTGTTTGGAAAAGGCGCAGCCGGATCTCGTGATCCTTTGCCCGGCGACGGGCGAGCATGCGCTGTGGACGCAGCGGGTGGCGGAGTTCGGCGTGAATATCATGGTGGAGAAACCCTTCGCCGCCTCGCTCGCGGACGCGGATGCGATGATCGCGGCGCAGCGCGCGACGGGGAAGCTGCTGGCGATCAACTGGCCGATCCGGTGGCTCGCCGGCTACATCACCACGAAGCGGCTGCTGGACGAGGGGCTGATTGGCGAGGTCGTGGAGTTTCATCACTACGGGGGAAATCGCGGGCCGCTTTTTCATCGCGCGGACAAGGTGGAGGCGGTGCCGACGGCGGAGGAAAAGGCGGCGAGCTGGTTTTACGACGCGGCGCGCGGCGGCGGTTCGCTGCTGGATTACGCGGGCTACGGGGCGACGATCGGGACGTGGTTTCAGGGCGGGCGCAAGCCGCTGGAGGTGACGTGTGTGAAGGACGAGCCGACGGGGCTGGACGTGGATGAGCACAGCGTCACGGTCTGCCGCTACGCGCACGGGCTGTCGAAGATCGAGACGCGGTGGGGCACGTTCACGGACCCGTGGCTTTTGCAACCGCAGCCGCGGTGCGGCTTCGTGCTCTGCGGGACGCGCGGGACGCTCAGCGCGTACGACTACGCCACGCATCTGCGCGTGCAGACGCCGGAGCGGCCGGAGGGGTATGAGCTGGCGGTGGATGAAGTGCGCGCACCTTTCCAAAACCCGATCCAGTACGTGCTCAGCGCGCTGGCGGGCGGGGAGTTTGAAAAGGGGCCGCTGCATCCCGAGATCGCGCGGATCGGGCAGCAGATCGTGGACAGCGCGGTGCTGAGCGCGCGGGAAAAGCGAACGGTGAAACTCCTGGAGTGAGCGACGAGACGTATGGCGTGAGCATGGAGAAAGCGGCGCGGAAAATCGCCGCTCCGGATTTGCCGTATCGCCCGCGAGTGCCGATGGATACAGGCGTAGGCATCGGGCTGATCGGCTGCGGCGGGATCACGCAGAGCCATTTGCAGGCGTACCAAAAGGCGGGGTATCGCGTGGTGGCGCTGGCTTCCCGTTCGCGCGAGCGGGCGGAGGCGCGGCGGGCGGAGTTTTTCCCGGACGCGGCGGTGTTCACGGACTGGCGGGAACTGCTGGCGCAGGACGATGTACGCGTGGCGGACATCGCGACTTCGCCGGAGGTGCGCGGACCGATCATCGAGGCAGTGCTGCGCGCGGGAAAGCATGTGCTTTCCCAAAAACCGCTCGCGCTCACGCTCGCGGAAGGTGAGCGGCTGGCGACGCTCGCCGAGCAATGCCGGCAGCGGCTCGCGGTGAACCAGAACGGTCGCTGGGCTCCGCATTTCGCGTGGATGCGCGCGGCGATTTCCGCGGGGCTGATCGGCGAGGTTTCGTCGGTGGATTTCGCGGTGCATTGGGATCACCACTGGATTTGCGGGACGCCGTTCGAGGAGCAGTCGCATCTCGTGCTCGCGGATTTCGCGATCCATTGGTTCGACATCGCCACGGCGTTTTTTGGCGACCGGCCGGCGCGAAAAGTCTTCGCCGCCGCCGCGCGCTCGCGCAGTCAGCGGGCGCGTCCGCCTTTTCTCGCGCACGCGTGCGTGGAGTTCGACGGCAGGCAGGCGACGTTCGCTTTCAATGCGGACACCGCATTCGGTCAGGAGGATCGCACGACCATTGTCGGCTCACGCGGCACGCTGCGCAGCACGGGGCCGGGCCTCATGGAGCAGCGCGTGGCTTTGCACACGGCGGAGGGTGTGGCATCGCCGGAGCTGGAGGGCTGCTGGCTCCCGGACGGCTTTCACGGCGCGATGGCCGAGCTGCTTTGCGCGATCGAGGAAAACCGCGAACCGCTCCATTCCGCACGGGCGAATCTGCGCAGTCTCGCGCTCTGTTTTGCCGCCGTGGAGAGCGCGGAATCCGGGCGGCCCGTCTCCATCCCGGAGCCTACGCCGACGGACGGAAGCCTTTGATCGCGCCGCTCACGGGGTCGATCTGGAGGGTGAAGAAGTTGATCGGATCGTTATTGGCTTTCTGCATCTTTGTTCCGGACGGGGTGTCGGTCAGGTTGCGGATCGTCACGAACCAAGTGCTGGCCGCGGAGAGATTGGTGGAGCCGTCCTGCTGGAAGCGGAACGACGCATATTTGTAGTTTTTGGCGACACCGCGCGGCAGTTCGGGGTCGGTGGTGGCCGGAGATTTCGGGGTGGCCGGGAGGAGCGAGGAAAAGGTGACGTTGGACTCGATGACGACGGAAATCGGCAGGCGCACCGGCTTATCGACGGGGATGGCCACACCGGACTCGACGACTTCAAAAAGCTGCATGCCGCGCCATTGCCCGGTCGAGGGCGACCCAAGCGTTTCGCCGGGCGCCTCCGGGTCGGCGTACTGGTAAAACCGCACCTCAATCGCGCGGTTGCGGCTCAGGGCGAGCTGCCGGGCGAGGCTGATCTGATCGGTCAGTGTCTGTGAAGCCTGGGTGATCGCCGAGCCGCGGAGGATGCCGGTGGCGGCGGGCACCGTGAAAGTGGCGATGATGGCGATAATGGCGATTACGACGACGAGTTCGATGAGCGAAAAGGCGGAGCGCCGGGCGGGGAGGAGAGGCTTTTTCATGGGCGGGCTGGTGGGTGATGGAGGCGGAGCTTTAGGTTGGGGAAGGTATTTATATGATACATACACGAATCGGGGCGGCAAACGGAAAGACCTGACGAGTTTTGCAAAATTTCTCCTTCAAGTCTCCGCGCCGGACGCGATTTCCGCCTGGACAGAAGGCGGGCTGCGGAACTGGATGTGGGCGCGCTTTTTTCCATGGAAATTCTGACCATCTCCCAAATCAAACGCGCCGCTCTCGAAGGCCGCGCGGAGGCGGCGGTGCATGGACAGGTGGAGGGGCTGGTGAAAAAGGAGACGAAGGACGGGAAGCCGTTTTGGGAGGTCACGCTCGCGGATGCGGAGGGGAAAATGACGCTGCGGGCGTGGAGTGATGCGCCGGCTTTTGCGGCGTGCGAGCAGCTCGTGGCGCGGGATTTTCTGGAGGTCGCGGGCGAGTTTGCGCACAGCGGGGCGTTCGGGCTGGATGCGCGGCGGTGGACGTGCCGCGCGCTGACGGATGCGGAGCGCGACGCGCTGCTCGCCGGGCCGCCCGCGCTGCGGGAAAAGCAGGCGGCGGATTTTGCGCTCATCGAGGAAAGCGTGGCGTCGGTTGGCGATCCGCGGCTGCTGGGACTGGCGCGGATTTTTCTGGCGGAGTACGGCGCGCGGTTTCGGCGGAGCGCGGCGGCGCGGGGGAATCATCACGCGCGGCGCGGCGGGCTGGTCGAGCATGTGGCGCAGATGCTGCGCGCGGCGCTGGCGCTGGCCGCGGCGTATCCGGCGCTGAACCGCGACCTGCTCATCGCAGGCGTGCTTTTTCACGACTCGGGCAAGCTGTGGGAAAACGCGCTGCCCGCGGACGGTTTCGCGATGCCTTTCGACGAGCGCGGCGAATTGCTCGGGCACATCACCATCGGCATCGAGCTGGTCAATGCGCTCTGGCGCAAACTGCTCGCGACCCCGGAAGCTAGCGCCTGGGCCGATCTCCAGCCCGCGGGCGAGGACGTGCGGCTGCATCTGCTGCACCTGCTGGCGGCGCATCACGGCGAGCTGCAATTCGGCTCGCCCGTGGTGCCGAAGACGCCCGAGGCGTGGGCGCTGCACTACGTGGACAACCTCGACGCGAAGCTCGAAATGCTCGCCGCCGGCTATGCAAACTCGAAGCCGCTGGCCGCGCGGATTCAGGAGCGGGTGTGGCCGCTGCCGGGCAATCTCGTCGCGCCGCTCGGGAAGTTTTCCGCCGCGGAGTGATCGGTTCTGCACAGGGCGTGCGGGTTGTGTATATTCCCGCCCTGCTCATGGTCGCTTTCGCGAAAATACTCTCCCGCACCGTCTTGCACGCCGCCCTCGGCGTGGTGGCGCTGACCGGTGCGGCGGCGGAAAATGAAAGCGCCCACGCCCTTGCCCGCCTCGAACTCCTCGGCTCCGCCCCCACCGGCGACGCCCTCGTCCGCGCCGTCGCCTCGCGCGTCCGCCCGGTCATCGACCTTTTCCTCGCGGCGAAGCCCGACGTGAACCTCCCTGGCGAAGGCGGGCGCACCGCGCTCCTCACCGCCACGCTCACCGGCGACATGGAACTCGCCGCCCGTCTCCTCACCGCCGGGGCCGACCCGCGCCTTGCGGACGACGACGGCGTGACCCCGCTCATGGCCGTCGCGTGGGCCGGCCACCTGCCCACCATCGCCGCCCTCCGCGCGCGCGGCGCCACGCTCGACGCCGCCAATGCCAGCGGCCGCACCCCGCTGCACTACGCCATCGCCGCGCGGCAGGCCGCGGTCATCGAGCAGTTTTTCCAAACCCCCGCCGAACTCGCCGAGCCACTGCGCGCCGGGCGCAGTCTCGCCGAGGTCGCGTGCGCCAGCGGCGACCGCAAAATCATCGAGACCGTCCTCGCCCGCCTGCCGGAAAAAGTCGCGTGGCCCGCCGCCGCGCGCCCGCTCGCGAGCCAGGCCATTCTTTCCAACGACACCGCGCTGCTCCGGCTTTTCTTCGCCCATTTTTCCGGCCCAGCCGCACCTACCGCCAGCACCCAGCCGTGGCTCGCCTACGCCGTCGCCGCCAGCGATCTCGCGCTGCTCGACATGCTCCTCGCGTGCGGCGACGACCCCAACACCATCCTCGACCAACCCGACGACGCCGGGCTGCGCGAACGCATCACCGCGAACTTCATGCGCAGCTACGTGGCCACCGAACCCGGCATGACCCCGCTCATGCTCGCCGCCGGCCTCGGCAATACCGATGCCGTGAAAAAACTCCTCGCCGCCGGCGCGAACCGCAACGCTGGCACGCGCGGAAAATCCACGCTCCTCGCGCTCTATTTCGCCGCGTGGGCGGGCAGCCCCGCGAGCGTGCAGGCGCTGCTCGGCAGCGCGCCACCGCGCGACCAGACCCGCATCGAAATCTCGCTCGACGCCCAGCGCGCCACCTTCATCAAAGACGGCGAGGTCGTCCTCCAAACGGAAATTTCCTCGGGCCGCGCCGGCTTTGGCACGAAGCCCGGCGAATACGTCATCACCGACAAACACCTCACCCATCGCTCCACGATGTATCCCGCCGAGATGCCTTTTTTCATGCGCCTGAGCTGCCAGTCCTTTGGCCTCCATGAAGGCTACGTCACCGGCCGCCCCGCCTCGCACGGCTGCATCCGCCTGCCGAAAATCGCGGCCCAGCGCCTCTTTGCCGAAGTGCCCGTCGGGACGTGGGTGAGCATCAAATAGCGCGCCGCTTTTCTCCGCTCGCAAACCCCGCGAACCCGCGTAACGTCGCGACCCATGCCGCTCGACCTCAAGGGCCTCGTCACCGCCCGCCTTGGCGAAAACTACACGCTGCACGAACAGCACCTCAACGCCACGCTCGTCCGCGTGCAGCGCATCATCGGCTTCGACCACGTCTATGCCCGCGCCGAGGGCGCCTACCTCTACGACCTCGACGAGCGCGACTACCTCGACTTCCTCAGCGGCTACTCCGTCTTCAATATCGGGCGCAATCATCCCGCCATTCAGCAGGCCATCCGCGACATACTCGAAATGGATCTGCCGAACATGGTGCAGATGGATTGCTCGCTCCTCAGCGGCCTGCTCGCCGAGGCGCTGCTAAAAAAAACGCCTGCGCATCTCGACGCCGTTTTCTTCTGCAACTCGGGCACGGAAGCCTTGGAAGGCGCGATCAAATTCGCCCGCGCCGCCACCGGGCGCAGCGGCCTCGTCTCTCTGGAAAAGGCCTACCACGGCCTCTCGCACGGCGCGCTCTCCGTCATGGGCGACGAGAGCTTTCGCGAAGGCTTCGGGCCGCTGCTGGAAAACTGCACGCGCATCAAAATGGGCGACCTCGCCGCGCTCGAAAAACTCCTCGCGAAACGCGACATCGCCGCCCTGCTCATCGAGCCCGTGCAGGGCAAAGGCGTGTACTTTCCCGCCGATGATTTCTACCCGCAGGCCCAGCGCCTCTGCCGCGCCCACGGCACCCTGCTCATCTGCGATGAAGTGCAGACCGGCCTCGGCCGCACCGGCCGCTGGTGGGGCTTTGAGCATTGGGATTTGGAGCCCGACATCATCACCGTCGCGAAGTCGCTCAGCGGCGGCTACGTCCCCGTCGCCGCCATCGTCACGCGCCGCGCGATTTACCAAAAAACCTTCAGCCGCCTCGACCGCTGCGTCGTCCATTCGTCCACCTTTGGCCGCAACAACCTCGCCATGGCCGCCGGCCTCGCCACGCTCCAGGTGCTCGACGATGAAAACCTCATCGAGCGCGCCCGCGAACAAGGCGCAGAGCTGATCCGCCGCCTCAACGAGCTGAAAGCAAAACACTCGCTCATCAAGGAAGTCCGCGGCCTCGGCCTGATGATCGCCATCGAATTTCACGAGCCCCGCGAACTCGCGCTCAAGATGGGCTGGAAGCTCCTGCACAAAGTCGAGCGCGAGCTTTTCGCGCAGATGCTCGTCACCTCGCTTTTCCAAAAACACCGCATCCTCACGCAGATCGCCGGACACGCCATGGACGTGCTGAAAATCCTGCCCCCGCTCATCATCGGCGAAAAGGAAATCGACCGCTTCGTCACCGCGCTCGACAGCGTCCTCACCGACTGCCGCAGCTTCCCCGGCCCCATCTGGGATCTCGGGTCAAACTTCATCCGCCACTCCCTCAAACGCTCCACCGTCGAGCCCGCCGGCGCGGCTGGCTAGCGCCCCGCCTTCAACTCCAGCCCGACTGGGCAGTGATCCGAGCCGGTGATGTGCGGATAAATGACCGCCGTTTTCAACCGCGGCAGCAGCGCGGCGGAGCAGAGGAAATAGTCGATGCGCCAGCCGATATTCCGCGCGCGCGCCGTGCCCATCTGGCTCCACCAGGTGTAGTGTCCCCCGCTCTTTTCAAACTCGCGGAACGTGTCGAGCAGCCCCGCCTCCATGAACGCGCCAAAGCCCGCGCGCTCCTCCGCTGTGAAGCCGTGATTCCGCACGTTGTCCTTCGGCCGCGCGAGGTCGATCTCGGTGTGGGCGACGTTGAGATCGCCGCAGAAAATCACGGGCTTCACCGCTTCGAGGCGCTTGAGATACGCGAGAAAATCACGGTCCCATTGCTGCCGGTAGGGCAGCCGCGTCAGCTCGCGTTTCGAGTTGGGCACGTACACGTTCACGAGGAAAAAATCCGCGTACTCCGCGGTCAGCACGCGCCCCTCGCGGTCGTGCTCGGCGGTGCCGATGCCGCAGGTCACGGCGAGCGGTTTCGGCTTCGTGAAAATCGCCGTGCCGGCATAGCCCTTCTTCTCCGCGGAATTCCAAAACGGCGTGTACTCCGCGAACGCAGCAGGCACCTCCACATCGGCCTCCGTCGCCTTCGTTTCCTGAAAACACACGATGTCCGGCTGCTCCGCGACGATGAATTCCGCGCAGCCTTTTTTCAGCGCCGCGCGGATGCCGTTGACGTTCCAGGAGATGATTTTCATGCGCCCGCCATCCAACCGGAAACCCGTGCGGCAAGGCAAGGGCCGCCTACAGCGGTGCCTCGCTGCCGCCGTCCGCGAAGTCCGCGAGATAGCAAAACTCCATGTGCAGCCGCCTTTGCAAATGCGTCATCTGCGCCTGCAAAACCGCGCTCTGGGCCGTGCCCGCGGCGCTCTCGATCTCGGCCTCCTTGGCCTCGATCGCCTTCATCAGAAAATCCAGAGTCGTGAAATAAAGTTCGCGCTGCATCCCGGCGAAAAAAGCAGGATGCAGGCCCGCGGACGGACAGATTTTCGGGCGTCCAAATGGCGCTTGTCATCAAAAACGCGGTTGTTAGATTCGCCGCCACTTTTCCCCCGGATCACTCTCTCGAATGACACTCGGCAACTTACTCACGATCCACCAAATCATCCCCGAGATGAAAGCCACGGAAAGGTGGTCCGCCATCGTTGAACTGGTCGATCTCCTCGTCGCGCAGCAGCAGGTCAAACCCGAGGATCGCGATGTGGTCCTCGCCGCCCTCCGCCAGCGCGAGGAGACCATGAGCACCGGCATCGGCTTCGGCATCGCCATCCCGCACGCCTCCTCGGACCGGGTGGAAAAAGTGGTCGCCGCCTTTGGCCGCTCCGCCACCGGCATCGAGTTCGACTCGCTCGACAATGCGCCGGTGAAATTCATCGTCCTTTTCGTTGTGCCGAAGGACCAGTTTCAGACCCACCTCCGCACCCTCGCGGCCATCGCGAAATTCCTCAACGACCGCGGCACCCGCGACCGCCTCGCCGCCGCCGCCACCGCCGAGGAAATCCTCGCGATTTTCCAGGCGTCCTAAGCGGCTCATCGAAGCCTGCGCTTCAGCGCCGTAGGCGCGGCATGTTTATAGAATTCTCCCCGGCCCATCGACCAAGCTCCCTAGGAGCGGCATGGGCGGGAAATCCAGCGCGTAGGCCGCTCCTACGGAGCTTGGATCGTTTGGGGTGCATGTTCTATAAACATGTCGCGCCTCTGGCGCTGTGGCGCGGATCGCGCAATCGGCAGCTTGTTTGCCAACAACCCGCCAGCCGGGCATCTCCATTTTTCCCATGACCATTTCATCCCAAATCGAAGCCCGGCTCCACGCCGCCCTCGCCGCTTTCCCCGATGCCGCAGCCCGCGTGCAGCCCGCCACGGACCCGCGCTTCGGCGATTACCAGACGAACATCGCCATGATTCTCGCCAAGCAGCAGCGCGCCAACCCGCGCCAGCTCGCGCAGGAGATCATCGGGAAAATCGACCTCGCTGAAATGTGCGAGCCGCCGGAAATCGCCGGCGCGGGGTTCATCAATTTCCGCCTGAAACCCGCATGGCTCGCCGAGCGTTTCGCCGCGCTCGCGGCGGATGAAAAGCTCGGCGTCCCCTCGCCCGATGCGCCGAAAAAATTCGTCATCGACTTCAGCTCGCCCAACGTCGCCAAGCCGATGCACGTCGGCCACATCCGCTCCACCATCCTCGGCGACGCCCTTGCCCGCATCGCCGCCTTCATCGGCCACAGCGTCGTGCGCGACAACCACATCGGCGACTGGGGCACGCAGTTCGGCATGCTCCTCGTTGGGTGGAACAATTTTTACGAAAGGCGCAATGCTGCGAAAAAGCCGATCGAAGAATTAGTGCGAATTTACAAGCTGACAAACCTCGCATGCGCCATTCCGCGAAGTGCCCCAATACGCCAAGTATTGTCCAAGCTCGAAGACGAGAAGAGTGAGTTCCGAGCCAACTGGGATAAGTGGCGAAAGCTGAAACCGGATGCGTTCAACTCAGAGTTTCAAAACGAGCCCTTAGAATCTGACTTTCGGGCCGCCGATGTGAATTGCCTCAGAGCAACGATCTGTCTTTTGAAGAAATACGGCTACCTCTCCAAGCAGTCGCCGAATTTAATTCGCAAGCAGAGTACTAACGGCGTTCTGAAGGCGATTCAACTCGCAGAATCTCCTCCTTTCGGAACTGAAAGCGTCAAGGATGCGGCCAAAAAGGAGCTTGTTAAACTTCAACAAGGAGATCCAGAAAACCGTGCGATTTGGGAGGACATGATTCATTTGTCGAAAAGGCAATTTGACTGGATCTATGAACGCCTCGACGTGCGATTCGATTTCACGCTCGGCGAAAGTTTTTACAACCCGTGGCTGAAAGAAGTCGTTCAGCAGCTTCGTGAAAAAGACATCGCGAGAGCGAGCGACGGCGCGATGTGTGTCTTCTCCGACCACACCGGGCCGGAGAAGGACGATCCTTTTCTCATCCAGCGCGACAGCCAGTGGGGGGACATCCCCGCGCTGGTGCAGAAAGCCGACGGTGCTGCGAACTACACCACGACCGATCTCGCTACACTCGATTACCGGCTGCGCGAGTGGGCACCGGACGAAATCATTTACGTCACGGACGGCCGCCAACAACACCACTTCCGGCAAGTCTTCGCGATCTTCCGACGCTGGCAACCCGGTTGCGCCGTGAAGCTCACGCACGTCTGGTTCGGCTCCATCCTCGGCGACGACGGCAAGCCCTTCAAAACCCGCAGCGGCGAGACCATCAAACTCGCCGGCCTGCTCGACGAAGCCGAGAAGCGCGCCTTTGCCATCGTCACCGGGAAAAACCCCACGCTCCCCGAAGCCGAGCGCCGCGAGATCGCCCGCATCATCGGCCTCGGCGCGGTGAAGTACGCCGACCTGCTGCCGAACCGGCAGAGCGACTACGTCTTTTCCTGGGACAAAATGCTCGCGCTCACCGGCAACACCGCGCCCTACCTGCAATACAGCTACGTCCGCATCCGCTCCATCTTCCGCAAAGCGGATATCGACCCATCTGCCATCTGCCATTCGCCATCTGCCATCATCCTCACCGAAATCGCCGAGTTGCTCCTCGCCAAGAAACTCTTCCACTTCGGCGAAGTCCTCCCGCAAGTCCTCGAAGACTTCCGCCCCAACGTGCTCTGCAACTATCTCTACGAGCTCGCCTCCACCTTCCACAGCTTCTTCGAGGCGTGCCCCGTGTTGAAAAGCGAGGGTGCCACCCGCGCCACCCGCCTCACCCTCTGCGCAGTCACCGCCCGCACCCTCCACCGCGGCCTCGGCCTGCTCGGCATCGAAGTGCCGGAGCGGATGTAGCGCGGTTGTCCGTCAGCAGTAACCCGCCAATCCACCCCCCATGAACCGCCGCCACTTTCTCCAGTCAACCCTCGCCTCCGCGCTCGCCGTTTCACTCCGCGCCGCCGACGCCGCGCGCCCGCCGCGCCTGCTGCTCCGCTCTTCGTGGCAGACGGTGAACATCGGCGACATCGCGCATACGCCGGGGATGCTGGCGCTTTTGGAAAAACATCTGCCCGGCGTGGAAGTGCGGCTGTGGCCGAGCAGCGTGGACAACGGCGTCGCGGAGATGCTGCACCGGCGCTTCCCCAAACTCGTCATCGTCCAGGGCGCGGACGCGCTGAAGGCGGCGTTCGCCGAGTGCGATTTCCTGCTGCACGGCTCGGGGCCGTCGCTCGTGGCGGCGAAGGATTTGGAGCGGTGGAGCCAGGAAACCGGCAAGCCTTATGGCGTCGGCGGCATCACCCACACCGCGCCCACCGCCCGGACCATCGAAATCCTGAGCGGCGCGCGGTTCGTCTATTTCCGCGACTCGGTTTCGCTGCAGGTAGCGAAGGACGCTGGCTGCACCGCGCCGCTCATGGCGTTCGGCCCCGACGGCGCGTTTGCCGTGGATTTGCGGAACGACGATGCGGCCACCGCGTTTCTCAAGGCGCACGATTTGGAGGAGGGGAAATTTCTCTGCTGCATCCCGCGACTGCGCTTCACGCCGTACTGGCTCATCCACCCCGAGCGCCCGCGCATCGAAGCGAACCACGCGCGCAACGAAGCAATGAAAGAGCACGACCACGCGCCGCTGCGCGAGGCGATCATCGCCGTGGTGCGGCAGACGCCGATGAAAGTGCTGCTTTGCCCCGAAGACCAAAGCCAGATGGCCATCGGCAAAGACCTGCTCCTCGACCTCCTGCCCGACGACGTGAAAGCGAAAGTCGTCTGGCGCGAAAACTACTGGCTCACCGACGAGGCCGTGAGCACCTGCGTCCGCAGCGCCGGCCTTTTCGGCAATGAAATGCACAGCCCCATCATGTGCATCGGCCACGGGATTCCCGCCATCGTCTGCCGCTGGGCCGAGCAGACCACCAAGGGCCTCATGTGGCGCGACATCGGCCTCGGCGACTGGCTCTTCGACCACGACCACGACGAGCCCGCCCGCGGCCTCACCCCCGCTGTCCTCGCCCTCGCCAAAGACCCCGCCGCCGCCAAAGCGAAGGCGGTGAAAGCGCGTGAGTTTGTGCAAGAGCGGCAGCGCGCCATGATGGCTGCGGTATGGGAAAGCCTCGACGCGGAGAGCAAGTAAGCCGCCGCCCGAATTCAATCCTCAGCATGCCAATCCAATTCTTGCCGGGCTGCGACGATGGGTAACGATTCCGGCCATGAGCTTCGACGCCATTCGGCAGGAGATCACCACTTGGGATGAAACCGCCCTGCGCCGCCTCATCGCCTACGCCGTGGTGCTGCAGGATCGCAGAAGCGGCCAACTCGGTGCAGAGCGGATGCGGCACGCGGATTGGGCCAAGGTCGATGAAATCCCCGCCAATCCGCCGCTGCCGGGCGATGAATTGTAGGAGATAAGTCAGCCGCCCCTGAAAATCCTCTCCCTGTCAAAAGTTGTCGCCCACCCCCATTTCCTCTAGCTAACTTTGCTGCTAACAAAACATGCCTAGAATTTCCAATCCCGTCACAATCAGTGAACATTTTGGTCTTGCTCGCGACGATATACAAAGCGCCGGAGCATTGGATGCTACGATGGCGATGGACACGCGTCTTTTTATCGACCCACTCCTACTTGGCACAAGTGCTCAAGCCGAGATTAAAAATTCCGCTGATACTTATAGGGGACGCTTTGAATCGATTATTAAACTCTTGGAAAGCTCTGTCGTGCGTGGAGATGTGGCATGGCGAAATGCAATCCGACTAATGCAATTTCGTGAAGTTCCTGCAACCTGTCTTGGATACGGAAAGGCCGGCATTTCGGGTTCGGGATTCGGGCCGGAATTAATTGATCACCTTGCACAAACCGGAAAAGAAATCGTCGATTTTGGAGTTCGCGATCCCGACCTTTTCTCATTGCTCGCTTTGTTTGAAGAGGGGATCGGAGCCGACCGCATTAGTGACATGACTACAAGCGTTATTTTGCCCGATTTGATCAGGTTCACAGAACGACTTTGCACAAAACTAAGGATTCCAACTGCCCAGCAGATATTGGCCAAAGGAATGTTTAGCGGTAGTCTCCCAATAAATCCGTTTGGAACAAAGCCTGCGCCGCTATTGCTAGTGAAATGGAACATTGATAACGGCCACGGAATAAGATAGCTTCTGTGGGTGCTCACCAATGACTTGATTCTCACTCTGGAAGAACGTGGAGAACTCCAA